>JAUHXT010000075.1 GCA_030426925.1 Alphaproteobacteria bacterium | reverse complement strand
CATAACATCAGGAAAACACTATATCTTTTTGGAATAACTGTATTTCTGTCTTCACCAGTCATGGCAACCGAGACTTCATTTTCCACATGGCTTGAAAACACAAAAAGCGAGGCCCGTACGCAAGGCATCTCGGACGGCACCATCAACGCCGCCCTGAACGGTATCCAGCCCATCCAGAAGGTCATCGACCTCGACCGCAAACAGCCTGAATGGAAAAAAACCTTCACCCAGTACCGCGAGATGATCGTGAATCCCACACGCATTAAAACCGGTCGCGAAATGATGCAGGCCTATGGCCGTGAACTGAACGAAGTCTCCCAAAAATACGGCGTCGCCCCGCAATATCTTGTGGCACTTTGGGGTATCGAAACGAATTTTGGCTCAAACACCGGCGGTTTCAAGGTTGTGCCTGCACTCGCCACACTGGCCTGGGAAGGCCGCCGCGCCGAGTTCTTCAAAAAAGAGCTGATGAATGCTCTCAAAATCATTGATGCGGGTCACGTAAGCGCTGCGTCCATGAAAGGCTCATGGGCCGGTGCCATGGGACAAAACCAGTTCATGCCCTCCAGCTTCAACGCCTATGCCGTTGACGAAAACGGTGATGGCCGCCGCGATATATGGGGCACTGAAAAGGACGTCTTCGCGTCATCCGCCAATTATTTGCGCAAAAACGGCTGGACACCGGGCCAGCGCTGGGGACGCGCCGTACGCGTACCGGCCGAATTCCCTAAAAGTCTTGAAGGCCGGGACGTGAAAAAACCATTGTCTTTCTGGAAATCTCAAGGTATTACCGCAATCGACGGTAGTGAACTGCCGTCCGATAACATCACGGCGTCACTGGTGGCGCCGGATGGGCTGGCAGGAGAGACCTTTTTAGTGTATAATAATTACAATACGATCATGGCTTGGAACAAGTCGACGTATTTTGCTACCTCTGTCGGTCTTCTCGCCGATGCTATAGCCCAGTAAAGTATTGCTGAATAAGGATAAAACGATGCGCTTTGCACATTTGCTTTTAATAGCGGCTGTCTTTGCTCTTGGGGCCTGTTCCGAGACGCGTTATGCCGCCCATCTGGCGAAACAGCTGAGCCTGCCGACCGACACCCCTGAAAGCAAGGGAACCTTCAAGGTCGGCACCCCCTATAAGATCAAGGGACGGCGCTACTACCCGCAGGAAAGCTACAGCTATTCTGAAACAGGAATTGCATCCTGGTACGGCCCCAATTTCCACGGCAAACAAACAGCCAATGGTGAAATCTTTGATAAATACGAACTGACCGCCGCCCACAAAACGCTGCAAATGCCTTCACTAGTGCGCGTCACAAACCTCGATAACGGCAAATCCATCATTCTTCGCATTAACGACCGTGGGCCTTATGCCCACAACCGCCTGATCGACGTATCCCAGCGTGGGGCGGAACTCCTGGGATTCAAAAATAATGGAACGGCGCGCGTACGTGTTGACGTTCTGCCCGAAGAAAGCAAAAAAATTGCGCAGGCCGCCCGCATGGGTATGGATACAAGGGGCACTGAAATCGCCCTGAACCAAAGCCGCGTTGCAGCGCCTGTCCGCTATGCGAAGACATCACCCTCCCCGCGCCCTGTCGCGCCAGTACCCGCACATGCACCGGCAAGACCGCAACCCATCATCGACGATATTACCTTTGATACAGCCGCAATAGCCGCACCGTCACCAGCCCCGATCCAACAGGCCATACACCAACCGGCCTCGACACAGCCAAGCAGCAAAAAAGTGTTCGTTCAGGCAGGGGCTTTCTCCCAGGAAAACAACGCCCTTGCACTGGCCCGCCAATTAGAAACCATTGGCCCTTCCAGGGTATACCTGGCCCGCGTAAACGACCGGCCGTTTTATCGTGTACGCCTTGGGCCTTACGATAACCCGGAACAGGCAGACCGTGCACTGACAAGCGTGATTTCTGCCGGAAAAAGTGAAGCAAAAATCGTAACAGAGCATTAATGCAAGAATAGAGATTGACCTGCCTTTTACAGGTGTGTTTCACTGCATCCATGATCTATCGCATTTTCCTCTTTTCCATTCTCGCAGTCTTATTTATCTCCCCTGTACAGGCATCGCCGCTGGGCGACACGGCTGCGAAACAGGCTTATATCATCGATTTCGATACCGGACAGATTCTATTCGCCAAAAACGAAGACCAACGCATGCCGACCTCGTCCATGAGCAAGGTCATGACCATGTACATGGTGTTTGACGCCATGAAGACAGGCAAAATCACAAAAGACACCGAATTTCAGGTCAGCGAAAAAGCCTGGAAAATGGGTGGCTCCAAGATGTTCGTAAAGGTCGGCGACAAGGTGCGCGTGGAAGACCTGATCCGTGGCGTCATCGTACAATCCGGCAATGACGCAACGATTGTTCTGGCCGAAGGACTGGCGGGCAGCGAAGAAACTTTCGCCATAGCCATGACCCGCAAGGCCAAATCTCTGGGCATGGAAAACAGCAATTTTGTCAACGCCAGCGGCTGGCCTGATGACAATCATTATTCAACCGCCAAAGACCTTGCGATTTTAGCAAAAGCGTTAATCCGGGACTTCCCGGAATACTATTCCTACTATTCCGAACTGGAATTTGAATATGCAGGCATCAAGCAAGGCAACCGTAACCCGCTTCTCTACCGTGATATCGGTGCCGACGGGATTAAAACAGGCCATACGGAAGCCGCCGGTTACGGTCTGATAGGGTCGGGTAAAAAGGACGGGCGGCGGGCGATTATGGTCGTCAACGGTCTTGCCAGCCAGCAGGAACGGGCCGATGAATCCGCCCGCCTGTTTTCATGGGGCCTGAACGGCTTTGAAAACATCAAGGTATTCAGCAAAGGTGAAGTCGTTGAAACCGCGCCCGTTGAAATGGGTAAAGCGCTGACAGTGCCGCTGGCAGTCGATGAAGATGTTCTGGTCACGCTGCCCAAACTTTCCCGCGATCAGTTGAAAGTCGAAGCAATCTATACAAAACCGTTCATCGCGCCGGTTCAGGCCGGTCAGCGGATCGGCAAGCTTCAGATTACCATCCCGGGGCAGGAACCGCTGGACTATGACCTCCTGACAGCGAATGCGGTCGAAGAGCTCGGCTTTTTTGAAAAACTGGTAGCCAAAGGGAAAAAGAGCATTGGCGGCCTGATCAAAAAAGACTAGCCTGTAATCCTATGACAAATGGATTTTTCATTACCTTTGAAGGCGGCGAAGGCGTTGGCAAAACAACCCAGATCGCACAGCTTTGCGAACGCCTGAAACAAAAAGGGCAGGACGTCGTGCAAACCCGTGAACCGGGCGGCACGCCCCACGCCGAAAAAATCCGCGGATTGTTAAGCGACCCTGAACTAGGGCATAGCTGGAACCCGCAAGCAGAAGTCATGCTGATTTCCGCCGGACGTGCCATGCATGTCGACCATTTGATACGTCCCTCGCTCATGGGCGGGAAAACTGTGGTCTGCGATCGCTTTACGGATTCAACATGGGTGTATCAGGGCATAGTCCAGAAACAGCCCGAGGCCTTCATCGATATCCTGATCGAACATGCCACAGACGATGTCATCCCCGATCTGACCTTCATTCTCGATCTACCGGCTGAGGAAGGGTTAAAACGGGTGCGGGAACGCGGTATTCGCGACCATTACGACGAACAGGACGAAGAATTTTATGAACAGGTCCGGCAGGGGTTTTTGACGATTGCCGGAAAATACGCTGAACGCTGTGTTATCATTGATGCCATGCGTGAACCGGGCGAAATCGCCGACGAGATAGAGCGTATAGCGCTGGAGCATATGAACCGTGTTTGAAGACTTACTGGACGATGATGAAGATGCAGGCTTCATAGAAGAAGCCGAAGACGGTACTCTGCCGCAGCCGCAGCTAAATCCGGATTTCACAGGCCACGAAGAAATAGAGCCGTATATCCTGGATCTCATCAACAACGACAACATGCCGCACGCCCTGATCCTTGGCGGACCAAAAGGGGTGGGCAAATCCACCTTCGGCTACCGTCTTGCCCGCGCGCTTTTGAAAAAGGGGATACCCGACCCCAATCAGGACAGCATGTTCGCCGATGAAGCCCCGGCAACACTGGACAGCTTGTATGTAGCGCCCGACGATCCTGTGTTCCGCAAGGTCGCTTCCGGAGGACATCCAGATTTCCTGGGACTGGAACGCCCGATTGATGAGCGTAAGGGGCAGCCAAAAAATTCCATGGACATTGAAACGGTGCGCAAGGTTGCACCGTTCCTGCGCATGACGTCATCCGACGGCGGCTGGCGCGTCGTCATCGTCAATGATGCAGACACCATGACCCGCAGCGCCCAGAACGCAATTTTGAAAATACTGGAAGAACCGCCGGCCCATACACTGCTGATCCTCGTGTGCCACAGGGTAGGGGCGATGATCCCGACCATCCGCTCGCGTTGCCGCCTAATCACCTTCACGCCTTTGAAAACGGATACGGTCGTTGACCTGCTGAAACAGCAATACCCGCAGGAACCGGCCACTGATTTAAACTCTGTCGCCGCCATGGCCGAAGGCAGCATCGGCCGCGCCATAGACCTGATGGAAGAAGGCGGACAGGATGGTCTGCACAATGTTCTGGAAGTCCTTGATAACTGGGAAAACTGGGACTGGCCGCAAATCCACCGCCTTGCAGAATCCCTCGGCCGTCCGGGGCAGGAAAGAGCTTACAACATGTTCTCGCAAGTGCTGGTATGGACGGCGGAAACATTATTGTTCGCCAAGGCCCGCAATGAAATCGCCCTCGAAGCGCCGCTGGATCACAAGGCTTTACGCAACATGCTCTCCCATTATTCCCTTGAAGACTGGGTCAAAATCTGTGAAAACCTGAAAGCGCACTTTGACAAGTTCTCGCACAGCCATCTGGACAAGCGTCAGGCCGTGTTGGGCGCTTTTTCTTATATCGGCTAGGGCATGTCTATAAAAATTCTTACAACAGGCGGTACAATCGACGGCTATGCCGACCCGGAAGATCACGATCCGGAATACCATTCGGACATCCCCGGGTTAATCGAAAACGGCCGCGTAAATTTTTCATATAATATAGAGTCTGTTTTTGCTATGGATAGCAGGGCTATACAGGATGAAGACCGCGAAAAGCTCTGGAATGCTTGCCGAAACGCAAACGAAGAAAAAATACTGATCACGCACGGCACAGATACGATGAGCGAAACCGCGCAATATCTGGGCAGGAAAAAGCTTGAGAAAACCATAGTGCTGGTAGGAGCCATGATACCGGCCAGTGAAGACGCATCTGACGCGGCTTTTAACATGGGCGCGGCGATTATGGCTTTATCCACGCAGCCTCACGGCGTATATGTAGCCATGAACGGTCGATTATTTGATTGGGACAACGTGCAAAAGAACAAAGAACAAAAAATATTTGAAGAAAAAAAGAATGACTGACAAAACGCCATTTTATATCACGACAGCAATTTCCTATGTGAACGGATCTCCGCACCTCGGACATGCCTATGAACAAATCCTGACCGATGTCATGGCGCGTTTTAAACGCTTGGACGGTTACGACGTCATGTTCCTCACCGGCACCGACGAACATGGGCAAAAAGTTGCAAAGACGGCGGAAGCCAACAATATGGAACCCCGCTCATTCTGCGATAAAATAGCGCAGGAATTCGTCGATATGGGCAAAAAGCTTGACAGTTCCTTCGACGATTTCATCCGCACGACCGAAGAACGCCATTACAAGGCATCGCAGGCCATCTGGAATTCGATCAAGGAAAATAACCCGGACGATATTTTCCTTGGCAAATACGAAGGCTGGTATTCCATCCGGGAAGAAGGCTTTTTCACCGAAGACGAATTACGCGTTGGTGAAGACGGGGTCAAATATACCGTCAACGGCACACCCGTCGAATGGGTCGAAGAACCCAGTTATTTCTTCAGGTTATCGGCATATACTGACAAGCTGCTTGAATTCTATGAAGAGCACCCGGAATTCATTGCACCGGAATCGCGCCGAAACGAAGTCATCTCCTTCGTCAAAGGCGGTCTCACCGACCTCTCGATTTCCCGTACCAATTTCAGCTGGGGCGTACCGGTTCCCGGCGATGAAAAACACGTCATGTATGTCTGGCTGGACGCGCTGACCAACTATATCACCGGCGTTGGCTATCCGGACAAAGACAGCGACAGCTATAAAAAATACTGGCCCGCCGACCATCATGTGATTGGAAAAGACATTATCCGCTTCCACTGCGTTTACTGGCCGGCCTTCCTGATGTCTGCCGGGCTGGAATTACCGAAACAGGTCTTCGCCCACGGCTTCATCAATGTTGAAGGCCAGAAAATGTCCAAATCCGTCGGCAATGTTATTTCGCCCTATGATTTGATTGATATGTTCGGCCTCGACCAGACACGTTACCTGTTAATGCGCGAAGTCAGCCACGGGCAGGACGGTAACTTCTCCGAAGGTCACGCCATCCGCCGTATCAACTCAGACCTTGCCAACGGCCTTGGCAACCTGGCGCAGCGCACCTTGTCCATGATCGCCAAAAACTGCGACGGTAAAGTGCCGGACCATGGGGATTTCACGGCCGAAGACGAAGCCCTGTTCAAAACCGCGTACGAGGAGTTATTGCCCAAACTGCGGGATGAAGCGGCGCAATTCCGGTTTAACCGGGTTCTTGAACATATCTGGAAACTTGTGGATTCCGGTAATGGTTACGTCGATGCGCAAGCCCCCTGGACATTGAAAAAAGAAGACCCGCCGCGCATGGCAACCGTCCTTTATGTACTCGCCGAAACCATCCGCTGCCTGGCCATATTCGTTCAGCCCGTAATGCCGGAATCATCCGGGAAAATCCTGGATCAACTGGCCGTGCCGGAAAGTGAACGCGATTTTGCGCATGTCGCGAAGGAATACGCGCTGAAATCCGGAACCACTTTACCCGCGCCGGAAGGCGTGTACCCGCGTCTGCAGGAAAAAGAAGAAAAGGTGGCGTAATCGCCATGTGGATCGACAGCCATTGCCATTTAAACCACACCAATATCAAAGGGGCAGGGGCTCCCTCTGACCTTGTGTCCCGCGCAAAGGATGCAGGGGTCGACGGCATGCTAACCATCTGCTGCCGCATAGCCGAAGAAATGGACGAGCTTCTGTCCATCACTCAGGACAATGACAATGTCTGGTGCACCGTCGGCACACACCCGCACGATGCCAGCAAGGATGGCGAAAAAGCACTGAGCAAAGCCGACATCGTCAAAATCGCGAACAGCTACCCAAAGATCGTGGGAATAGGAGAATCCGGCCTCGATTACTATTACAACTATTCCACGCCGGAAGATCAGGCAGCGTCATTCAGGAAACATATACAGGCCTGCATTGAAACCAGATTACCGCTGGTTGTTCACGCCCGCGATGCTGACGAAGACATCATCCGCATCATCCGTGAAGAAGGTGAGGGCACAAACCTAAAAGGCGTCATGCACTGTTTTTCCTCCGGTCCCAAACTGGCGGAAGACGCGCTGGAATTCGGTTTCTACATATCCTTTTCCGGCATCGTCACGTTTAAAAAATCCACGGAATTACAGGACATCGCAAAAACTGTCCCGCTCGACCGTATACTCGTGGAAACCGATGCACCGTTCCTGGCCCCCGAACCGTTCCGCGGAAAAACCAATGAACCGGCGTATGTACAGCACACCGGGCGCTTCGTCGCCGCGCTGAAAGAAGTTTCTGAAGAAGTGATCGCAACACACACAAAACAAAACTTTTTTACTTTGTTTGATAAGGCGGCGGCATGAACGGAAAACTTATCATACTGGGCTGCGGCGCTGCCGGCGGATCGCCCCTCATCACCAACCGCTGGGTCGACTGCGACCCGGGTGAACCGAAAAACCGGCGCATGCGCTGCTCGGTTGCGGTGGTAACGGATCAAAGCACACTGATCGTTGATACCGGCCCGGATTTCCTGCAACAGTTCAACCGCGAAGATTTAAGCGTCCCGGAAGGCGTCATCTACACGCACGAGCATTCCGATCACGTCTCAGGCATTGATGAACTGCGCTTCCTGCAACGCATTACGAAGCGCAAATTCAATATCTACAGCAACCGCAAAACGATCGACAATCTGGCTTGCCGCTACGATTATATGTTTCAGGATCGCGATAACGGCTTCTATCCCGCCGTGTGTGATGCCCATGAACTGGACTACGGCTCTGATTACACAATAGGGGACATCGCGTTCACCACTTATGAACTGGACCACACGACCCTGTCTTCCGTCGGCCTGCGCTTTGGCAATCTCGGCTACTCCGTTGATTTCAAAAGGCTGGATGACGCGGCCATACAGACACTGAAAGGCGTTGAAACATGGGTCGCCGACTGCGCGGGCTACAATAATCCGGACAACCCCGTCCATGCGGATTTAAGCGAAATCTACAGGGTGAACGAACAAATCGGCGCAAAAGAGGTGATTTTAACCCATATGCCGCCGACCATGGATTATCAGACCTTGCGTTCGGAGCTGCCGGAAGGCTATAAACCCGCTTATGACGGCATGCAGCTGGATATTCGCTGGCCGTAACGCTATATTGGAAAAGCTATGACATACAATCCTGAGCTATTGGACCGCGCCAGGCGGCACAGAGAAAAGCAGAAGAACCCGGACCGCCCCATGGGCAAGAAGCCGGACTGGATCCGTGTCAAAGCCCCTCAAAGCAAAATTTACAAGGAAACGCACGACCTGGTGAAGGGCCTGAAACTCTCCACCGTGTGTGAGGAAGCGGGCTGCCCGAATATCGGTGAATGCTGGGACAAACGCCACGCGACCTTTATGATTATGGGTGAAGTCT
>JAUHXT010000074.1 GCA_030426925.1 Alphaproteobacteria bacterium | reverse complement strand
TGGGACATTGCATTGATATCGCCGATGTCGTGGCATCACACCGCGAAAAGGTGGCCGATCCTGCTCTGACATCCATTTTGGACGAGATTGACCTGCGTGCGCAGGTCGAAATTGCGAAAATTCGTAAAGCAATCGACGCAAAATCCTAACTTTAGCCATCCCCTCATTTCTGTCTTGTCAGCGTAAGGCCTTGCGCTTATAGTCTTTTTTCATTTTGGGCAACAATATGCGGCAAGAGGCAAAAGTATATTATGGCTAACGAAAAAAGTGTAATAGTTCCAACAGATTACAACCCGGCCAAGGACAAGGGCGATTATATGAACCCTGTGATGCTGGAGTATTTCCGCCAGAAACTCATCAAATGGCGTTCAGAATTGTTGAAAGAATCATCGGAAACTATCGCCCACACCCTGCAGGAAACGGAACTGCAAAAGCCTGACCTCGCGGATCGTGCCTCGGCTGAAACAGATCATGCACTGGAACTGCGCACACGTGACCGCGAACGCAAGCTGATTTCCAAAATCAACTCCGCTCTGGAACGCATTGATGACGACGAATACGGCTATTGCGAAGAAACGGGGGAACCGATTGGCGTTGCCCGTCTCGAAGCCCGTCCTGTCGCGACCCTGAGCCTGGAAGCACAGGAACGCCACGAGCGCATGGAAAAAACCCACCGCGACGATTAACAATTTTTCCTGCGTCCCTGAGACTTGGGACAGGGCAAAGAAAAAACAGCCGCTTTTGCGGCTGTCGTTTTATTGTCTGTTTGATAGGAGCGGGGTTTAGAACGGGAACAGGATGTCATAGACCTGCTGTCCGTAACGCGGCTGCTGCACGTCTGTGATGTGCCCTTCACCGCCGTAGGAAACACGTGCTTCCGCAATTTTCTCATGTGAAATAGTGTTCTGCGTGGTGATGTCCTCCGGTCTGATAACGCCGGCGATTTGCAGAATGCGGTTTTCGAAGTTCACACGCACTTCCTGCTTGCCGTAAATCACGAAATTCCCGTTCGGAAGAACCTGCGTGATGGTCGCTGCCATTTCCAGATTGATTTCTTCTTCCCTGTCGATGCTCCCTTGTCCCGAACTGTTGGACGTGGAACTCAGGTTAGCAAGGCTGGTCGGATCAATAGCTTCAGGCAGGATATCGGCAAGACTGCCCTCATATCCTAAAAGGCTGCCCATTTGTGCACCTTCACCGTTGTCGCGTGTGCGTTCTGTCTCGTTGTCCAGCTGCGCCTCGTCTTCAATGTCGATCATGACAGTCAGGATGTCACCGACTTCGGCTGCGCGCTGGTCTTCGAAGAAAGTCTGGCGGCTGGCCGACCACAGGGAATTGTTTTCTTTGATTTCCGGCTGTGGGGCAGGCATCGGCATGCTGACCACGTTATAATTCGGGTCGGTTACCGGGTTCACGATTTGCGATTGTGCTGGTGGCTTTCCGACATTGGCCAGACGGTCTGCCGTTCCGCATGCTCCAAGGCTCATAATCGCGACAACGCTGGTCCCAAGGGTGAAAAACTTTTTATAGTGCTGGGTCATATTCATCATACTCCTCTATTGTACCGTGACTTCCTTCGTATTGGTGACGAAGCCTTGTAACGTTTTATTGCTATTAACATTGGAAATGCGGATGGCATCACCTTTCGCACCGTTTTGCAGGGCCTTGCCCTTGGCGCTCAGGCGCATCGGGCCGTCTTTGTAAATGACCGTAACGATCTCACCGCGTGCAACGATTTGCGGGCGCTCCAGATCACCTTCCAGAACAGGTTTGCCGGCAAGCAACGAACGTCGAGGCGTCATACCGATCAGCGTGTCGGACTTCATGATCAGGTCATGCTGAATTTTCCGCTCCGGGATTTCGATCCAGTCGATATCGGTTTCGCCAATGATATCACCATTGCGTAAGGCGCCGCGCATGACAGGAACCTGGATCATGCGTTCGATCTTGCCGCTGATCGGAATTTGCGCCAGCGGCTTGTCGATAGAAGGGGCAACCACGACCGCTTCGAACGTATCGGTTTGCGGGTTAAAGGAAAAGCTTTGCAACTCTGCCGTTTCATCGTTGCCGTGCGGCAGGACGATGTCCTCTTTTTGTGAAAAGAGCTTCAGGTTAAAATTGCTTTCCACGCCTTCTTCAATCACTGCATCCATCAACCGCTCTTCCACACGGTCGAACGGCACGATGCTGGCCGCACGCCGCACAACAATCTGTTGGGCGGAACTGGCCGGACGCCACGGCAGGTCAAGAGCAACCGCAATCCGGTAGAGCGTATTGGCATTGAGCACCATGTCCTGACCCGGCTGCGGGGCAGGACCCAGAACATAGTCTGCATTTTTTTGCAGGCCTTCGAAAATATCGCCCAGTTTCAGGGTGTTTTCCGTGACGATGCTCATGTCCTTCAGGTTTGCGGCCAAAGCGGCTTTGGCACTGGCCAGCAGGAACGCCATGCTGATTAGGATAAAGGCAGCGAATAACAACACCTTTGTCCCTAAAACCATATTTGTCCAAAAACCACTCTTCATACTCTTGCTCCCTTCTTTAACCTATCGAAGCTGTGTGATTGTTTGCAGCATCTCGTCGCTGGTTGTAATCACGTTTGAATTCATTTCATACGAACGCTGCGCGGCGATCAGGTTGGTAATCTCCTCCACCACGTTCACATTGGAATTTTCCAGCAATCCTTGTTCAATAACACCAAAGTCATCTTCTGCCGGGTTGCCGACAGTTGCTGTGCCGGAACCTTCTGTTTCAAGGAACATCGTGTCCCCGATAGCGGCAAGGCCGGACGGGTTCTGGAATGTGGCTAGCTGAAGCTGCCCGACATTGGATATCGCGACCTGTCCGGGCAGGCGCACAAGCACTTCACCGGAATTGTTGATGATGATCTCTTCTGCATCTTCTGGAACGGTAATACCGGGATCAATCGGGTATCCCTGTGCGGTAACGATTTCACCATCCTGATTTAACTGGAACACACCGGACCGTGTATAGGCGGTATCACCGTTCGGCAACGCAATCTGGAAATATCCTTTACCGGCAATGGCAAGGTCGAGGACGTTGTCCGTCACTTGCATGGTGCCTTGTTCGTGTAAGCGGTACACGGAACCGATATTCACACCAAGTCCGAACTGGATACCGGATGGAACGATTGTGCCGACATCCGAAGATGTGGATCCCGGCCGGATCTTGTTCTGGTACATCAGGTCGTGGAATTCTGCGCGCTGGCGCTTAAATCCGGATGTGGTCATGTTGGCGATGTTGTTGGAAATAACATCGACGTTCAGCTGCTGGGCCAGCATGCCCGTTGCGCCAATATCCAGTGATCGTGTTACCATGTTCCTCTACTCCTTACTTAGCCTTGTGTTTGTAGGATTCGTTGTATGGCCGTGCGTTGACGGTCATGTTCGTTTTGCACCATGCGGGCGATAGCCTGATATTCGCGGGATACTTCGATCATGCGGGTCATTTCAACAACGCCCTGCACATTTGATCCTTCCAGCATGCCCTGCTTAACGCGGGTGTCTTCGGCTGGGCGGCCCGCCTCATCAGTTTTGTAAAGCCCGTTTCCCTGCGGGTCGAGGCGCTGCTCGTTATCAAATTCAATGACCATCAATCGGCCCGCTTCCCCCTGATCGGTGGAAATATAACCGTTTTCATCAATGCTGATTTCCCTGACCTGTGGCGGAATAATGATCTCCCCGCCGCCGACATCGGCCACGGAATAACCAAGCGCGTTTTTCAAAACGCCGTTCTGATCGGTCGTAAAGTTGCCCGCGCGTGTATATTGCGTTGATCCGTCTGCGGCCAGAATACCCAGAAAGCCGGGTCCCTCCAGCGCGACGTCCAAGGAACCTCCGGTCAAGGATACCGGGCCTTCATCTGTTTTTTGGTAATGTCCGTAATCCAGAACCATTGACAACGGATCTTCCAGACCTTTCGGGTCGGCAAGATATTCGTCGAAAATCATGTTCTGTGCGCGGAATCCGGGTGTATTAATATTCGCGATATTGTTGGAAATGATCGTCATATTTTCGCTGAGAGCGACCTGACGGGATAGGGCAACATAAAGTGAATTTTCCATTGTTCTTTCTTGTTTCTCTACAAATTGAAACCACCTGTGAGATTGAATTTGCATACGCCGTGCCAAAATCAAGAATGTAGCTAGTTCAGGGGGTTGCTTGTCATATCCACAGACACCGGACGTGCCTAACCCTATGATTCGGGAGGACATTTATGCTCAGGCTGGCAATATTTTCCCTGTGAACAGTTTTGTGGTCTTTTCCATGCACACGCTTAACGCGAGGGACGGCTTGGTTTATACTGAAAGTTAAAACGACACATAAGGATGCAAGTCATGGCAGATGATGAGAAGGAAGATGCTGGCGTCAACGCTTCGCTGGATGATGATCCGGCCGCCGTTGATCATATGGATGATGAGGAAGGCGGCGGGCTCGACGCAAAGAAAATCATTCTGTTTATCGTTCTGCCTTTGCTGGTGATCGGCGGTATTGTCGGCGGTTTGTATTTTACCGGCACGCTGGAAAAACTTCTGGGCGGCGGCGAAGAAAAACACGCCGAAGCATCGCATGACGATGGTCATGGTGGCGATGACGGGCATGGCGGCGGTGACGGCCATGGAGACGAGGGCGGCGTTGGCGCACGATTCCTTGAAATACCGGACATTATCGTCAACCTGAACACACCGGACGGCCAGCCAAGGTACCTGCGTTTGAGCGTGCAACTGGAATTAAAAAACCAGGCGGATTTGAATGCGGTTAAGGCGGTGATGCCGCGCGTCGTTGACCAGTTCCAGACATATTTGCGCGAACTGCGCGTGCGTGACTTGCGCGGGACCGCGGGTATTTACAGGCTTCAGATAGAATTATTGGCGCGGGTGAACGCGGCCGCCTATCCGGTGGAAGTTCAGGACGTGCTATTCCAGGAAATTCTGATACAATAAGACATAATATTGTCGTTCGGCATAATTTTTGCGTCATACAGGTCAAAGACTTATAGTGTCGTTAGATATTAAGGAAAGAGAGAAAGCTCAATGAGTGATACCGATACGGATGAACTCGAGCAAATGAGCGAAGAAGAAAAGGCCATGATGTCCGAATGGGAAAACATGGCCGGTGACGATGATTCCGCGGGTGACGACGCTGGCGGCGAGGAAGCCGTACCCGATTTTGATTCAACGTTTGGTGGTCAGGAAGATGGAGCCACACGTATCCTGAACCAGGATGAAATCGACTCTCTTCTTGGTTTTGATGACGATCTGGATGGCGGCAATGAAACATCGGGCGTGATGGCCCTGATCAACTCCGCGATGGTCAACTATGAACGACTGCCGATGTTGGACATTGTGTTCGACCGTCTGGTGCGTTTGATGTCTACCTCATTGCGGAACCTGACCTCCGATAACGTTGAGGTATCACTGGATCAGGTGTCGACCGTACGTTTCGGCGACTACATGAATTCTATCCCGCTGCCCGCCATGCTGTCCGTGTTCAAGGCGGAAGAATGGGACAACCACGGTCTTCTGGTAACTGACAGTGCGCTGATCTATTCCATCGTTGATGTTTTACTCGGCGGTCGGAAAGGAACCCCGGCCATCCGTGTCGAGGGACGGCCCTATACAACCATCGAAACAAAACTGGTGGAACGCATGATCCATGTCGCGCTTAGTGACTTGTCGTCCGCCTTTGACCCTCTGTCTCCGGTCAGCTTCGGGCTGGAACGTATGGAAACCAACCCGCGTTTTGCCACAATTACGCAAAGCGGTAACGCCTGTGTACTGGCGCGTCTGCGCGTGGACATGGGGGACCGTGGCGGTCGCGTTGAAATCCTTATACCTTACGCAACGTTGGAGCCGATCCGGGAATTACTGCTTCAGATGTTCATGGGGGAAAAATTCGGACGGGACTCCATCTGGGAAAACCACTTGACGCAGGAGCTCTATCAAACGGAAGTCCAGCTTCAGGCGGTGCTAGGCGAAAAAACCGTAAGCCTGAATGACCTGCTGAACTGGGAGAAGGGGACGCGCGTTATCTTCAACACCTTTACCGATGACGAACTGGAACTGCGATGCGGTGACTTCCCGATGTTCAAGGGACCCGTTGGGCAGAAACAGGGAAACATTGCCGTTCAAATTGATAAATATATTGCCCCCGTGAATGAGGAAAACGACTGATGAGTTTAGGGTTGCTGGTTGATGTCTCGATTTTGATTTTGCTAGGCGTAACAATCTATTACGCCGCGCGCTTGTCTGTGTATCTGAAAACATTTCACGATGGACGCAAGGACATGAATTTTCTGATACAGGATTTGTCGACATCCGTATCGCGTGCCGAAAACGCAATCAAGGGGATGCAGGCTTCCGCCGATCAGTCGGGACTGAAACTTCAGGACGTGATCAATGAAGCAAAGTTTCTTGCTGATGAGCTGCGTTTTATGAACGAAGCGGGCGACAGCCTGGCCAATCGGCTGGAAAAACTGGCTGAGCGCAACCGTGAACTGGTGGATTTGCTGGAACAATCAGGTGGTGTAGGCCACCCGTCGCCACAGGCAGCCGCAGCCGTCAAGCCGTCAAAATCGTTCCACGAAAAACCGCCTGCGGCAGCACCGCTTAAGCTGAAAAAACCCGCGAAGGAGCAGTCTTTCGCCATACAGGACCGGGAATTCGACGACTACGAAGATGATTACGAAGACTATGACGAGGAAACCCTGCTGTTGGAAGAACCATACGTTCCGGAAGAGGATGCCCGTCAGGAAACAGAATTGAAAAGCCAGGCAGAGCGCGATTTGTACGAGGCCCTGCGCCGCCGTTCAGCCCGCCGCCAGAGAATGGATAAGGTGTCATAATTATGTTGCGTCAGGTTCGCATATTTATGGTCTTGCTGTTTTTTGCGGCCCTGGCATTCGGGATTCGCTCCCGTGAATTGTTTCAGGACGTAGTAAAGCCGGCGCAGTCTCAGGAACTGACACAGGCTGAAGCGGAAAACCCTATGGTCAATGATTTGGTGTTTCCGACACCGGCTGAACGTCTTGCCGCTATTGAACCGGCCGCTGACGGCGAAGACGGCGGGCAGGGAGAATCCGGTGAAGCGCCTGCAGCGGAAGGTGGCGCCGCATCCGGCGAACTGGGTGACCCGCCATCTGCTGATGATAATGTCTGGCGCGATTACCTGGATGCCGAGATGGAATATTCGGGTATGCGCTCCGAATTGTTCGAGGATTTGACAGAACGCCGTAAGGACATCGAGTCAAAAGAACGCGAACTCGCGATGCGCGAAGCTCTACTTCAGGCAGCTGAACGCGAACTGGAACAGAAATTTTCAGAGCTCGAAGGATTGAAACAGGAGATTGAATCGCTCCTGAAAAAACAGTCATCCGAAGAAGAAGAGCGCATTCAAAGCCTTGTAAAGATATACGAGGGTATGAAGGCCAAGGATGCAGCGCGTATTTTCAACACCTTGGAAACGGAAGTTCTGCTGGCGGTCATTGGCCGGATGTCAGAACGTAAATCAGCCCCGATATTGGCATCCATGTCGCCTGAAAGGGCGCGCAGCATAACGATTTTGCTGGCCGAACAAAAAACGCTGCCTGACCTCGGCGCTCAGTAATACAGCTGTCTTAGTCACAGATTCTCCCCGCTAGATTGAATATTTTCTGCCGCCCGACAACTTTTAGCGGTATATTTTAAAAGTCTTTTAACCAAACTTGGTCAAGATAAGTTCGGGTACAATTTTCACAATAATCATATGAAATTCAGGAGAGCGCAGTGGCTGTTGACAAAGGAATGGATATTCTTGTCGTGGATGACTATCAGACAATGGTCAGAATTTTAAAAAATCTGTTGAAACAGATCGGTTTTTCTAACATCGATGAAGCGTCAGATGGACGAGAGGCCTTGGATAAAATTCAGAACAGGGAATATGGTCTGGTAATTTCCGACTGGAATATGGAACCGATGACAGGATACGACTTGTTAAAGGCCGTGCGTGGGGCAGAAGATCATTACAGCGATGTTCCCTTCATCATGGTGACAGCGGAAAGTAAAACAGAAAACGTGGTCGCGGCAAAACAGGCCGGCGTGAACAATTACATCGTAAAGCCGTTCAATGCCGAAACGCTGAAGGGTAAAATTGAAAGCGTACTTGGCCCGATCGGTTAAACCGTATTCGCAAGGCATGGGAAGGACAGCTCCATGAATAATCCGGAAAAATCATATCAACGCGGTCAGGTGGTTCAGATTATCCAGTCTGTCATAGACAAGATGGATAAGGGGCAGGCCGATCAGCAACTGGATGTTCTGAAAACAGAAATCGCAACGCTGGCTGAAACTATTTACCGCCTGAAACTGGATATTACGCAAACCGAAGCAGGCCAGCTGCAACACGAAAAAATTCCTGATGCGACCGAAGAACTGGACGCAGTTGTCGAGGCAACGGCCGAAGCAACGAATAACATCATGTCTGCTTGCGAAACTATCGAAAATTTGGCCGACAAAATCGGCGGTGATGACGGCATGATACTAAGCACCGAAGTGACAAAAGTATACGAAGCCTGCGGCTTCCAGGATATTACAGGGCAACGCATCACAAAGGTCGTCAACACGCTGAAGGAAATTGATTTTAAAATCAGTATGCTGATGCAGGCGCTGGATATGCAGGTTGGCCCGATTGATCACAAAAAACCGGAGGCGGTAAGTCAGGAGCCAAGTACGGAAAACCCGGATTCATTGTTAAACGGTCCGCAAATGCCGGATGCTGCCGTATCGCAGGATGATATCGACAAGCTGCTTGCTGAATTCGACTAATCCATCTGCATAAACCGAACATTCCCGCTACGCTCGCGACTATTTTATAGTATAATGCGCCTATGAGCGTATTTAACCGCCGCCGCAAAGTTCAGGACGGATCACCCACATCCTCGCCGACCCAGCTGATGAACTTGTCACTGTTCATAATGCTGCTGGCGTTCTTTATCGTTCTGAATGCGATTTCCACTTACGAA
>JAUHXT010000110.1 GCA_030426925.1 Alphaproteobacteria bacterium | reverse complement strand
GAACAACCCGGTTTGAGCAAGAATCCGGCCATATGGGTCAATAAGGCCCGAAATACCGGTATTAGCAGAACGTACGACAGGTACGCCGTATTCTACCGCACGTATTATAACCTGCATGAAATGCTGGTAAGGACCTGCGCTATCCCCATACCATGCGTCGTTGGTGATGTTAACGATCATATCCGGGCGTTTTTCGCTGCCTCTGGCCATACCGGGAAAAATCACTTCATAACAGATCAACGGGGTAATCCCCTGTCCGGATGGCATCTCAATGGTCTGTGTGCCTTGCCCAGGTACAAACCCGTTAAATTGCACCACGGGCTTGATAGGTATGAATTTCTGGAACGGGATGTATTCACCAAACGGCACAAGGTGCGATTTATCATAAATCGCGAGCCCTTCCTGATGCGCATCCATCACCAACAAACTGTTAAAGTAGGATTTTTTGTCCTCGCCATAAACCACACGCAGCGCACCAGCCAGCAGATATGCTTCGTGAGGAAAGGCCGATAGGGTCGCTTGCAGGGCCCGCCCGGCATCGGGGCTGTCCAGCACCTGTGGCGGCATCGCGGTTTCAGGCCAGACAATATAGGTTTTATGGGCTGTGTCCTTTGAGGCATTGCTGTACGGCTCAGACAAAGACAGCAACTCCATGAAATGTTCGGCCATCAATTCAGGTTTCCATTTCAGGTCCTGGCGGATATTCGGCTGAACGACCCGGATGCTGGTGTCCATATCATAAACGGTCTGGTTGGCGTTCAGGCGCAGGGAACCATAGAGATAAGTTCCCAAAACACTGGCCAGAAGCAAGAACGACATCATCGCCTTGGTGTTGATGGACAAACGGGAGACAATCAGAAAACCGGGAAACAGCATCCAGATTAGCGTAAATAGCGTCAAAGCATACATACCGAACAGATTGACAATCTGTAGCATCGGCAGCATGGCGCTCCACGTATGACCATAAAGGTTCCACGGAAAACCTGTAAAGATATGGCCGCGCACCCATTCGGAAAGCGCCAGCAACGTTGCAAGTAGCAGAACTCCGGTGAGTTTTGGCGGATCGGAGAATTTGCGGGCCAGCGCGGTAAACCCGGCAGAAAAGAGCGATAGCAGGCAGGGTAATCCAATAACTGACAGTGGCCAGACCCAGCGGAAACTATTCCCTTCCACCAGCAGGGCGTTGCCAACCCACAGCAAGCCGTGGACGTGATAGCCGAGCGAGAAGAAAAAGCCCATAAGGGCCGCGCCCTTCCATGATTTTGTCCCGGCATAGAAAACGTAAAAAACCGACAATCCGAAAAGCAGAAACGGCCAGTAAAAAGTTGGCGCCATGGCCAGTGCAGCAAGAACACCCGCTACAAAAACGCAGGCAACTCGAAAAGCCGATAATAACAAAGAGTGTTTCATCCCGCGCTTCTGATTAGATGTCCGCAGCCTTCTGCGGAACGTTTTTGATACGCAGGCGATTGATGCGGCGCGGATCGGCGTCGATAATTTCAAAAACCAGCCCGGATTCATGTTTAAGGACTTCGCCGCGCGCCGGTATTCGTCCGGCAACTGAGAACACAAGTCCGCCAAGCGTATCGATATCGCTGCGTTCTTCTTCGCTCAGTAATTCGCCGTAACGCTCTTCGAATTCCTCGATATCCACGCGGCCATCCGCCAGGATTGTTCCGTCTGATTTTTCAATCAGCTCCGGCTGCTCTTCGGAATCAAACTCGTCATCAATTTCTCCGACAATGGTTTCAAGCACGTCACCGATCGTAACCAGCCCGTCGATACCGCCATATTCATCCACCACCAGCGCCATGTGCTTTTTGGACTGGCGCATTTGCAGCATCAAATCCAGCACCGGCATGGCAGGGGAGACGATCGGCACATCGCGCATAAGGTCTTT
>JAUHXT010000073.1 GCA_030426925.1 Alphaproteobacteria bacterium | reverse complement strand
TGAAGACGGGCGGGCAAAAACATACCAGAGTAGATTTAACAAGCTTGGCATTGACGCTTCGGTTCGCGTTGTCGACGTCTATACGATTGAGAACAACATCGCGGATACCGCCAATCTCAATGAATGTATCAGCGCCCTGACCAACCCCGTCAGCCAGAAATCCTTTGTCATCACAGACGGCGCCGCCTTACCGGAAGGATATGAACAAACGCTTGGCAATTTTGACTGGGCGGTGGAAATCGGTTTCCTGCCCGGCGTCACAGACAATATTGGTCACACAGCCTCCGAGATAACTGCCCTCATCAAAGAACCGCGAAGCGTTTACACATCACGTATGCTGTTGATTGATGGCAACCTTTCTGCAAAGCATATCAATTTGTTAGAAAGCGATCTTCACAATCCCCTTATACAGCGCGCAGCACACAAAGACGCAAAATCGTTCCAAAGCGATGCTGGCATGGGCATCACCATACCGAAAGTCCAGTTGGTCAATACAGGCGCTGTGGCTGACGAGGTCAGTCTTGATATTTCCGACTCCGAACTGGAAACAATCGGCCGCGAAGGAATTGCCAATAAAGACGGCACACGCCGCGGACCGCTGGGCATGTCCCTTTTATACATGAAGGCCGTTCAGGACTATTTTGCAAAAGAAGGCCGTACGCCAAAGGACATTGAAATTGAAACGCTGGCGCAGACTTGGTCGGAACACTGCAAGCACACCATCTTCGCCTCTCCGATCGATGAAGTTAAAGACGGCCTGTACAAACATTATATCAAGGGCGCAACGCAGGAAATCCGCAAGGCCAAAGGAAAAGATGATTTCTGTATCTCCGTTTTCAGCGATAACGCGGGCGGCATTATCTTTGATGACAACTGGCTGATCACCGACAAGGTGGAAACCCACAACTCTCCATCCGCGCTCGACCCCTTCGGCGGCGCAATTACCGGGATCGTAGGCGTCAACCGCGACTGTCTGGGGTTCGGACAAGGTGCAAAACCGGTTCTGAACCGTTATGGCTTCTGCCTAGCCGATCCGCGCTCTGACATTCAGTATTTCCGCGGCAAAGGTAAGGTCAATCCGACATTAAGCGCGGAAACAGTGATGCGCGGCGTGGTCGCAGGCGTTGAATCCGGCGGCAACCAGTCCGGCATCCCGACTCCTCAGGGGTTTTTATATTTCGATGACCGTTATATCGGCAAACCACTGGTATTTGCTGGAACAATCGGCCTGATTCCGCGCGAAATTAACGGCAAACCTGCCCACGTTAAAAAAGCGCAACCCGGCGACCGCATCATTATGGTCGGCGGCAAGGTTGGCCGTGACGGTATCCACGGTGCGACTTTCTCATCCGTCGCACTGGACGAAGGCTCGCCGGCCACGGCCGTGCAAATCGGCGACCCGATAACACAAAAGAAATTCTCCGATGCGATCGTCAAGGAAATCCGAGATCTGGGACTATACAGTGCAATCACCGATAACGGCGCGGGCGGCCTGTCGTCTTCTGTTGGCGAAATGGCCGAAGGCTCCGGCGGATTCAAACTCGACCTCGATAAAGTGCCGCTGAAATATCCCGGTATGCAGCCGTGGGAAATCTGGATTTCCGAAAGCCAGGAACGCATGACCATGGCTGTTCCGCCCAAGAACGTCGATAAAATCATCGAACTGCTGGCAAAGCGCGGTAGCGAAGCCTGGGACATCGGCGAATTCACCGGTAGCGGCCGCGCGCAGGTAAGCTGGCAGGGTGAACTGATTATGGACATGGATATGGACTTCCTGCATGACGGATTGCCGGAAACACCGCTGACCACCACATTTACCCGTGGCGGCGAAGCCGAACCGGACATCGCCGAACCATCAGACTACAAAGAAACGCTGCTGAATATTCTCGCGCGCCTTAATGTCTGCTCGAAAGAATTCGTCGCCTGCCAATATGACCATAACGTGCAAGGCTCCGCCGTGTTGGGACCGATACAGGGGCCGGGCCGCGTCTATGCCGATGCGTCGGTATCAAAACCTGTGCTGGATAACCCGCACGCTGTTGTTCTCTCGCAAGGTTTGTTCCCGCGTTATTCCGATATTGACACCTATAATATGGCACAGGCTTCGCTCGACATGGCGGCGCGCGCCGCAATTGCCGCAGGCGGGGACATCGACCACCTCGCGCTGCTTGATAACATCTGCTGGTGCTCCTCCGATGAACCGGAACGGCTGGGCCAGTTAAAACGCGCCATGGATGCGATTTACAAACTGGCAAAAGTCTACGGAACGCCTTTCATTTCCGGCAAGGACAGCATGTTCAACGATTTCAAAGGCTATGATGATAAAGACACCCCTGTTAAAATTTCCGTCCCCCCGACCCTGCTGATTTCCGGCATCGGTGTTTTACAAAATGTCGATTACGCCGTGTCCATCGACCCCAAAATGCCGGGCGATACCGTCTACCTGCTGGGAACAACAAAGGATGAGTGCGGCGCATCCGAATATTACGATATGCTCGGCCATCTGGGAAACAACGTGCCGGAAACGAACCATGACACGAATATGGCCCTTTACCGCCTGATGAGCAAAGCCAACAAGCGGCAACTCATCGCCTCAGCCCTGCCCGTTTCTTATGGCGGTATTGGCGCAGCGCTGGCGAAAAAAGCAATCGCCGGCGGCCTTGGCATGACTATCAACTATGAACCGGATATGCGTCTTGATAAGGCCCTGTTCTCCGAAAGTACAGGCCGCGTGATTGTGACAATTGCCCCGCAGGATACGGCAGAATTCGAAAAACTTTTTGCCGGACATACGCAGAAGATTGGTGAAGTCGCGGACGGAAAAACACTGTCCATCAACGGCCACGACATGGCCATTAGTGAATTGGAAGAGGCGTACAAAGCGCCTCTCAGGGGGTATTAATGGGAGCCAAAGCTTTAGTCGTCGCCGGATACGGCCTGAACTGCGAAGAAGAAACCGCCCTCGCCTTTGAACATGTCGGACTGGACGCGCATATTCGCCACGTCAACGATTTGGCCGAAAACCCCGGCGAACTGAAAGACACGCAAGTCCTGTGCATCCCCGGCGGTTTTTCATACGGTGATGATACCGGCTCCGGCAACGCTTTTGCCCAGAAAATGCGTTTAACGCTGGGCGACCACTTAAAAGAATTCGTGGAACAGGACACACTGACAATCGGTATCTGTAACGGCTGCCAGATCGTGGCTAATCTTGGCCTCGTCCCGGCACTGGACAGCAAATACGGCGAACGCATGGTCGCCGTCACCCACAATTTGACTGCACGTTATCAGTGCAGATGGGTCGATATCGCGGTTCAGGACACACAATCTCCGTGGCTAAGCGGAATTGACCGCCTGCACATCCCCGTCGCCCACGGCGAAGGCCGCTTTATGATGGGTAACGACACGCTAAAAACATTGCAGGACGTGAAACAGATCGCCCTGCGCTACATCAAACCGGACGGCGCGAAAGCAGGCGGCGAATACCCTTACAATCCCAATGGTTCCACCGATGACATCGCCGGAATCACCGACCCGTCTGGCCGCGTCCTGACCCTGATGCCCCACCCGGAACGCGGCATGTTCACATGGCAGCGTGATGATTACGCGCGGCTGAAAGATTCTGCGCGCCGCGAACGGCAACAACTGCCTGAACGTGCAGACGGCCTCGCCCTCTTCGAAAACGCCGCGACATACTTTGAAGTATCCAAGAAGAAAATTGCGTGATTTTGGGAAGACCGTGCTCCCCAAAATCACAAAATTATTACAAAAACCTAAGCGGCCTTCATAACGTCCTGCGTTGATACGTAAGGGAAATCCACGTCCGTATCGGCCACATGGTTGAAATAGTTCGTGAAGATGTTAATCGCCACGATCGCAACAACCTCCAGAACTTCTGCATCCGAATACCCGGCATCTTTGAACGCCTGAATGTCCGCATCACTGACACGGCCCTGCTTTACGACAACCGCAGATGCAAATGTCAACGCTGCCGCGCTTTTCGCATCTTGTGACTGACCATTCAGGTTCATCGCCAGTTCATCGTCGGATGCACCAAGGCTCTGGCCGATTTTGGTGTGGGCGGATGCACAGTAATCACAGGTATTTTGTCCGGCAACGGTCAGCGCAATGCTCTCCCGCAGTTTCGCCGGAATGGTTGATTTACCCAAAGCGCCTGTTCCGTTCATGTAAAAATCCAGAACGGCTGGTGAATGTGCAAATGTCTGAAAGATGTTAGGAACAACGCCAAGCTTGCTTTTCACGCCATCCAGCGTCTTTTGTACATCCGGTGACGGATTCATATTGGGTTGAATGCGGGCCATGGTTACCTCCTATGGTTTGTGTTTGACCTATGGAGGTATATTCGCCGTTACGAAAGAAAAGTTACTAAGCCGCTTTTTTATATTCCAGGATACGCGCTTCAACCTCATCGCGGAAATGGCGCATCAAGCCCTGGATAGGCCAGGCCGACGCATCCCCGTGAGCGCAGATTGTATGTCCCTCAATCTCCTTGGATACATCAAGCAGCATGTCAATTTCTTCAATATCCGCATTTCCTTCGACAAGGCGCATCATCAAACGCCACATCCAGCCCGTACCCTCGCGGCATGGCGTACACTGGCCACAGGATTCATGCATATAGAAATGCGACAACCGCGCAATCGCGTACACAATGTCCGTGGACTGATCCATAACGATAAGCCCGGCAGTGCCTAGCCCGCTCTGCACTTCGCGAAGGCTGTCAAAATCCATCAGAACAGTGTCACAGATATCCTTGGGCAATAGCGGCGTCGATGACCCGCCTGGAATAACGGCCTTCAGATTGTCCCAGCCACCGCGGATACCGCCGGCGTGCTTGTCTATCAGTTCCTTCATCGGGATGCCCATTTCCTCTTCCACCACGCACGGCGTGTTGACGTGGCCGGAAATACAAAACAGCTTGGTTCCCGTATTCTTTTCATCATTCCCGAAACCGGCAAACCACTCCCCGCCCCGCTTCAAAATCGCCGGAACGGACGCAATGGTCTCAACATTGTTGATAGTAGTCGGGCAGGAATACAGTCCAGCCATGGCCGGGAACGGCGGCTTGTTGCGCGGCTGTCCCTTCTTGCCTTCAATGGATTCCAGCAGGGCAGTCTCCTCCCCGCAAATATAGGCCCCGCCGCCTCGGTGCAGTGTGATATCAAAATCCCAACCGGAGTTGGCCGCGTTTTTGCCCAGCAGGCCTGCATCCCGCGCTTCTTCAATGGCGCGTACCAGTTCGGATGCCTCATGGTAAAACTCACCGCGGATGTATATGAACGCATGATGTGCCTGCATCGCAAACGCAGCCAGCAGCGCCCCTTCAATCAGCTTGTGCGGGTCATGGCGCATGATTTCCCGGTCTTTACACGTACCCGGCTCGGACTCATCGGCGTTGATAACAAGATAATGCGGGCGCTCGTTCACTTCCTTGGGCATAAACGACCATTTCATACCGGTCGGGAAACCGGCTCCGCCGCGTCCGCGCAGACCCGATTTCTTCATTTCCTCGATAATCCAGTCGCGCCCCTTGGCGATGATGTCTTTTGTTCCGTCCCAATCTCCACGCTTTTTCGCGTATTCCAAGTTAAACGGCTCAAACCCGTAAAGGTTGGTGAAAATTCTGTCTTTATCTGCAAGCATCCTGAATCTCTCTTATCGCGCGCCTTTATGCCCTCATAAAATATGCCGTGTGAACGCGAATGAAAAGAGCTAAATACCCTAAAACCGCCTGAACACCATCAGATGCTCACAAAATCCGTAAGATAAGCCTGAAAAATAAACCTGAACGGGATTTTTGGCGTAAAGATTCCAGAAAATTACCACAACGCGCCATCAAAAATCCTTGACTAACAGCGCTCTATATCGGATGCATGAATGTTTAATCCATGAGTAAAATAAGTGCGCTTATCAATCGATTTTAGAAAAATTAATTTAAGTTTCAACACTAAACGGAAAGAAACTTTCTTAACGGGTCGTGACACCTATAGCGGGCGGGCCGCACAAACGATCATGAATGATTGTTCCAGCCTCTACGGGCTGGCGAAAAGTTCCGTCGGCTATGTCGGGCAAACTCTTTGCGGTGTTTTCTACAATGCCCAATGTCAAGGCGTCCAAAGAGAAGTAATAAAAGCAGGTATGCCTGCACTGGAATTCCCAGCAGCCAGAAAACCTGAAACACCACAAGGATATGAAATTGGAACAATAACACGCCTGACCTTAACGTCTCTTGGCTATCCATTCGCATTGATACTGGATCACAATATTGCTCGGGCGGAACGAATAACTGGGCGGAAAATAAAGAGGGATTCTAAAAAAACAAGCGACCTTACGCCTGTCTCTGATTTACAAAACAAATGGCGTCTGATGACGAATTATTTTCGCGGACATAAAAAATGGGAAGCCATTGAACTGGCCGTAACGCTGGATGCCATAGTTATGGGCGCCGTATACGGCCAGAAATATGTCATTGAAAATCTGGACGCTCTGGTAAAGGCCATTGAAAACAATGTGCCGGCGGATGGATTTACCGAACCTTTGATAGGTATAGGCCTGGGCATAGGCACCACAACCGGCATTGCTTTGGCGCGCACACTGGCAGGGGCATACCTGGATATAAACTGGGGCAAGGACGTACAGAAAAAGTTCCTGGCCACACTGGACATTCCCGCGATAAAAAACAATTACAACCTGCTCCTTTCAAAACTGGACAATGTATCGCAACGGATAACCGAACTGCCACTCAATTTTCCTGGCCATACATCAGGGATGCAGCAGGGTCTGGTCAGCGTGTTGACAGGTCTGGCCGTGTATATTCCATACTTATACGAAACAAACCCGCAGCTTTTCCCGTTAGGAGTTGCAACTATTTTAGGGTACGCAACACTAACGACATTAGGGGCATACAAAATCGGCACCCCCATCAAACCGCTGGAAAAAGAAAGGGACAGGACCCGCGCCAACCTGCGTTCCAGCATTGATGAAAAAACCGGATACGCGCAATTTAAGGACAGACAGGGCGAAGCCGGCCACCCGCCGCCAGTGAACGAAGCATTCAATGAATTAATCCGTAACGAAAAACAAAACGTCGCCGTTCGCATAAGGCTACAGGCATTTCTGGAAACGATAGACCACCCCCTGCCGCGCGTTTTAGGACTGACGACCATTGGCCTCGCCCCACGTTTTATGGGAAGCGATAGCAGCATCAGTGTTTCAGATGCCTTGCTGTTTGCAACCCTGACAGAAATCGTCATGCAAAAAGCATCGTTCCTGCTCAATATTTCAAAGCCGTGGTTCGATCTCGATGCCCAGATAGAACGTTTATCGGAAGTTGCCCGACTGATGCATAACATTGTTGAGCGTGATAAGAAAATTGAAGGAATAGAGAAAGTCTCAAAACTCCGTGGGCACAGGGAAGATATAAACAAAATACCAACAGTGCCGTCGGCCAATGACCGCATCGCCCTTTCGAACGTGGTTCCCCCTATAACCGGCACAGGGCACAGACTGCGCCCTTATTAAAAAAAAGGCGGCAAAATCATCGCCGCCTTTTCATATTCTTAAAAGCTTGCGTGTGTTTACAGGTCAAGCCCCAGCGCCTGCAGCGTGTCATAGGTGATTTCACCGCGGCTAAGCCCCTTGGACCGCTGGAACGCATCCACCGCCTGGTATGTCTGGTACCCCAGAACACCGTCGGCTCCGCCCGGCTTAAACCCGGCCTCCAGCAGCGCTTTTTGCAATGCCTTTACATTCTCCGGTGTGGCATTGGTCTGGCACAGGATCTTCTTCCACTCCGTTTTTTCCGGCGCTTCAATAACTTCCTGTGACACGGTCTTGAATACTGCTTCGTTGTCTTCGTAAACAATCTCTTCCGGTGTTTCCATCACGCGCTTGGTCACGGTTTTCTTAACTTCCGGAACGATTTTCTTTTCCACACGTGCCGGTTCATCAATTACCTTTTTCGTAATCGTCTTGGTCACAGCCGGAACAATTTCTTCCTTCGTGCTTTCGGGTTCCACCAGAACGCGCTTTTCAATCGTATTATATTCCGCCGGAACTTCGACCAGGCACATCACCTCGCCCTTTTCATTGACCTTGGTAATAGATGAGGACTCGCCCTTCTTCCACACGGTATGCGCGGGCTTCACCAGGACTTTTTCTTCCACGGTGTCGTATTTGGCCGGAATCTTCACCATACGCACGCTTTCCGGTTGCACAACAATCTCTTCCGTCACTTCCTTGTAAGTCGCAGGAATGGTCACCAGCTCTTCTGTCTCCGGTTGGACGACAATCTCTTCCGTCACGTTTTTGTATTTGGCCGGAATAATCTTCGCGATTGTTTTCGATGCCGGCGTGACTTCAATTTTCTTTTCTTCCATGCGGGTCACAGCCGGTGTCGTCACCTGCCCGTAACATTCCCCCGGTTTGGCGGTAATAGAACTGTCACCGAAATTAAACGTGGATGTCGCGGCTGCTGCAGGTTCAATCTCATTGGCCTGCGCCGCAGCGGACTTACTTTTCTGCACCAGTTTTTCAAGGATGTCTTTGCCTGAGTCCTGTGCCTGAGACGCCAGTGGCAATACAGCCACACAAGTGGCAAGAATAGACGCTATGATAAATTTACGCATTGTCATCTCCTTCTATGCGATAAAAGTATCGCCAGCTTAGGACATGACAAATAAAAATCAATGTCTTAAATCTAAAAAATAAAGTATCACTTTAAATGTTATGGAAAAATTTATTCGGCGATCAGCGAAGTAAAAACCAGTACCAGTATACGCATCACAACCCCCTTCTCTGTTAAGCCATATTCGCTTTTTTGGCCTGTTCATGCAGGGTCGTCGGGCCGCTGATCGGCATTGCCTTGTTCCGCCCGTTCTGCGGCCCGGCTTCTGGCACGACATCCTTTTTCAGACTCTCCAGGATTTCAACCATGCGCTCGACTGTTAAATCTTCGTAATACAGGTCGTTGATCTGCACCATCGGCGCATTGGTGCACGCCCCAAGGCACTCCACCTCCATCAATGTAAAATACCCGTCTTCAGTCGTTTGGCCCATCTTGATACCCAGCGTATCGGTACACGCTTTCACAACGTCCGATGATCCGCACAGCCAGCACGGAGTCGTGGTACAAAGCTGGATCAGGTATTTTCCAACAGGTTCCAGATTGTACATGGAATAAAAAGTCGCAACTTCATACACCTTGATCGGCGGCACACCGCAAATAGCGGCAATCTCGTCCATCGCCGCACGCGGTATCCAGCCACCGCCCACAGGCATGTCCCCAAACGGCCCGCTGTCGGCCACTTGCCGCTGTGCAATATCCAAAAGCGGCATAATTGCCGATTGCTGACGCCCCTTCGGGTAACGCGCTATGATTTCCTCAACGACTTTCGGGTCGTTAAAACTGAAACTA
>JAUHXT010000072.1 GCA_030426925.1 Alphaproteobacteria bacterium | reverse complement strand
AATCCTTCAGCCAGTCGGGAATGGTTTCACCCGCCATTATATCCTCAAAACTCTGCCGGGCGCGAATGATTGTGTAATCTTTATCATGCACGAGTACCTCCGGCGGCAATGGCCGGGAGTTGTAATTGGACGCCATGCAGAAACCGTAAGCACCGGCGGATTTGATGACGGCCAGCTCGCCCTGCTTTATTTCCGCAACCTCACGTCCCTTGGCGAACGTATCGCCACTTTCGCAAATCGGCCCGACGACATCGTAGGTTTTCTTTGGCCTGTTCCTGTTTTGCACGGCCTCAATGCCATGGTACGCGCCGTATAGGGTAGGGCGGATTAAATCATTCATCGCGGAATCCAGTACAAGGAACGTATGGTCTTTCGTTTCTTTGATATATTCCGCTTTTGTCAGAAGAACACCCGCGTTGCCGACAAAATACCGTCCCGGCTCCAGCATAATTTCGGTTCCCAGCGGTTCGATGATGTCGGCTACCCACTGTGCGTATTGGTCGAGGTCGAGCAGGGGTTCATCGTTATAAACAATGGGAAACCCGCCGCCTATATCAAGGCGCGTTACCGCATGCCCCATGCCCCGCAGCTTTTCAACAAGTTCCGGCAGTTTCGCGAACGCTTCTTCAAATTTCTCCACCTTGCTGATTTGCGAGCCGATATGAACGGACAGGCCGGCCGCCGTAACATGGCTCATCTGCCCGGCAATCTCGAAGGCATCCAGCACACGTTCGGAACTGATACCGAACTTGTCGCGTTTGCCGCCGGTTGATGTTTTTTCATGCACGGCAGCGCCCGCGATATCGGGGTTCAGGCGGAATACAACAGATGTTTTGATATTCAGTGCCTGTGACACTTCGCCAATCCGCTCAAGCTCCGGCACAGATTCAACGTTGAACTGGTAAATACCTGCCTTCAGCGCAAATTCGATTTCCTGCACGGATTTGCCAACACCGGTAAACACGATGTCCTTGCCGCTAAAGCCTGCTTTCAGGCCGCGGCGGATTTCCCCTTCCGATACGACTTCCAGCGAACTGCCGAGCGAGCGCAGATACGCAAGTACGGCAATATTGCTGTTGGCTTTGGACGCGTAACAATACATCGGCTGCCTATCTGCGGGCAGGGCCTTGCGCATAGCGGTATCCAGCGCCTCATACTGCTTTTTTATCTCGGACGCGCAATAAATGTATGCGGGCGTGCCAACCTCTTCCGCCAGCGCAGATAAGGGGATATTGTCGGCGTATAAAGCGCCATCCTGTTCATGAAAGCCGTTCATGGCCTCGTCGTCCTTTTAATACTTGGTTGTGGGGTCCGGATCTGTATCAAGATCGGGATAGGTTTTCGGGAATGTCGTTTCTTCCGCATCTGCAGGCGGGGACAGGGTGTCCGGCTTAATACCGCAGCCGCTCATCAAAAATGCAAGCATCAGTAGCGATGCGAGGATATGTGGTCTATAGTCTGGCATGATTATAGGATTATGCGTTCACGCCGAACGATTGCAAGAGAAAACATAGGCAAAACACATGAAAGATATTGGTATCAGGCTGTTTTCGGGACTGTGCGGGCTCTTTTTCTTCTTAGGAGTTGTTTTCCTCTCATCCGAACCTGCCGTATCCGTCATTCCCAGGGATCTGGAACACGCCTTCACGGATGATTTTATGAAGGTCACGGCACAGCCGAAACCGGATACGCTGCCCGTATTTTCCTATAGCGATTTGAACGGAACGGAGTTTAGTTCCGGCGATTTCAAATCATCCATTACGGTCATCAATTTCTGGGCGACGTTTTGCGCGCCCTGTATTACCGAACTGCCGTCATTAAAAGCGCTGGACGATAAATACACTGATGTGCAGGTGGTTGCCATATCGTTGGACCCGGTAAAAGAGCCGGACAAAATCCGGGACTTCATGAAAACCAACCGGATAGACCCGATCGCCGGGTTTTGGGACCATCGCCGTGAAATACGCAAATCGCTGCCTGCCCGCGGTTTGCCGACGACCATTATCGTGAATTCCGGCGGCAGGATTCTTTATAAATTTGAAGGGGAGGGAGACTGGGCGTCTCCGGCTGCGTACGACTTTTTTAATGCATTGTTAACTGTAAAGAAGTGATGGTTTTTTAAGTTTTTCAAAGGCATAATATAAACATGGAAGATCCCGACGCCCTAAGCGGCGATTCACAGGAAAAACTGACGCAGGAACAGTTAAACGCCATGGTGGAATTACATGTGCGTTTTCTGGAAGGCCGTATTGGCGGTCGCCGGGCTATTTTGAACAGTGCTGATTTGTCCGGGCTGTCCTTGTCGGGGAAGGATTGTCGGCAGGTAGAATTCATGGGCTGCAATATGACCAGCATGGACCTATCGGATTCAAATTTCCGCGAAGCACGCCTGTATGCCTGTGACCTGACGGATTCAAACCTCAACCATGCGAATTTCGTGCGCGCTGACTTACGCGGTGCAAAGATTGAAAGTGCCAGCCTGGAGAATACCGACCTGAAAAACGCCGACTTGCGTGTAGGCGGCATTATGAAGGCGGGGGAATATACGGAAGCGCAAAGTGTGAACTTTCGTGGTGCGAACCTTTCCGGCGCCAAACTGACAGGCTCACTGGCCGCCAACGCAAATTTCAACGACGCGATTATGACCGGCGTGAATATGCAGGGCGCGGATTTCAGTAACGCTGACTTTGATGGCGCGGATTTGTCCGGTGCGGAAATCATCGGCGCCAAGCTTTCGGGCGCGAAAATGAAGGCCGCCATTCTGACCGGTGTGGACATTGACGACATCCATGATGTTGATTTGTCCGATGCGATTACCGACCGTAATATCGGCCTGTCGATCAAAGACCTTGCCGCGCCGCTGGAACATCTGGTGGAACAGCACCGCAACTGGGTTGCCACTGCCGGGAAGGAAGGCAAGCAACTGGATTTGACAGATTACGATATGCGCCCGCTGAACTCCCTGAAAATGGAAAAGCTGACGGCGATTGTCGCGAAGAACACAAAATTTTTTGGCATGAACCTCTACAAGGTACAAATGCAAAGCTCTGTCATTGACGGTGCGGACTTCCGTCGCTGTGATATGGAAGAAGCCGACTTGCGTGGGTCGTCTTTTAAGGGCGCGCGTTTCAACCACGCCAATGTCCGCAACGCAAATTTTGACCCGCTCTTGTTCGGGCAGGAAGGTGCAAACCAGCGCTTTAGTCCTTGTAACTTTGAAGAGGCCAGCCTGACATACGCCGATTTCACCGGCTGTAAAATGCGTGCCGCGAACTTCAAAGGCGCAAATTTATCCTACGCCAACTTCTCTGGATGTGATTTGCGCGAAGCTGATTTCACCGGCGCCAATACAACCGGCACACTGTTCGAAGACGCACAGATGGAAGAAGCCAGCATGGAAAAACGCCCGGTCTTCCGACTGAAAGCCGCCGAAGAATAATCTTTAAAGCTTGTCCGTCAGTTCCGGCACGGCATCAAAAAGGTCGGCCACAAGCCCGTAATCGGCAATGCTGAAAATTGGTGCTTCTTCGTCCTTATTAATTGCAACGATCACTTTGGAATCTTTCATGCCGGCAAGGTGCTGGATTGCTCCGGAAATCCCGACGGCGATATACAGTTCCGGTGCAACGACTTTTCCTGTTTGCCCCACCTGGTAATCGTTGGGAACATAGCCTGAATCAACGGCCGCGCGTGACGCGCCGATTGCCGCACCAAGCTTGTCAGCCAGTGCTTCAATCATTGCGAAGTTTTCTTTTGAACCGAAACCGCGTCCCCCGGACACGACGATTTTCGCGGATGAAAGGTCTGGACGGTCTGATTCACTGGCCTCCAGCCCGACAAAGCTGGACAGGCCTGCATCGCCGCTTGCTGCTCCGTCGGATGCTTCGGCGCTGCCGCCATCGGCGTCTACCGCATCAAAGGCCGTTGGGCGAACTGTGATAACTTTCTGGCTGTCCGATGATTTGACTTCTGCGATCGCCTGTCCGCCGTAAATCGGACGCTTGAACGTATCGCCGTCAATCACGTCGATAATGTCGGATATCTGCTGCGTATCCAGCAGAGCGGCCACACGCGGCATCACGTTTTTCCCGAACGTTGTGGCGGGGGCGAGGATATGTGAATACCCGTCCGCATTGGCGGCAATGACAGGGGCATGGTTTTCCGCCAGCCGTTTCTCCAGCTCCGGCGCATCAACCTTGATAACTTTTTTAACACCGTGGATTTTCGCGGCAGCATCGGCGGCGGCCTGATTGTCCGACCCAGCCACAAGAACATGCACATCGGCGTCAATTTTCCGCGCGGCTGTGACAGTGTTCAGCGTTGCGGGGTTAATAGTGGAATTATTATGTTGTGCGATAACTAAGACAGGCATCTATATCACCTTCGCTTCGTTTTTTAATTTGTCAATCAGCTCATCAACGCTCGCGACCTTCACGCCGCCGCTACGAACAGGTGGTTCGGAAACACTGACGACCGTCAGGCGTGGGGTATAATCAACGTCCAAATCTTCCGGCGTGATTTCTTCCAGCTCTTTTTTCTTGGCTTTCATAATGTCCGGCAACTTCACATAGCGCGGCTCGTTCAGGCGCAAATCAGTAGTAATAACGGCAGGAAGTTTCAGGGATACTGTTTCCAGTCCGCCATCCACTTCACGGGTCACATCGACTTTGCCGTCACCAAGCACAACCTTCGATGCAAACGTACCCTGCGCCCAGCCAAGAAGTGCGGCCAGCATTTGCCCCGTCTGGTTGCTGTCATCGTCAATAGACTGCTTGCCCATGATAACGAAGTCGGGGCTTTCCTTATCGACAAGGGCTTTTAGTGTTTTGGCAACGGCCAGCGGTTCCACACCACCCAAATCCAGCGCCGCATCCGTTTTAACCAGAATACCGCGGTCGGCGCCCATGGCCATGGCGGTACGCATCACATCGGCGGCCTTGTCCGGCCCGATACTGACGACAACGATTTCAGTGACCTTGCCCACTTCTTTTAACTTGATGGCTTCTTCAACGGCGATTTCGTCAAACGGGTTCATCGACATTTTAACGTTGTTCAGCTCAACGCCGCTATTGTCCGCTTTTACCCGGACTTTCACGTTGTAATCTATCACCCGTTTAATGGGGACGAGGACTTTCATATGTTTCTCCTAAAATTTACGAACCGGCCGTCATAAAGGCCAGGGCAAAGAGGGCGAGGGCGATACCTTGCAGCACCACACGGGCGGACATTAGCTTGTTGCCGTATTTGGCGTTTGTTTCTCCGCCCTTGGACATAACGAATATACCCATAGCCAGCGAAGCCGCCGTCAGCAGCATTGCAATCAACATCAATACGAAAAAGAAATTCGACATGAATCAAAAAGTACCGGAAATATTTCGAATTCCAAAGTTTTTTGTGAAAGCCGTCATTGCGAGAAGGGCAACGCCCGACGCGGCAATCCAGTTTTGCGTGGATTGCTTCGCTAGACTCGCAATGACTGCTATTTTATGCAGGTCATAAAGTAATTCACATCGATGTCTGTTTTATGGATAGAAAATTCATCTGTGACAGGATTGTACATCAGGCCGGTAATGTCCTGCACTTTCGCGCTGTTTTTACGCACGGCGCGGGACAGTTCGCTCGGCTTCACAAACTTTTTCCAGTTATGTGTACCTTGCGGAACCCAGCGCAAAATGTATTCAGCCGCGACGATACCAAGCGCAAAAGACTTCGCCGTCCGGTTCAGCGTGGAAAAGATGATAATGCCGCCGGGCTTGCACAGGCGGATGCAGGTCTGCACGAAGCTGTCGACATCGGACACATGCTCAATGACTTCCAGCGCCAGAACAACGTCGTACGGGCCTTTTAAATCTTCTGCCGCGCCGTTCTTATACGTCACTGTCAAACCCATCTCATCCGTATGGGCCTTGGCGACCTCAATCGCGTTGGCATCGGCATCAACGCCGGTAATGTCAGCGCCTAGGCGTGCCATGGGCTCGCAAATCAGTCCACCGCCACAGCCGATATCAAGGATTTTCAGGCCTTTCAGCGCCTTCAAATCCTGCTCATCACGCTCAAACGCCGTACAAATCTGCGCCTTGATATGTTTGAGGCGCACAGGATTTAACTTATGAAGTGGCTTAAACGGCCCGTTTTCGTCCCACCAATGGCTGGAATCTTTCGAAAAGTTTTGAATTTCGTTTTGATCGACGCTATGCATAATGTCCTTATTACTTTAGACGAAGAGGGTAGAGCAATCACAAATGGCACGGATTGTTGCAAAATTTGGTGGGACGTCGGTCGGCGATATTGAACGCATCGAGCGTGTGGCCGATAAAATCAAGCGGGAAGTGGAACGCGGGAACGAAGTTGCTGTCGTGGTTTCCGCCATGTCCGGCGTGACCAATCAGCTGGTCGGATATTGCGAGGCAGTCTCCCCGGCCTTTGATGAACGCGAATATGACACGGTGGTATCCAGCGGCGAACAGGTGACCTCCGGCCTTCTGGCACTGGCACTGCATAAACGCGGCATTGCCGCACGCTCATGGCAGGGCTGGCAGCTTCCGATTTACACATCCGAAGCGCATGGCCGAGCGCGTATTGAACGCATTGAAACAGCCGAAATGGAAAAAGGCTTTAAGGAGCGCGGCGAAGTCGCCGTGCTTGCGGGTTTTCAGGGCGTCTCATTTGCTGAGCGCATTGCGACACTCGGCCGCGGCGGGTCCGACACAACCGCCGTTGCACTGGCAGCCGCGTTAAACGCCGACCGCTGCGACATTTATACGGACGTGGACGGTATTTACACGACAGACCCGCGCGTTGCGCCAAAGGCCAAGCGCCTGTCCAAAGTATCATACGAAGAAATGCTGGAAATGGCGTCAACGGGCGCGAAAGTGATGCAGACCCGCTCCGTTGAAATGGCGTTTAAACGGCAGGTACCGGTACAGGTACTGTCCAGCTTTAACGAAGACATCGGCAGCGATATGCCGGGAACACTGATTACCAAAGAGGAAGAGATCATGGAACAATATGTGGTGAACGGCATTACCTTTACCCGTAACGACGCGAAAGTCACGCTGCAGAACGTGCCCGATACGCCGGGTATCGCCGCAGACGTGTTCGGCCCGCTGACCGAAGCAAATATCAATGTCGATATGATCGTCCAGAACGTCTCACCGGACGGCAAAACGACAGACATGACCTTTACCGTCCCGCGCTCCGACCTGAACAAAACAGTCGATGCGTTAAAGGGGGCAGGGCTGAGTGACAATACCAAAACAGCGGATAACGTATCCAAGGTATCCGTGGTTGGTATCGGTATGGTGTCACACGCCGGTGTGGCGCAGACAATGTTCCAGACACTGGCCGACAAGGGCATCAACATTCAGGTGATTTCCACCTCTGAAATCAAGATTTCCGTGCTGATTGATGAGGAATATACAGAACTCGCTGTCCGCGCCCTGCATACAGCCTACGGTCTGGATGCCGAAGACGCAGCGTAATCTGTACTGGAAGCCTTATTAGAAATCCCTTATTCTTGGCCCTATGAATTATCAGGGCATGGAACAGCAGGACTGGAGCGATTATAACGACCTCACGGTAGGGGAAATCCTGCGCCGTACGCGCCTGCATTACGGGCAGAGCCTCGAACAGGTGGAATTTGCCTTACGTATCCGTGCATCGCAGCTCGCCGCGCTGGAGGAGGGGGATATCGCAAAACTCCCCGGCCGTGTTTACGCTATTGGCTTTGTCCGTACCTACGCCGAATATCTGGGGCTGGACGGCGAGCGCATGGTGCATCTGTTCAAAAACCAGTCTGTCGGCAACAAGAACAAGGCTGATTTGTCCTTTCCGACAATCACGGCGGAAAGTCAGGTGCCGGGCGCGCCCTATATCCTCGGAGGGCTGGTCGGCGCTATCTTGCTTGTGGTTGGCTTGATGCTGTTTTGGGGTAATCCCGCACACAACGTGGACGACATACCGCTTCTGTCCGTAGATCCGGAGCAAAGCATTACCGAGGCCCCACCCATTGGTATCGAACGCACCGCCGAACCGGCCGCCGAACAAACCAGTTTGTTACAGCAGGAAAAGGCAGAGGCTCTGGGACCACCGGAACCGGAAACCGGCAGCATCCTGCAACCTGAGAGGAAAAAAGGCGTTATAATCCAGACACTGGATAACAGCTGGGTTGAAATCCGCGACGCATCAGGAAAAATTGTGTTAAGCCAGATTTTGCAGGCCGGGGACGAATATACCCTGCCCGAAAGCGAAGGATATAAAATGACCACTGGCAATGCCGGGGGAATGAAAGTCATCGTTAACGGCACCGAAATAAAGCCCTTGGGAGCTCCGGCTCAGGTGCGCCGCAATATCTCGCTGTCACCGCAGGACTTGCTTTCAAGACCCTAAAAGCCCTATATAAGCGCCTATGAGCATGGATCACACACAAGTACGCCCTTGGCGGCACATAGACCGGCGCAAATCCCGCAAGGTTTGGGTCGGAAACGTCGCTGTCGGCGGTGATGCGCCGATTACGGTGCAATCTATGACCAATACCGTGACATCGGACGTTCAGGCTACAATTGCACAGGTTCGTGCGCTGGAAGTCGCAGGCGCGGATATCGTGCGTATTTCCTGCCCGGATGAGGAAAGCTCCGCCGCGCTGAAGCAGATTGTGCCGGAAGTGACCGTGCCGATCGTCGCCGACATACACTTTCATTATAAGCGCGGGATTGAGGCTGCGGAGAACGGCGCGGCCTGCCTGCGTATTAATCCGGGCAATATCGGTTCCGCCGACCGTGTGCGGGACGTGATACAGGCCGCCAAGGACAATAACTGTTCCATTCGCATCGGCGTGAATGCGGGTTCGCTGGAACGGGACTTGCTGGAACAATACGGGGAGCCGTGCCCCGAAGCCATGGTCGAAAGCGCATTGCGGCACATACGCATTCTCGAAGATCACGATTTCTTCAATTTCAAGATTTCCTGCAAGGCGTCGGACGTTTTTCTGGCCACCGCGGCCTATATGCAACTGGCCGATGCCTGCGATTACCCGCTACATGTAGGGATTACCGAAGCGGGTGGCTTAAGAAGCGGTACAATCAAATCAGCCATCGGCATGGGCAACCTGCTCTGGGCCGGGATTGGCGATACCATCCGTGTGTCCTTGAGCGCCGATCCGGTGGAGGAAGTGAAGGCCGGCTTTGATATCCTGAAATCCCTTGGCCTGCGCCATCGCGGCGTGAATGTTATTTCCTGCCCGTCCTGCGCCCGTCAGCAGTTTCAGGTGATTGATACGGTGGCGGAACTGGAAGAGCGTCTGGCGCACATTACAACCCCGATGACGGTATCCATCATCGGCTGCGTCGTGAACGGGCCGGGTGAAGCGCTGATGACCGATATTGGCCTCACCGGCGGCGGACAGGGGAATCACCAGATTTACGTTGGCGGGGAAAAAGCCCACCGTTTTAACACCGGCGATGCCTCTATCGTTGACCATATCGTAGAAATGGTGGAATCCAAGGCTGCGGAAATAGAAAACAAAAAAGCGGCTTAGCCTAAAGGCGGAGGGCGGCCATATCCCCGTTGGCGGCTCTTTCGGACAATCTTTCCTGTATTAAAGTATGCGCAAGAGACGCTTGTCTCAACTGGTCTATAACAGCCTGCGGCATTTCATCTGGCCTATTATTGTAGGGGGCAGCAGCGGCAAAACCCTCTTTGGCAAGGTCTTGTAATTCCTTGTCACCCAGTTCCCATAAATCTTCAAATCGCTCTTGTACCGGCTCTTCAATAATAGTAACGGTCATATCACACCTCATTAATTTTCATATTGCTATAAAATTTGTATACCTTTTTGTCAATAAAATTCTTCTTTTTCCGCCGCTTACACAGTATTGTCTTGGCCGGAATTGGATAAAAATTATGAGTTTAATCGAAAAATTGACCCCCATTGTCGTACGGCACAAGGAACTGGCGGATGAAATGTCCTCCGGCACGCTGTCGGGCGAAGACTTCCAGAAAGTCTCCATGGAATATGGGGAGCTCTCGCCCGTGGTTGAGGTGATCGAGGAATATATGGCCGCCGTAAAGGGTATCGATGAATCGAAAGAGATGCTCGATGATCCGGACATGAAGGAAATGGCGCAGGCCGAAATCGATGAGCTGGAAGCCAAACTTCCCGGACTGGAAGAAAAGATCAAAATTATCCTCCTGCCCAAGGACAAGGCCGATAAAAAGAACGCCATCA
>JAUHXT010000071.1 GCA_030426925.1 Alphaproteobacteria bacterium | reverse complement strand
CGCCCATCGGGGCGGTCGGGATCGGCGCGGTTATCCTTTCAACGATCTACTGGATCTTCGGTTTCTTGCGGATGGGAACCACCGGGATGGCGGCGCAGGCACGCGGGGCAGGCGACGCTGTTGAAACCCGGGCTTTGCTGATGCGGGGCCTGATGCTTGGCGGCGCGGCTGGGCTGTTCTTTATCCTTACACAAGTGGCCGTGTTCGCGGGTGCGTTCGCTTTATCTCCGGCAAGCCCCGAGGTCGAAACGCTGGCCCACGCGGACGGCCCGGTCCGGGTATCGATCCTGGCTGAAGAGTTCTCGGCGCTGCCCTACAGCGAGAGCATTTTGAAGTGGGTGCGGGTTTATCGCTCGCTCGGTATCCGCATCATCACGGTGGTCCAGGACCGCTCCGGATTCTCGCGCTTCAAAAAACAAGGCGGGCATCAGACCTTCGAGCAGAACAGCGTGAAGCTGTATTTTGGGTTGTCGGATGCAGACCATCTGCAGCATCTCGAACGCCGGGCGGGCAAGCGCTCGGTCCTGATCCCGAACCGCTCCACCTCCCTTGGCCTGCAGGTGCCGGGCCGCTCCACCGGCGGCACTGAGATGCTGACACCGGTGCTGCCCGTCTCCGAGATCGCACGCATCGGGGCCGGCAAGGCCATCCTCGATATGCCCGGCCAGCCGCTCTTCATCCTGGAGCGCAAGCCCTGGTGGGAGCAGGACGATATCGCGCATCTCTTGCGCGATACACGGCCCGCCGCCCGCCCATGATTTTCACAACCTGCCATAGGGACACTGCGTCATGTCCAGAATGCCGCCACCGTCTCTGCACGAGCGCAAGGTACTCGTGGAGGGACGAAAGCGCGATCTTCCACGGCCCGAGCCGGCCCCGGCTCCAAGGGGCATGGGCGCATCGCGTGATGCCACGCGCAACCGCCAGCAGGAACAGGCCCGCAGCCGCGAGAGCCGCATTCAGCACATCGATCAGTCCCTTAGCCAGGTCAAAGACAAGTCGAGGCAGGCCTTCACCCGAGAGCGCGGACGATAATCAAGCTATGATTATTTTCCTATTATTCTTGAATGTTCTGCTTTTGTTCTGTATGCTGCTCCCTTCACCATGACCACAACCGAACAGGAGGACCAACGCCATGGAACGCGATAAAACACAGACCGGCAGGAAGCCCGAAGACACGCTGCGCGATGGCGCGCTCAAGGTGTCTATCTGGAAGAACGAGGGCGAGAAAGGCCCGTTCTTCAGCGCGACCATCGCCAAGACCTACCGCGATGATGAAGGAAAATACCAGGACGGGCACAGCCTGTCCTCGAATGATCTCTTGCGCGTCTCCGAGCTGAGCCGGCGGGCGCATAACCGCATCATCGAGCTGAAGCGCGATCAGGCCCATGAGCCGACAAAGGACGTGGAGCGCACCAGCGATCGGGAGCGCTCTCGATGATTGGCAGCGACCACAGGAATGATCCGCCGGGTGACGATATCACGGTGATCAAGCATCACGAGAGCGTGAGCGGATTTACGCCGCTCACGCTTGATCCTGATCACTATGCCGGGCACTTCGATGGACTTGAGATCAGCGACGCGGAGCAAAAAGCGCTGCTCGAAGCGCTCTGGTCGATCATGGTTGCATTCGTCGATCTGGGCTTTGATGTCAAAAACACCGAGAAATGTCTGCCGGAGATCTTCAATAATGATGCCACGCCACATGATGATGTGGTAGACTATGAGAATTCAAAAAAACAAAATGAAGAATGAATGGATGGCAAATGACAACATCTTTAAAATTGAAAATTGATAAAGCGTCTGCAGCGTCGATACGATCGCTTGCCGATGCTCGCGAGCCGAACGCGGCAGAAAGGATTCAACCATGACAGTGCCCGAAGAACACAAGCAATTAACCGAGCACGTGCCGCGCGACGCTCTCGCCGCTGTCATCTATTGCCGGGTATCCAGCACCAAACAGACCACTGAGGGGCACGGCCTGGAATCCCAGGAATCGCGCTGCCGTGAGTATGCTCAGGCACGCCGCTACAGTGTCGAGGCTGTCTTTCCCGACGATGTGTCCGGTGGTGGCGACTTCATGAAACGCCCCGGCATGGTGGCGCTCCTGAGCTATCTCGATGCACAGCCGGATAAGCGATACGTCGTTATCTTCGACGACCTCAAGCGCTTTGCCCGCGACACGGAGTTCCACCTCAAGCTGCGACAAGAGTTCCGCTCCCGCCGCGCCCGCGTCGAATGCCTTAACTACAAGTTCGACGACAGCCCGGAAGGCAAGTTTTTTGAGACCATCCTGGCGGCGCAGGGCACTCTGGAGCGCGAACAAAACGGGCGGCAGACAGCACAGAAAATGCACGCGCGCATGCGCAGCGGCTATTGGGTGTTCCGACCGCCGATCGGGTACAAATTCGACAAGGATCGTGTGCACGGCAAAATCCTGGTGCGCGACGAACCCCTGGCTTCCATCGTCACTGAAGCGCTCGAAGGCTATGCCTCAGGCCGTTTCGACAGCCAGGCCGAGATCAGGCGCTTTCTCGAAAGCCACCCAGCATTTCCAAGGACCGACGGCGGTCGGGTACGCCAGCAGAAGGTTACCGACCTCCTGACCCAGCCGCTCTATGCCGGCTATCTGTGTCACGAAGACTGGAAATTGAGCTGGATCGCAGGCAAGCACGAGCCGCTGATCTCGATACGCACCTATGAGGCGATTCAGGAACGACGGGCCTCAGGGGCGAAAGCGCCGATGCGCCAGGATCTCAGCGAGGATTTCCCGTTGCGGGGGTTCGTGCTGTGCGGCGACTGCGGCAAGCCCCTGACGGCGTGCTGGTCCAAAGGCAGCACAAAAAAGTACCCCTACTATCTCTGCGATACGCGCGGCTGCGAGAGCTACCGGAAGTCGATCCGCCGCGCCGATGTCGAAGGAGAATTCGAAGATATCCTGCGCGACCTTCAACCCACGCACACACTGTTTGAGCTGAGCGTGCGGATGTTACAGGACGCATGGCAACAGCGCGCCGCGCAGGCCGAAGCGATGATCGAGAGTGCCAGGGCCGAACTACGCACGATCGACGCCAAGATCGAGAATCTGCTGGAGCGTGTCGTCGAAGCCAGCAGCCCTGCGGTCATTGGGGCCTATGAAGCCAAGATCGAGTCGCTGGATCGCCAGCGCCGCCTTTTGGACGAACAACGTCAGTCCGAGCCTGTGCCCGAGGGTCGCCTGGAAGAAGTTATCGAACTCGCCCTGGATTTTATCTCAAACCCTTGGAATATCTGGCAAACTGGGCGCTTGTCGCTGCAACGAACAGTGCTCAGGTTGGCGTTTTCCGAGCGGCTCGCCTACTGCCGAAAAGAGGGCTATCGAACGCCAAAAACCACCTTACCTTTCAAGGTGTTAGGGGGCTCTGACATGAAATGTTGGGAAATGGTGCCGCAACACGGACTCGAACCGCGGACCTGATGATTACAAATTTAATTATGCCTAATTTAAGCTGGTGCTGGACCCTCCAATATCAGACTACCCTACCCGGCTGATTTATAGACATTTCCAGACCCCGTTTCACCCCCCAAAAACCGCCCGATTCAATATCCTCTGACCCCAAATAATTCCTTTCAGCATTATTATCGCCATATTAAAGCTTGATCTTTTTAACCTTCAGGTTCGCTTCAGGTTGGCGGGTTATTTTTAATTATAAGAACAATAATCTTAGGACGAACCCTTGCTCACACTGCGATACCATGAAAACAACCTGAACACGGCTAATCTGTATTTACAGGAAGGCCGCGCCCGCCGGATAAGCTCTCTTAAACCGTCGGTAGTTAGCATCACCGGGCTGTTTGAACCTGAACGGCAGCGGGTGGAAAATTTCATCAAAGCTATCTACAAGCAAAGCTATAATGCGGATATAGAAGTGAATTACCCCGTTTTAATGAGCGTACGGAATGAGGATAACGGCATTCTGGCAGCTGTTGGGTTTCGCTATGCCAACGATGAACCTCTTTTTCTGGAACATTATACCGGGAAACCGATAGAAAAGCTGCTGGATTGCCCCCGCCATGAAATAGTAGAAATCGGCAATCTAGCTTCTGCCGGACAGGGGGCATCAGCATTTTTGTTTGCGGCTTTGGCGTCTTATTTAAATAACAAGGGTATTCGTTATGCTGCGATTACTGGAACAGATTTTCTCCACCGTTATTTTGAAAGAGCCGGACTGAAACCCCGCAAAATCTGTAACGCTGATATTCACTCCGTCAAAAACGACAGGCAGGACTGGGGCAGTTATTACGATACACAGCCCCGTGTTTTGGTTGGTTCCGTCGAAACAGGGGTAAGGCGTTTAAAAGCCATGCTGGGCGCAGAGTTTGAAGAGTGCCGCCCACGTCTGTTCCCACGTCTTCACCATAAAAAGGATCTCAAAAACTAATGTTATTCGAATGTATCCAGAACCATGATCCTGAAAAGATTGCTTTGCGCGATGAAGAGCACGTCGTGCGCTATGGCGATCTAGGGCAGGAGATCCAGAGCCGAATGGACGCACTCTATGACGTTTCAGTCTTGGCTATCGCTCTTGATAATTCCGCCGACTGGGTGCTTTGGGATCTGGCCGCACTGAAAGCCGGTATTCCATGTGTTCCTTTACCCCCATTTTTTACTGATGAACAAGTTTCTCATTCTCTTATATCCGCCTGTGTTACGCATGTCATATCTTCGGAAGGGTTACGGGATACCGGTATAGAGAACAAGAAGAATTTACCGGATGATACAGCAAAAGTGACTTTCACTTCCGGTACAACCGGGGCACCCAAAGGTGTTTGTCTTTCACAAAAAGGGCTGGAAGAAGTTGCCCACTCTATTGTCGAAGTTTTGGGCAAGGAACTTGCGGACAGGCACCTGTCGGTTTTACCGCTGGCTGTTCTTCTTGAGAATGTTTCGGGGGTTTATGCGACGCTTATGGCTGGTGGAACTGTCTATGTTCCTTCGCTCAAAACAACGGGTTTTGTTAACCCGTTTGCGCCGGATTTTTCTACGCTCTCCGGTTATATGGAGACATACGAGATTACGTCGGCCATATTAGTTCCCGAATTGTTGCGCGGCTTGATGAGCGTCCGACCTGATCTTTCGCATTTAAAGTTTCTGGCCGTGGGCGGGGCAAAAATTTCACCATCGCTTATTTCCCGCGCCCGCGCTATGGGCCTGCCGGTTTATGAAGGCTATGGCCTGTCCGAATGTGCTTCCGTGGTTTCGCTCAATACGCCGGACGATGACAAGCCGGGCAGTACAGGTAAAATCCTGCCCCATATTTGTTTGAGCGTAAATAAAGGTGAGGTTGTCATCAAAGATCCCGCCTTCCTGGGTTATCTGGGCGGGGCACACCAGGCGGAATTTGCAACCGGCGACCTCGGACATGTTGATGAAGACGGTTTTCTATATATAGACGGGCGCAAGAAAAACGTTTTGATCACCTCTTATGGCCGCAACATTTCACCGGAATGGGTCGAGTCCGCATTGCTGGCCCAGCCGGAAATTATAAAGGCCGTTATTTATGGCGATGCACAGCCCGCTTTAAGCGCGGACATTATTCCGGCCTTTCCGCAAGCTGATATTGCAAGCGCTGTGCAACGGGCCAATGCAGAATTGCCGGATTACGCCCGGATCAAGGATTTTCAAATTATAACAAAGGAGACTTCCCATGAACTTTTACGATCGACTGGTTAAGCAAACCGAAGCCGCACGGCAGGAACTATATACCGTTCCACAACTGGCAGATGGTATGCAGGGCAATATTTCGAAAGAAACATATATCGCTTATCTGACGGAAGCCTATCATCACGTGAGCCACACAGTACCGTTCCTGATGACGATGGGCGCAAAAATTCCACAATCCAAAAAATGGATGCACAAAGCAATCATCGAATATCAGGAAGAAGAAGTCGGCCATGAAGAATGGATTTTGAATGACATTGAAGCAGCTGGAGGTGATAAGGAAGCTACACGCAATGCGACACCTAATCTCGAAACACAAGTATTAATTGCCTATAACTATGATTACATCATGCGTAAAAACCCGGTCGGATTTTTTGGCATGGTGTTCATGCTGGAAAGTACATCCACGCAAATCGCCAATCAGGGTGCTGACGCCGTAAAGGACAAGCTAGGCTTGCCTAAAAAAGCGTTTTCCTACCTTTATTCTCATGGTGAATTGGATATCAGTCATATGAAATTTTTTAAGGAAACGGTGAACAAAATTACCGATCCCGAAGATCAGGCCGCGATTATCGAAGTCGCGCAAAATACATTCCGCCTTTTTGCAAATGTCTTTCGGGCCATTCCCCATGCAGGAGCAATGAAAGATGCAGCTTAAAGGAATAACAGTTTATATCACTGGCGGAACGGGCGGGATTGGTGTGCCGCTCGTTCGGCATCTGCAGGATGCGGGAGCGCAGGTAACCGCTCACGACTATGAGAAAGAAGGAGATCTGGTCACCGGGCTGGATAAAATTTGTGTGCAGTTGCAAGCAAACACACCGGATATTCTCATCAATATGGCTGGATATAACGTGCTTGATTACTGCGAAAATCAGGACTTAAACGCCATTGTCGATCTCAACATGATGGTACCAATGCGTTTAACGCAGGCTGTGCTGCCGAGGATGAAAGCTCGTAATTCCGGCCAAATCATCAACATGGGGTCCATGACCGCCCTTATCCCCTTACCGCACTTGACGGGCTATGTGGCAGCCAAAGCTGGCCTGAAAGGCTTTAATGATGCCCTGCGTCGAGAACTGGGCGGCACGAATATCAAACTTACCCATATAGCTCCTCGCGCTGTCAAAACGCCGATGAATAAAGGCATAAAAGCGGAAGTGAATGAACGCACCAAGGTTCAATATGATGAACCCGCCGATGTGGCGCGCTGGATTTTCGAAGCGATCATCGCGCAAAAACCGGATGTGCGCTTTGGCTGGCCAGAACGCCTCTTCGCTTTTATGAACGCCAATTTTCCTTTCATCATTGATTCCGGTTTGCAGAAAAACCGTCAGATTGGTGAAGAAATTTTAAACACCCATAACCAGGCAATGGAGAAAGATCATGAAAAAACTATCCCTTTACGCAGCATTGCTTCTTAGCATTGCCGCCCCGGCTTTTGCCCAGTCCGGTCAGTATGATCCCATGCAAGTGGCTTCAACCCAGCAGGTCAATCCTATGGAAGAAGATATTGCTATGCTGCAAAAAGAATGGGCGCGGATCAAATATCAAATCAGTGACAAGGACGCCAAATTGGACGCAATTCATAAGCTGGAAAGTGAAGCGGCCTCGATAAGCGCGAAATATCCGGGCAACGCCGAACCTAAAATCTGGGAAGGCATCATTCTATCTACCGATGCAGGGATTGTGAAAGGTATGTCGGCTTTGGGTAAAGTTGAAAAAGCCAAGGAACTTTTTGAAACGTCCCTGAAACAAAACCCGACGGCTCTGGACGGCTCTGCGCACACATCATTGGGGTCCTTATATTATCAGGTTCCCGGTTGGCCGCTGGCTTTTGGTGATGATGATGAAGCCGAAAAGCATCTGAAACAGGCCCTGCAAATGAACCCGAATGGTATTGACCCGAACTTCTTTTACGGAGATTTCCTGTTGCAGGATGACCGCCTGGAAGAAGCCAAAACTTACCTAAGTCGCGCCTTACAAGCTCCGGTCCGGCCCGATCGCCCCATGGCGGATGCGGGCCGCAGGCAGGAGATCAAAGCTGCCCTTGCACAAATCGACCAAAAGATGAAGGATAAGAGCAAGAAGCATTATAACTAAGGATCGAAGCTTGCGCGTATTATTGGTTGAAGATGATGTGATGCTGGGAAAAGCCACGGCGGAGGGTTTAAAAACATCCTTTGCCGTGGATTGGTGTGAGAGCGCGGAAGATGCGTCTGAGGCCCTCAAAACCACGCCTTATGATCTGGTTATACTGGATATCAATTTGCCGGGGCAATCGGGATTAGAGTTACTCAAAGACCTGCGCGCTGCAAACGACGACCGGCCTGTGCTCTTTCTGACTGCGCGTGATGCTGTGAAACACCGCATTGAAGGGCTGAATGCCGGTGCGGATGATTATCTGGTTAAACCTTTTGACCTGGATGAATTGCTTGCAAGGGCAGGCGCATTAATTCGCCGCTCGCAAGGCCGCTCCAACCCGGAGATTGTGTCAGGCATGGTCAGCTATGATCCCGGAGCGCGGCAAGCCAAATTAGAGGGTGAAACAATAAAGCTGTCCGGGCGTGAACTGGCTGTCTTGGAAATCCTTATGACCCATTTGGGCAAGGTCATCAGCAAAACCCAGATCGAAGAGCATATTTATGATTGGGACAGCGGGGACATCGAAAGCAATACGATTGAAGTGCATATATCATCTTTGCGCCGAAAGCTGGGAAAGGATTTGATCAAGACAATCCGCGGCGTCGGTTATATGATTGAAAAATGAACCAGAATTATTCTCTTCGCCGCCGCCTTCTTTTATGGATCAGCCTGCCTATTGCTTGTGCAACGCTTCTTGCGCTGCTCATCAGCTATCTTTTTGCAAGCCATGAAGTCGAGGAAGTTTATGACGCACAGCTTGTCCATTCCGCCAAGGTGCTATTGCAACTGACGCAGCATGAAATTATGGAGGATGAAGGATTTCATCTTGGTCTGGAAAACCCGGATTTACAACATAAGTACGAGAGAAAACTTGGTTTTCGTATTTGGGTTGATAACGAGATCATTACCCAGTCCCCAATAACGGAAAATTTCATAGAATTTGAAGCGCCCCCCGGATTTTCCAGTCAGAATATAAGAGGTTATGACTGGCGTTTTTTTGTTTTCCTTGATCCGGAAAATAAAATTAAGATTGAAGTCTCTGAGCGCTATGACATTCGTTATGAACTTGTTGTCCAGCTTATGACGGCCCTTATTCTTCCTGCATTGGTGTTCCTGCCGGTTGTATTGGCAATAATCTGGATTGGCGTGCGCAAGGTTTTAAAGCCTGTGGTCAAAATTTCTGCCGATGTAGACCGGCGTAGCAGCGGTGACCTGTCCCCGATCCGAAAAGATACTTTACCGCAAGAAATTGCACCGCTAGTGCTGGCGCTTAACCGTCTTTTTACGCGGATTGAGGAGAGTTTCAGCAGGGAACGGCAATTCACCGATAACGCCGCGCATGAATTGCGTACGCCACTGGCCGCCATGAAAACACAGGCGCAAGTCCTGATGAAAAAAACTTCCAAGACGTCGGATCTCAAAGAAGATTTAGACAATCTTCATGCCTCTATTGATCGTGCTTCCCACATGGTGAATCAGCTTTTATCGTTTACGCGCTTACAAGCTGATCAAATTCAATTTGAAAAGACTGATCTGTCCACTCTGACCGAAGGAGTTCTGAAAGATATGTCTCCTTTAGCCGTGAGAAATAAGATTGATCTGGAGGCTGATATTGCTCCGACAATTATAGTTAAAGGCAATAGGAATGCACTGGAAATCTTGCTAAGGAACCTGATTGACAACGCAATAAAGTTTACGCCCTCGGGCGGCAAAATAGTGGTCGCAGTATTTGAAGAAAAGCACAAAGCCGTTGTAAAAATTGCCGATACCGGTCCCGGCATTGAAGACGCAGACAAGGACAAGGTTTTCGAGCGCTTCTACCGCGTCCAAAAGAACAAACAGGGCAGCGGTCTTGGACTGTCTATGGCCAAATGGGTCTGCGAAGTGCATGGTGCAGACATTGCTTTAACCGATAATTATCCTGGCGGGTTGGTGGTTAGGGTAATCGTGGAAAGCGCGTAATGCGATAGATTGTAGTTACCAGCGGCTTTTTGGAGTGCACGTCAGTTTATTCCATCCAGGTTGTTACACTGAGCGATACTTTTTTTCTTTTGCTTTCATCAGTGAATGGGTGGATTTAAACACCCGGTCTTTCGATATTTTAAGGGGTGAAAACCTTCAAAACTGGGAAAAGCTGCCGATCGTGCTTCCATACTGCCAAGACCGGAGCCGGTTTCAGCACGACGCCCTGCGGAGAGAAAAGAAAGAAGCATGCGATCCAGAGATGGGCCGGAGCGATAGCAATCCACTTTCTTGGACTCCTGGCGAGGGTACGCTGCCCATTCGCACTAGTGTTAATTTTTTACACGATTTTACGTAACTTTTTACAGTCAGCTAGGTCATTTTACTCAATTATTATTCATGATAGAATTTCGGTTGGTAAATTAATTCAATTTATTAATCCCTTCTCGTCGTTTTATTTCTCTCATGCGATTGTTTTTATTGTCAGTTTCGAGTTTCACCCTGCTGTCCTACCCGGCTCTGGCTGATCCGGCGCCGGTGCCTGCGCGCAAACCGCTCGAAGCGCGTGTCGAGACGAACTGGCGGTATGGCGATGAGCGCAGCATCCTGATGACCGAGTTCTGGGTGCCGATTGCGCAGAACGTGCAGGACGGCTCGGTTCTGTACGGTGATCTGCGCATGATGGGAGACGACCTGGATAACAGGGAGTTCAATCTTGGTCTGGGCTACCGCGACATGGTGAGAACCGCCCTGCTCGGTGAGGGAATTGCCGGAGCGCATATCTGGTTCGACCGGCGCCTCACCGACCGGGGATCGACATTCAATCAGGTCACGCTGGGTGGTGAATGGCTGGGTGAGGAGTTTGATATCCTTGCCAACGGCTATCTGCCCTTGTCCGACGAAGAAAGACACTTCGCACCCAATGCAAGCCCGCAAGGCCCCGAACTGGCAGGAACAGGCATCTTTGTTGATACACTCGGGACAGTGCTTGAAGAACCGCAGGCCGGGCTCGACCTGGAGTCGGGCTGGCAGGTACCCGCTTTTGAAGACCATACAGACAGTGTCCGTATCTATGGCGGCGGCTATTACTTCGACGGACCAAACACTGAGAGCGTGGTCGGCTGGCGTACACGACTGGCGGCAGACATCACCTCTGACGACCCGAACACGGCGATGCAGGCCTTCGCGAAATTTCTGCGCGATTT
>JAUHXT010000070.1 GCA_030426925.1 Alphaproteobacteria bacterium | reverse complement strand
TTTTCCATGCGTGAACGCTTTTGTATAGTTGCCAGTGTCTTTAACTCACCCAAAACGCGCCTGTATTCGGCCTCATCGCCCAACTCAAAAGTATACGGATCAATATTCTTCCGGTCCTTAACGGATAAAAATGCAATAATATGCCGGTCAAAAAACATGTGCGGCCGGTCTTTGGACGACGATAAATCTTCGAAGGCAAACATGATATCTTCCGGTGTCCGCACGAAATAGTTTTTTAGCTTCTCACTCAAACACGGCACGCATGGGTCAAGGTAATATAGACAACGCTCCAGCCCGAAGCCGACCCCTGTTTGCCGGACAAACGCGCGGCAGCTGTCAAACCGTGATATCAACGCACCGGAATCAATAAAACCTGAACGCTCCATATCCACCCACTGCATAATGAACTGCTGGGTAAACAACTCTACATAGGACTGTATGTCATGCTTCTGGATATAGGCATGGGTCAACGCCATACCTATACCTTCCGGTAAAACACTGATCCCCTTGTATCGAATAGGGGAACCGGGATGCAGCGCCATCGCAATGCGGGTCACAAGTTTTTGCTGGTATGAACCACCTTTCCCCTGCTCCGCTGCCTGCTCTTGCGCTTTTTCAACGGCCTCCAGCAACATTTTGTTTTCCACCGCGCGTTGAACCCACTGGTTCAAATCGTCGTTTTCCACGATATGCGCGGATTCCGTGATGCTCTTCGGCATGTCCATGGCCAGGACTTCCGGGTAAATATATTTTTTTCCGGCTAGTTCCAATGGACGGCTGGCCTTCATTTTCTTCGGCGCCTGCTTGGGGCTAAGCCTGCGGCCGTCCAGCCATGCCTGCACCTCGTCAATCGTCCACCGTTGGTGTGGATCGTCATACAAAAGTCCGCGCAACAATTCCAAAATCGCCCCGGTAAACCGGTCTTTCCCGGTTAAGGTCTGGTACGACCCGTTCTTTAATTTGGCGGCGATAATCTGTTCATCTGTATACCCTTCCAGCGGATCGGAAGCGCGCAATAACACGGCCAGTGTCGCACCAAACGCATATAAGTCATCTTCTGTGGTTCCACGCCCGCGCCCCATCGGGTCGGCCTGCGCCTTTTCAATCGGCAGGTAAATCACAGGCATGTCCCCCCACGGCGGCATACAAAGGCAATCGCCCAATATCACGCGGTCCATGTTTTTCGTACCGCCATTGTAAATATTGGTCGGGCGGATACGCCCATGCACGACTTCCTTGTCCCGCAAATCCTGCAACACACCGAACAATGGCTTCAAAATACTGTTCAGGACAAAATCCTGGTCCCACCCATAACCGGTTCCAACGTCCTTCGGCACAATCGGGCTGCCCAGGTTGTTTTCATATATAAAAACATATTTCTGTTTTTGTTGCGGGGGCCAGAAGACAACACCGTTCGCGACCAGCCGCGTCAGGCTCGGGTTGATAATCTTGTTATAATTGGCAGCGATATTCATACGCGGGCTCAAATGCGTTTCACAAACCAGGGCAAAAAGCCGTTCCGGCGCGTTACCGCGGCCTATCGCTTCATATGCCTTGACCTCGCCGCAACTGTAATCCTTCAGCGGCTTATCAGGTAATATCGTGATCTCTTTACCAAACTCTGCTGGCCTGTTCGTGTTGCCTTTGCTTTGCGCCACAGACACTTTTTCGACTGCGGCATCTTCCGCTTCGTTCTTCTTTGCTTCTTCTTTGGTTTGTGCTTCAGCCATGAACTGGTCGATTGATAAGAAAGGTTAATTTCTTATAGTGTATGCTGAGCGCGGCAAAATGTAAATTTATTGTCTGATATCCGTGTTATACGAAAAACGGGTCTTCGACGAGGATAGTATCATCCCGCTCCGGCGACGTTGACAGCACGCTGGCCGGAACCCCTATCAGCTCCTCAATCCGGCGGATATACTTGATCGCAGCCGCCGGAAGGTCGGCATAGCTGCGCGCTCCAAATGTGCTTTCGTTCCATCCTTCCAGTGTTTCGTAAATTGGCTTGACGTTGGCCTGGTCGACCTGTGACGCCGGAAGGTAATCCAGCTTTTCACCGTTCAGCTCATATCCGGTACAGATTTTCAGCTCGTCCAGGCCGTCCAGAACGTCCAGCTTGGTCAGGGCAATACCGTCAATCCCGCCAACTTTTACCGACTGGCGCACAATAACCGCATCAAACCAGCCACAGCGGCGTTTACGGCCGGTGGTCGTGCCGAACTCATGGCCCTTTTCACCCAAACGGTTGCCAATCTCGTCATTCAGTTCGGTCGGGAACGGTCCCGCCCCTACACGCGTGGTATACGCCTTGGTGATACCCAATACATATTGAATCGCTTTCGGGCCGATACCGGACCCGGTTGCCGCCTGCGCCGCAACGATGTTGGATGATGTCACGAACGGGTATGTTCCATGGTCAACGTCCAGCATCATGCCTTGCGCCCCCTCGAACAGAATTTTCTTCTGCTGGTGACGTGCTTCATCCAGTATCTTCCAAACCACACCCGAAAACGGCAGAATTTGCTCGCCGATTGCCAACAAATCGTCATGCGTCTGGTTCAAATCAATCTCCGGCGCGCCTAACCCTTTCAGAAGCGCATTATGATGCACCAGTAATGCTTCCAGCTTTTCTTTCAAAAATTCCGGGTGCCGCAAATCACAAACGCGGATACCGCGCCGCGCGACCTTGTCTTCGTATGCCAAGCCGATGCCGCGCTTTGTCGTACCAATCTTGCCCTTGCCACGCGCGGCTTCCAGCGCTTCGTCCATCGCCGGGTGAACGGGCAAAATCAAATTCGCGTTTTCCGCCAGCACCAATGTCTCCGGCGTAATTTCCACGCCTTGCGCACGCACGGTTTCAATTTCTTCCATCAACGCCCACGGATTGACGACCACGCCGTTCCCGATAACGGACAGCTTGCCCTTGCGCACAATCCCGGACGGAAGCAAATGAAGTTTATATGTAACGCCATCAATAACCAGCGTATGACCGGCATTATGCCCGCCCTGAAAACGCACAACCACATCCGCACGGGACGACAGCCAGTCGACAATCTTACCCTTGCCCTCGTCACCCCATTGGGACCCGATGACCGCAACATTCGCCATGATATTTTATCCTTTTCTTACCACCATTTTGCCGGTCGACTGTTTGTCCCGCATGTCTTTCCACGGGTTATCGCCGGAAACATAATCTATCGCATCGTCCTTGCGTGTCGGCAACGCGCGCAGCACCGTATCCATGTAAATCGTGAATCCGATAGCGGTTTCGCCGTTGCTTTCATACCGTCCGCCACTGCCCAGTTCACCGCGCAGACCCTTGGCAAACAGCGTAAAGCTAACGCCCTTGTGATACTCAAATCCTTTATGCTCAACCGCATCAATCGTAACGGATACGTCCTCCAGCCCGAACGCCGATAACGCCGCCTGCAATTCACTGCAAACCGTATCCAGCCGCACAACGCTTTCCGCCGCACTTTCCGGCAACGTAATCGCCTTCAATGTCGGTAAATTCACTTCCACCGGGCCGATACACGCCATCAACTGCACCAAAGTCTGGTTCAGCTCGGATGCCATCATGTCAATGGAATCGAAATCGCGCCGCGATATGGCCTCGGTTAAGGTTTCGCGTTCGTCCGCACTGGCATTGTGGGATTCAAACACCTGTTCCACCAGGCTCGGTACGGTAAGATCGATGGTAATGTCTTTGACGCCCAGATCGCTAAGGGCTTTTAGCGCAATCAGCATAATCTCCGCATCCGCGCGCTCCCCGTCATCGCCGATCAACTCGCACCCGACCTGACAAAACTGCCGCTCCGGGCGTAACTGCGATCCGTTCACCCGCAACACATCGGCGGCATAGGCAAAGCGGATCGGGCGTTCTTCGGCGGCAAGCCGTGATGAAGCAATGCGTGATATCTGCGGCGTCGCATCGGCGCGAACGCCCATCATGCGCTGGGATACCGGGTCCATCAAACGAAATGTCTGGCGTGTCAGCGCCTGTCCGGGGCCGGACAGCAGGCTTTCTTCAAACTCCACCAACGGCGGTTTCACGCGCTGATAACCAAATGATTTAAACACGGCCATCAGCTGATGAATGGCCCCTGCTTCCTTTTCCGCCTCGGGAAAAAGCAGGTCCTGTAACCCGTTGGGCAAAAGCGCTGTACTGGTGGAATCTTTCATTTTCGCTGCACTTATGTTCTTACGGCGCTACTTTTGCCGATGCGCCCGCAATAATCAAGGAATTTCATACGGAAACCGTTAGCCCTACACCCAGCAACGCACCGTAGATAAAACGATGGCAGCCTACGCTGATTTTCTGCGGTTACGGACCCGGTGAATAAAAGTCTCTTCCGGGCTGCCCTGCTCCTTGGCAAAATACATCATGTGTTTGGCCGCAGTTAAGGTTTTCATAGCATCCGTATGCCCGTACTGACTGGCAATATTCAGCGCCGTGCGCCCGTTTTCGTCCCGCGCGCCGATATCAGCACCGTTCAGGACAGCCAAGCGGATCTGCCCGCAATCGCCCTCTTTGGCTGCCTGCCAAAGCTGCTTTTGCACCGGGTCTTTGATAATTTTCTCGAAATCCTGCATAGTGCCTTTAATTATGACAATAAATTGGGCGTGTCAATTTCAATATACACCAATACTCCCCTCCCGTCATCCTGAGGAGTGAAGCAACGTCCCGTAAATGAAACGATGGCAGCCCTATGCGTTCTGTTCAATGACGGAACAAAGATCACCAACAACCTGCTTCACAAGGTCCGGGTTGTCCCCTTCCGCCATCACGCGAATGACCGATTCCGTCCCCGACGGACGCACCAGCAAACGCCCGTCATTGGCCAGCGTTTCTTCCGCTTTCGCAATCGCGTCTTTGACGCTGTCCTTGTCCAGCGGTGTACCGTTGGTATAGGTGACGTTCTGCAGGATTTGCGGCAGCGGATCAAACACCTTGCAAACCTCGCTGGCTTTTTTACCGCTCGCACGGATGATATGCATAACCTGTAACGCCGCCATCAATCCATCGCCAGTGGTGCCGTATTCCGCCATCACGATATGACCGGATTGTTCACCGCCCAGCGTATATCCACCATCACGCATGGCCTCTACCACATAACGGTCTCCCACCGGCGTACGGTGCATGGCAATGCCGTTTTGTGTCAAATAGCGTTCAAGACCCAGGTTCGACATAACGGTTGACACCAGCGTATCACCGGCCAGCTGCCCGCGTTCCTTCCAGTGAACGGCCATCAAACCCATCAACTGGTCGCCATCAATCCGTGCGCCCGTTTCATCGACAACAATCAAACGGTCCGCATCACCATCCAGCGCGATACCGATATCCGCACTTTCCGCCACCACGCGCGCCTGCAGGGCAGCCGTGTCCGTGGCCCCGCAGCCCGCATTGATATTCTTCCCGTTCGGCTGGTTACCGATTGTAATAACTTCGGCTTCCAGCTCCCATAAAGTCGCAGGGGCTATTTTATACGCCGCGCCGTTCGCGCAATCGATAACGACCTTCAGGCCTTCCAGTGTTTCACCGCGGCCAAGTGACCGTTTCACAAATTCAATATACCGCCCCGGCGCATCGTCCAGCCGTGCGGCCTTGCCCAGCTTCTCCGGCTTGGCCAGGATTTTCTCCATATTGCTGTCGATCATTTTTTCAATCTCCAGCTCGATCTCGTCGGAAAGCTTGAACCCGTCGGAACCAAACAGCTTGATACCGTTATCGGTGTACGGGTTGTGGGACGCGGAAATCATCACCCCGATATCCGCGCGCAAAGAATAGGTCAGCCGCGCAACCGCAGGGGTCGGGATAGGCCCGGTCAGGATGACATTCATCCCCATCGACAGGAAACCCGCCGTTAACGCCTGCTCCAGCATATAACACGACAGCCGCGTGTCCTTGCCGATCACCACGCGGTTCATGTGTTCGCCGTTTTGCTGTTCACGCAAAACATACGCCGTCGCCATCGCGACCTTTAACGCCATGTCCGCAGTCATGGGAAAGCTGTTTGCTTCCCCCCGAATTCCATCAGTTCCAAAATATTGCCGTGTCATGTAATGTCCTTAATACTTTCAGGACACTATTTAATAGAAATTCATAAAAAAAGAAATAATTGACAGCAGTTTTTATATATGTAAATTAGCCTTTCTTTTAATTATGGGTAACGATATGGCTGATTACGGCACTGCACTCAGGCAACAAAACGCGGAAGCGAAACGTCAGGAAAGAATAGATGAATCAATCCCTGAACGGGATGCCGTTCCACTGATCGTCTCCAATCCATACGCCAATCCACACATCATACTTGATGCCCACCCATGGGTTGCAGAATGTACTGAATGTTGCGACTACTCAACCTTCTGCTGGATGACGGATGACAAAATATCTTTCATGACCGGCAATCTGTCGTCCCTGGGCATCACATCGCTGGACCCTGATTATACCCGTCACAGACTGGACCTTGATAGAAAGCCGAATAGTTACAACCCCGCTTTTAACGATCGCTGGCAATCCATGACCTTTTCGCCTGACGACGATGACATCTACGCCGCAAACGGTGTTGGGGTGGTTTGGATGCGTGTTCCGGGCGATACAGAAATGCCGCTCTATCTCGGGGACAACCAGCCAACGCAAAAACAGATTGAATCCCTCATGGACAATTACCATGAATATCACGGCATTTTATCTGAATTGATTAGCAGTCACATGGACCGGTTTGGCGGCACGCTGCATATAAGCTTACAACCTTTCAGCAGGGAAGAAGCTTATATGATGGGTTTTGATGAATCCAACATCCCCCAATTTTCCCTTTGTGACGGCAACGGAACAACATGCGATCCGAATTTCCTTGAAAAACTCCGCCATACCATTGCCGGAAAAGGATACCGCATTAGCACGAACGAGCTTTTTCCAACCGGTGAATTAACGGCCCGCCACGCGCACCCGGCTAACCGGGTACACGCGGTACAATTAAAAATATTTGAAGAACTGTATTTAGATCCAAACACGCTGGAACGCGGCATAGGCTTCAGAAAAATATCCAGAGATTTGCACGGCATATTCATGGCCATGGCGGATTACGCCAAAACACATATAAGAAAGTCCGAACCTGAGGAAACCAACGTCATTGAGCAACACAGGCTCGACAGTAGAAGAGAACAGGAAGCGAACTCCGGCCCTAAGCCCCCTGGGGAGTAACGTCCGGTCCATGCGGGTTCGGGCCGATATCGACCCCGCCGCTTGTCGGTACGGATGACTTCGGCTTGGCGTCCATATCGTCATCCGGTTCTTCACGAACAATCGGCTTGCCATCCATCAGGTTTTTAATGTCATCGGAATTCAGCGTTTCATATTCCAAAAGCGCCTCGGCAAAGCGGTGCAACTCGTCCATATAATCGGTCAGGATTTTTGTTGCCCGTGAATACGCCTCTTCGACAATGCGCTTGATTTCCTCATCCACGATGGCGGCCGTATCGTCCGATACGTTTTTGGTTTGCGCAACGGAATGACCCAGGAAAACTTCTTCTTGATCGGCACCGTAATGTAGTGGCCCTAACTTGTCGGACATCCCCCACTCCGTCACCATGCGGCGCGCTGTGTTGGTTGCCATCTTGATATCGCTGGACGCCCCGGTCGTTACTTTCTCTTCACCGAAAATCAGTTCCTCGGCAATACGTCCACCCATCGCAACGGACAGGTCGGCCTTTAACTTGGCACGTGACATGGAAATACGGTCCCCTTCCGGAAGCCGCATAACAAGCCCCAACGCACGTCCGCGCGGGATAATCGTGGCTTTGTGAATCGGGTCGGACTCCGGCTCGTGCAGCGCGACAACGGCATGCCCCGCTTCGTGATACGCGGTCAGCTTTTTCTCTTCTTCCGTCATCACCATGGACTTGCGTTCGGTTCCCATCATCACCTTGTCTTTGGCGTCTTCAAATTCCTGATGGCCTACAACGCGTTTGTTTCGCCGTGCGGCCAGCAACGCGCCTTCGTTCACAAGGTTGGCAAGGTCCGCACCGGAAAATCCGGGCGTACCACGCGCCAGAACACTGGCATCCACATTGTTTGCCAGCGGCACTTTCTTCATATGCACTTTCAGGATTTTTTCGCGGCCCTTCACATCGGGCAGCGGCACAACAACCTGCCGGTCAAAACGCCCCGGACGCAGCAACGCCGGGTCCAGAACGTCCGGACGGTTGGTCGCGGCAATCAGGATAACGCCTTCATTCGCTTCGAATCCGTCCATTTCAACCAGCAACTGGTTCAATGTCTGTTCACGCTCGTCATTACCGCCACCAAGGCCCGCACCACGATGCCGGCCAACGGCATCAATCTCGTCGATGAAAATAATGCACGGCGCATTTTTCTTCGCCTGTTCGAACATGTCGCGTACGCGGGACGCACCCACACCGACGAACATTTCAACAAAGTCAGAACCGGAAATCGTAAAGAACGGCACATTCGCTTCACCGGCCACGGCGCGCGCAGTCAGCGTTTTACCGGTACCGGGAGGGCCCACCAGCAACGCCCCTTTCGGAATTTTACCGCCAAGGCGCTGGAACTTCTGTGGGTCTTTCAGGAATTCAACAATTTCCGTCAGCTCGGATTTCGCTTCGTCAATACCGGCCACGTCATCGAACGTCACCCGGCCATGCTTTTCGGTCAGCAACCGTGCGCGTGATTTACCAAATCCCATCGCGCCGCCGCCGCCACGCCCTTGCATCTGGCGCATAAAGAAAATCCACACCCCGATCAGCAATAGCATCGGGAACCATGACAACAGAATATTCAGCGCGCTGATTTTCTCCGGGTCTTCTTCCTCGGCATTCACCTGCACGGCCGTCCCGTCAATACGCTCGACAACATTCTCCCCCACCGGGATCATGGTCGTAAAACTTTCGCCGGATGTATATTGCCCGGTGATCTGCTGGCCCTTCACCGTAATGCTGGCCACGTTGCCCGATTTCGCTTCGGCGACAAAGTCCGTATAGGCTTTCGCGTTTTGCGTGGTGTTCTGTATCTGCGCACCCTGAAACACCTGGAACAAAAATGCCATCATCAGGCCAATCGCCAGCCAGAATAATAAATTACGTCCGAATCCGTTCACGTCGTCATCCTTCTTGAAAAACCGCGTATTCCTTGCTTATTAAACAGATAAATATGGCGCTTGTCCACGGAAACAAGGCCTTTCAGCCATTATAGACCCTATTTAGGGGCCAAATTATGGCTGAACAGGGTTAAGAGGGTCTTGCGGAACCAACGGCACTTCGTTTTCCTCTGCCAATACCGTTTTACTGATATACACCGCGCGGAAATTCGGTTTCATGTCTCTGCCTTTCAATTCCAGCTGAATGACACTTGTCGGCGTCGACCATACAGACACAAATTCAACAATCCCCATCAACATCGCCTGCCCCCATCGTTCGGGATCGTCCCTGTAATTATCGTCGTTCCATATCACGTTGTCGGATGTCGGCGGACCGTAAAGCCTGCTGATTTTGTTCTGAACACTGATGTAATCATTCAGGTAGTCCTGCGGATTGCTGTTATTGTCGTTGTACAGGACAATGGCGCGCCCCAGCTTCTCACCATAAAAATAATACTGGATGTATGATTTAAACCCGAAATCCTTGCCGCGATAGACCAGCACATCTTCAATCGGTCCTAAAAATTCGGCGGTTTCGAACTCCCGCACCGAATTCCGGTCCAGCCCCCAGACAAATCCCCGGAAATCTCCGGCCAGTGCAGGGTCCAGTATTTCTTCCGGATCGGGCTGCTCGAACGCCTCTTCGAACGCACGGCTCCCCTCTTGTGCCATCGCCGGCACACTCAAAACCATAATAGCAACGATGAAAATCCAGTATTTCACTATTCTTTGACCTGTTCCGGTTGGATGGTAAGGACGGACGCTTCCGGCTGGTATTCAATAATACACCCGCCCAGCGTCTCCTTTATCGTATCATGTCCCGCATAAATTTTGCCATAAAGGGTTTCCATTTTTTCCAGCCGCGGCCCATAGCTTTGCGCGCTCTGGAAACTTTTCATCGCCTTCATAAAAACACGCAGGCCGATTTCCTCCGGCCACTCCCGGAAAACTCTCGCATCGATACGAACACCCGCCCCGTCATGCGTAACAAACTGCCCGTACACTGTGTCCGTAATCTCCTCCAGTGCGCTGCGTGCTTTTTCAAGTCGCCGCGCGGTTGCCGCCAGCCGCTTGTTACTTAAACCCTCGGATTCCAATACGTCTCGTGCCGCACGCAAACGCGGACGTAAATACTCATTTTTCTCGTTGGACGGGTCTTGCACATACGGCACATTAAATTCTTCGCATGTCTCGATAAGCCGTTGTTTTTCTGTCGCTAAAAACGGTCGCGAAAATGTCAAAGGATACGTGCCGTCCTGTTCGTAAACCTGCTGCGCACGCATGCCGGACAATCCATCCAGTCCGCTTCCTTTGGACAGGCGGATCAGGAACGTTTCCGCCTGGTCATCCAGGTGGTGGGCAACAAAAACATTATGAACCGATACGGATTGAAACACACCTGACATCAGCGCATAACGTGCTTTCCGTGCTTCTTCCATGATGCGCGTGTCCGGCTTGTCTCCGTCCCACCGCACAATATGATGGGTAAAATTCGGCCAGTCTTTGGTCCAGCCCTGAACGTCTTTCGCTTCCTGCGCCGACTCTGCGCGCAGGCCGTGATCAACCGTAACGCCATGCACCTGTACATCATGTTTTTGCGCCCAGTGCGTCAATAAAAAGCCCAGCGCCATACTGTCCGGTCCGCCCGAAAGCGCCAGCCCGATAGCATCCCCCTTCCCGAAACCACCAAGGGAAGACATAAGACCGTCAAAGTCTGAATGGGAAACTGCGCTCAAATCTCAAAACTCTAAATTATAATTTTCAGAGCAAAGATCGTTTTGCCGTGATCAGGAAGATGAGGCGACGTTTAGTTGACCTAAACGAGCCGAAATCTGACGCCACCACGGTGAAACGATCAAAGCTCTAACAGCCGAGGTCGGTCATTTCTTTGTCAGCCCGCTGCAACACAGCAGACGACCCGCCCGGAAACTCTGTTTTTAACTGTGCCAGCGCGATGCACGCTTCCTGTTTTTTGCCAAGACCGCTTAAGGACAGGGCAAGCTTCAGCAAGCTGTCCGGCGTTTTCGAACCACCCGGATATTTCTGGTAACTTTGGGCAAACACGCGCGCCGCATCGTCATACTGGTTACGCACATAATATGTCTCGCCAAGCCAGTATGTCGCATTCGACGCCAGGCGGTGCTCCGGCATCGCGCCCTTCCCGAGCCACCATCCTTTACCGGGCCTTTACCCCGCTGGCCGGCGATCGCTGCTAGCCTGCCGGCATGATGCTCCGCCTGCTCGCCGGCCTC
>JAUHXT010000109.1 GCA_030426925.1 Alphaproteobacteria bacterium | reverse complement strand
CCCCCATGCCGATATAGAGCATCAGGCCAACGACGAGGAATGGCGTGCCGATCTGTACCCCGATCAAAAAGCTGGTTGATACGGCTTTAGTCACCAGTTCAGCCATGCTGCCGACATCGGGGATAGCGCCGACGGGAAAGCCTTCGTAACTATCCACCAGCCCGTAAATCAACAAATGATGCAGGTTGGTTGCAAATACCAGTACCACGCCGGTGACGGATAAGAACGCCCCCATGATCGAGCCCTGCCCCGCCATGATAGGATTGAACAGCTGGGCGTTCGCCAGACCGGTCGATAAGGAGATAACCATCCCGGCAGTATCCAGCGCGGTCATAAAAATCCGCGCAATCGTGCCGAAAAACAGGCCGATAATGAATTCCATCGTTATCAGGGTGAACAACATCGCCGAAGACGGTATTTCGGACGGGATGTAGCGCTGTAAAAACGGAGCGAGCACGACAGAAATAGAAAGTGCAACGTAGAGGCGGATATTGCGCGGGGTAAAGGAATCACCAATACCCGGCAGGATCATCATGGCCGTACCGATACGGACAAAGACAAGGATGAAGGCCAGAATACTGCTGGTCAGGTATTCTTCCAGCAGCGGCATTTACCCGATCCCTACGATACGGTCGGCAAGGCGCTCCATAAATTCGATCATAATGATGGTGAAACCGGGGAAGAACAGGAAGATGGAAAAGAAAATCGCCAGGATTTTGGGCACGAACACCAGGGTGATTTCCTGAATCTGCGTCAGGGCCTGAACCAGCGCAATGGACACACCGACAACCAAACCAACCAGCATAACGGGCATGCCGACCTGAATGGTGATCAGGATCGCTTCACGCGCTACTTCTATGATTTCCTGTTCGTTCATAGGGAAAAGGATAAACCCATCATGCGACCAGAGCAACCGATGCCTAGATCGGCATACGCATTATCTCTTGATAAGCGGAGACCAGACGGTCACGGACGGCAACGACGGTTTCAAGGGTCAATTCGGCCTGTGTGATCGCACCAACAACTTCCTGAAGGTTTGCTTCACCTGCCACGGCCTTAGCGGAGGCTGTCTCACCGCCGCGCATTGTATCAATGCTGTTTTGAATTCCAGCCTTCACCAGATCGCCGAATGACGGGCCTTTCGGCGCTTCCATACCCGGCGCGGCGCCTGCCTTTTCGGTATTGGCGTATAATTTGGCTGCGGTAACGCTTGAAATCGGGTCGGCCATTTATTTGCTCCTTCAATGCTCAGTGTACTTTGTTTTTCTTTCAATGTCATTCCTGCAAAAACAGGAACTCTGTGCCTTTATCTACCAGATCCCCGCCTTCGCGGGGATGACGGAGGGCGTTAGCGCAGTAAGTCGATCGTGCGTGCCGTCATTTCACGGCTTTGGGTCAACATTCCCAGGTTTGCTTCATAAGAGCGCTGCGCTTCACGCATATCGCTCAGTTCCACCAGAAGATTGACGTTGGGCATACGCACATAGCCCATTTCATTCGCGCCCGGATGGTCGGGCATGTATTTTTCCGGGAATGGTGTATCCAGATCATCGTCGACGCTGTCGACCTTCACCACGCGTTCACCCAATTCACGATCCAGTGTGTTTTTAAATGTGATTGTTTTTCTTTGATACGGGTCACTATCCGGCGTGTTCGCAGCCGTTCCCACGTTCGCGACGTTTTCAGAAATCACACGGATACGTTCGCCCTGCGCGCGCATCCCGTAGGAAGAAATTGTCATGGTATCAAATAAATCACTCATCGTACTTCAGCTCCCTTTTATCCCTGTCCGCCGCGACCCAGCGCCGTGCGGATCAGGTTTACGTTTTTGCGGTACAGGTTGGTCATCAGGTTATAGTCCATCGTCGTCTGGCCGGATTTCAGCATCTGCTCTTCCAAGATCACGGCGTTTTCCGCCGGCGCGACTTCGTATGTTATTTTCTGTTTTTCGCTATCCGGATCCGGCAGTTCGTTTACCGCAGGCATGTGCAGCGCATTTGTGCTTTCCATCCGGACTTTTTGAATTTTGTTTTTTTCGGTTGTCACGTGATCCAAAACACGGCCAAAATCAATCTCGCTCAAGTCCTGCGGACGGTAGTTTGGCGTGTCCGCATTGGCGATATTCTGGGCTATTACACCCTGGCGCGTGTTCAAATATTGCATTTTTGCGCCTAAGGCTTTGAATAACGGTATATTTTGTGTTGTCATGTCCAAACCACCATGTTGCGATGTTTGGATGAAAATTTGCAGAAAGCGTGCCAATGACTGACGGTTTTGACGATGGTTTTAAGGATTCCGGTAAAGATCGGCTAAACCCTTCTAATTCAAGCAAAAAAC
>JAUHXT010000069.1 GCA_030426925.1 Alphaproteobacteria bacterium | reverse complement strand
CATATATATATCGAAAAGACGGCGGAAGTCATTGCAACGGCTGTGGCGGGTTTCCTGCCGGGCGGCGGCGAAAACTCCATGAAAAAGACGGTCGAGGACAGTTTCAAGAAAAACCTGATTGAGCAGGACTTGCTCAAAGGCAAAGAAAAAGAGGCGGAAGACAAACAAGCCGAACAGCCACAGGAAGGGTATCAAGACGATCAACGGGAAGACATGAAGGAATTATTTGAAGAACCCGGCTATAATGAATAAGACGGCGTAGTAAGCTAGGAAAAATATTATGTGCGGCATCGTTGGTATTTATAATTTGGCTCCTGTGAATCAGGATTTATATGATGCGCTGACGGTTTTACAGCACCGCGGGCAGGACGCGGCCGGCATTGTCACCAAAGAAAACGGAAAGTTTTATCTTCGCAAAAGTAACGGGCTGGTGCGTGATGTGTTCCATACGCGTCACATGCATCACCTTGCCGGCAATATGGGGATCGGGCACGTGCGGTACCCAACAGCGGGGACGTCTTCTTCCGCGGAATCGCAACCGCTTTACGTGAATTCCCCATACGGAATTGTACTGGCGCATAACGGTAATTTGACCAATTACAAGCAGCTGGCGGATGAATTGTTCCGCGCCGATTTACGGCATGTGAATACCAGTTCGGATTCCGAAGTCCTGCTGAACGTGTTTGCGCATGAGCTGCACCGGCTGAATAAATTACAACCGACTAAGGATGATGTGTTTGAAGCGGTTGATGCGCTTCACCGCCGTTGCCGCGGGGCTTATGCGGTTGTGGCGATGATTTCTGGCTATGGCTTGCTGGGATTCCGGGACCCGTACGGTATCCGCCCGCTGGTCTACGGTGAACGTACGGCGGAAGGCGGCAAAAAAGAATATATGATTGCGTCGGAAAGCGTGGCGCTGGATGCGCTGGGCTTTGATGTTGTACGCGATGTGCTGCCGGGTGAAGTTGTTTATATTGATGAGGCCGGGGAGCTTCACAGTCATGTGTTTAAAAGCAATACGGCGCACACTCCGTGCATTTTTGAATATGTGTATTTTGCGCGGCCCGATTCCATTATTGACGGTAGCTCGGTTTATAAAGCGCGTGTGCGCATGGGTGAATATCTGGCGGAGAAAATCCTGCGAGAGCGGCCCGACCACGACATTGATGTGGTTATTCCGATTCCGGAATCGAGCCGCCCTAGCGCGATGGAGCTTGCCGTACGGCTGGGAGTGAAGTTCCGCGAAGGGTTCGTCAAAAACCGTTATATCGGCCGTACATTCATTATGCCGGGCCAGGAACAGCGCAAAAAATCAGTGAAGCAGAAACTGAATCCCATTCCGCTGGAATTCCATGGAAAGAATGTTCTGCTGGTGGACGATTCCATTGTGCGCGGTACGACGTGCGAACAAATTATCACCATGGCGCGTCAGGCCGGGGCGAAGAAAGTGTATTTTGCATCTGCCGCCCCGCCGATCCGTTATCCCAATGTTTACGGCATCGACATGCCTGTGAAATCGGAACTGATCGCACATGACAAAACCGAAAAGGAAATCGAAAAAGAAATCGGGGCGGACTGGCTGATTTATCAGGACCTGGACAAGCTGGTACAGGCCGTATTGCCGACTGATGATCCCGATCCGACACGCGCGTTTGATTGTTCGGTCTTTGATGGCCACTACGTGACGGATGATGTCGATGAAGCGTATCTTGATGCGTTGAAGCAGTCGCGCGCGGACAGCGTGCAGGAAGCACAGCGCAGCACACTGGAAAAAAACGAACTCGTGGACGTGAGCGAGAGTTTTTAATGTCCAAAACAATCGATCTTTCAGGAAAAACGGCCCTTGTGACCGGTGCATCGCGCGGTATTGGCGCGGCGGTGGCCAAGGCGTATGCAAAGGCCGGTGCGCACGTGGTTTTGCTGGCGCGCACGGTTGGCGGGCTGGAAGCGGTCGATGATGAAATTCGCGCCGCCGGGGGCAATGCGACCCTGATGCCTGTCGATTTAATGAAGCTGGATGAACTGGACGCGTTAGGGCCGACTTTGTATGAGCGGTTCGGCGGGCTGGATATTTTTGTCGGGAATGCGGGAATGCTTGGTACGTTATCACCGCTCGGCCATATCGACCCGAAAGAATGGCAGAAGGTTATTGATACGAATGTAAGCGCAAATTTTCGCTTGCTGCGTACGCTCGACCCGTTATTGCAAAAATCTGATAACGGGCGCGTGATTTTCGTTACAACAAGTGAAGATGTGATAGACGGGCGCGCGTACTGGGGAACTTATGGTGTCAGCAAAGCCGCGCTGGAAACGCTGGCGCGTACCTATGCCGCCGAGAATGATAACAAGTCATTGAAGGTCAATATCGTTGATCCAGGCCGCGTACGCACGGACATGCGGGCAGCGGCAAAGCCGGGGGAAGACCCGTTAACATTGCCGTCGCCGGACGATGTTGTTCCGAAATTTCTTGAACTTGCCGCGCCGGACTGCAATCAAAACGGCGCGATTATCCATCTTTAAGCGGCGTCTTTGTCCGATTTTTCTGCAACCTGAATCATCTCCAGTGTGCGGGTCGGGAATGGAATGGTCAGGCCTTCACGGTCCAGCGATTCCTTGATTGTCTTTGTGATTTCCCATTTTGCGGTCCAGTAATCGTCTTTGCCGGTCCAGAAACGCGCGATAATGTCTACGGATGACTCGCCCATATTGCTAATCATGGCTTGCGGTTTTTTATCTTCTAAGTCTTTTAATGTCATCGGGTGATTGTCGAGGACGTCCTGCACAACTTTCAATGCCTTGTCCAAATCGTCCTTGTAACTAACACCTGCGGCGATGTCCTGACGGCGGATGGGGTAGCGGGCATAGTTGTAAATTTCCGCACTCCATATTGCGCTGTTGGGTGCGAAGATGGCGACGTTGTCCGGTGTTGCCAGTTCGGTTGAAAACAGGCCGAGCGATTTGACGGTGCCTCCGTTGCCGCCAAACGTAATGTAATCGCCGACATTAAACGGGCGCAGGATGAGCAGCATGACGCCGGCGGCAACGTTACTCAATGTCCCCTGCAAGGCCAGGCCAATGGCAAGACCGGCGGCACCGAGTACGGCCAGCAGGGATGCGGTTTGAACGCCGAACTGCGAAAGCACAGTGACGATCGCGACGGCCAGCACTGCATATTTTGCAAACCCGCCAAGGAATGTCGCCAGCATCGGATCCAGCCGTTTTACATTATGAATCCGTTTTGCAACCCAGTTGCCGATAACCCACCCGGCAATCAAAATCAGGATGGCTGCAATTAACCGCATACCATACTCCGTAAACAGGGGGAGATTGTCGGTGACCAGGGTTTCGATTTCCTCGGGTTTCATCATCTTGGATCCTTTGCTGAACTGTTTATTAAGTCTATGTAATTGTTTGAAAATGTATTTTCAAGCCCGTTTAGGATTTTATTGACATAAAACATGACTGTTGGTAACAACTTCTATGTCTAAACGCATTCTGGTTTTATATACTGGTGGAACATTCGGCGGTCGTGATCAGTCGCGCGACAATGCGCCGATGCCAGGGGACGAGTTTGAACCTTTCCTGCGGCAGAAGTGCCTTGATGCCGGTTTCACCAAGCCTTTCGATTTTATCCATGCGCCGGACGCGATTGATAGCAGCGATGCTGCTCACGACGAATGGAATCTTATCGGCACGATGATTGATGCGAAAATGAATGATTATGATGGGTTTGTTGCAATTATCGGAACCGATACGGCCGATTATATTTCTGCCGCACTCAGTTTTGGATTTGAAGGTCTGCAAAAACCTGTGGCGGTCACGGCTTCCATGATCCCACTGGCCAAACCCAATACCGATGCGCTCGATAACTTTATTCTTGCTTATAATGCGGCAAATTCTACTGAAGTACCGGGGGTTAGTTTTTGTATGAATACCAAGGTCATGTCCGGTGTTCATTTGTTAAAAATGTCAACGCAGCGTAAAAGCGCCTTGGGGACGCCGTTCTTTGATCCATTGGGGAATAGCTTTTTTGATGGCCTTGTTATTAATCCGGATGCTGTCGCAGCCCTTCGCAAAGATTTTACGGATGCCAACAGTGATTGCCGCTTTATTCCATTGCAGCATCATGACGTGCCGGTGCTACAGGCTGAACCGGGGCAGGAAAGCTGGATGGCACGCCAGATTGAACTAACCAGCAGAGCGGTATTGCTATTGGGGCATGGAAACGGGAATATCCCGCAAAAAGGTATTTTAGTACAGGCAATAGCCAAGGCGGTCGGTGACGGCAAGTTGGTTGCAGTCGGAACGCGCGTTCCTGAAGGTATAGCAGACGATGCCTATGGTACAGGAGCTTGGACCAGCAAGCTGGGAGCAGTTTCCACCGGTATCATGCGTCCTGCTGCCGCTTCGGTAAAGATTGGGTATTTGCTGTCACGTCATAATGATCCGAATGAATTGCGACGCCGTTTGGCCTGTGAAAATATCCGCGGCGAATTATCGCGCTATCCCGGATAAAGATTATCTTACTTATAAGGGTTTTTGCTGGCCCGTACCAATAAACGCACAGGAATTCCGGGTATGCCGAAATCCTCGCGCAGCCCGTTTGAAATATAACGCTTATACGCTTCGGGAAGTTTTTGCGGTACGGAGCACCACAGTGCGAATGTCGGCGGGCGGCTGTTAATCTGTGCCATATATTTCAGGCGGTTTTGACGGCCATTGACCAGCGGGGCCGGATGCTGGCTTTCCTTTGCGGCGAGCCAACGGTTCAGCTTGGCGGTTGCGACGCGGCTGTTCCACAAGTCATATGTTTTCAAAACAGTGTCCATCAGGATGCCAAGGTTCTTCTTTTCCAGCGCCGAAATCGTGACGGTGGGCAGGTTCCGCACCTGTGCTAACGATGTTTCGAGCTTATAGTTCAAAAGATCTAACGCTTTTTGCTTGTCCTTGACCGCATCCCATTTGTTGACGGCAATAATCATTGCGCGTCCTTCGTCGAGGATATGGTCGGCGATCTGCAAATCCTGCTTTTCCAGCATGTTGTCGGCGTCGAGGACAAGGATGACAACCTGCGCCAGCCGGATGGCGCGCATCGTGTCTTCTATCGCCATTTTTTCGATGTTGTCTGCGCCGCGCCCGGATGCGACCTGTGCTTTTTTGCGCACGCCGGCGGTGTCGACCAGCTTGATGGTGCGGCCACGGAACGACCAGTCAATGGCGATGGCGTCGCGGGTAATACCTGCTTCCGGGCCTGTCATGACACGGTGTTCATCCAACAACGCGTTGACCAGTGTTGATTTACCGACATTCGGGCGGCCGACGATGGCGATTTTTACCGGCTTTTCCGGTGTGTCTTCGTCCTTGTCGACAAATTCGAATTCAAGGTCGCCTTCGACGAGGTCGATTTTTTCGAAATCTATATCTGCGCCCTGTTCGTCTTTACCGCTTTCTTCTTCCTCTTTGGGGAAGTGCGGTTCAAACATGTGGTACAAGTCTTCGATGCCGTGGCCATGTTCTGCGGATAACGGAACCGGGTCGCCAAAGCCCAGTGAATAGGCTTCTGCCATTCCGGCCATGGCGGCTTGTTCGTGTTCGCACTTGTTAACGCCTAAAACAATCGGCTTTTTTTGTTTCCTCAGCCAGCGGGCGAAATGCTGGTCTTCGGGGGTCAGGCCTTCGCGCCCGTCAATCAGGAACAGCACGGCGTCGGCGTGCTTTAACGCATCTTCGGTTTGCCTGCGCATGCGGCCCTGGATGCTGTCGTCGAAACTTTCTTCCAGTCCGGCGGTGTCAATCAGGCGGATGGGCTTGTCCAGCAGCCAGCCTTCGGCTTCGCGCCAGTCGCGGGTGACGCCCGGTGTGTTGTCCACGATGGCAAGCTGCTTACCCGCGAGGCGGTTAAACAGGGTCGATTTGCCGACATTCGGGCGGCCAATGATTGCCAATGTGAACATGGTTTAAGTGTTTAGTGGTTAGCGGTACGCAAGTAAAGTGCCGTTTTCGGACAGAAGGTACAGCGTATCCCCGGCTACGACCGGCGGAATCATAATGGAATAGCCGATATCGCTTTCACGGACGTATTCGCCGTTGTCCGGGTTTACTTCCAAAAGCCGTCCGTCGGAACTGGCCAGAATCAGGCGGCCACCGGCCAGAACAGGACCTGTCCAGTTAATCGGGCCCTTACGGGATTCCGGTTTCTGGTAACGGTGCAGTTGCTTGACCCAGCGAACCTGACCGGTTTTGCGTTCAATGGAGGCCAGCTGGTTTTCGGACGAAAAGACGAATAGCGAGTTTCCGGCAATCCACGGTGTTTGCGAACCGCTGATGTCCTTTTGCCAGATACGTTCGCCCGTGCGTTCGTCAATCGCGGCCATTTTGCCGCCGAAGCTGATGGCGTAGACCGTGTTGTCGTGAATAATGGGCAGCCCCTTGATGTCTGAAATGACATTCACACCGCCGTAACGGCGGACGCTGGACAAATTGTCAGACCAGGCAACGGACCCGTTTTCAACGCGCAGAGCGTATAATTCACCGGATGAAAAGGCCGGGACGACAATATCGCGGTTGGCGGCGGGGCTGGCGGCACCCAGAAGGCCGGCGCTTTCACCGATGGTGGTGTATTCCCACAAAACCTGACCGTTAGAGGCATCGACAGCGTACAGCGAACTGTTCAATGTGGTGACGAATACGCGGTTTTCCAAAATGGTCGGAGCTGCGCGCGCAGGGGAGTCCAATTTGACGCGCCACAGGACGTCACCGTTTTCCGGTTTGACGGCCAGCATTTCATCGAAGCCGCTGGTGATATACAGGACATTGTTGCTGTGGCTGATACCGCCGCCGATGACTTCGTCATCTTCGTCCGGGTCGTCTACGCGGATGTGCCAGATTTCCCGACCGGTCTTGATGTCAAAGGCGGTGACGCGCGAATCCGTGTCCAGCGTGAATATACGGCCATCGGCGGAAACCGGCTGCGCGGTCAGGGGCAGGTCGTTTTCACTTCCCTGTCCGATATCGGCGCTCCACACACGTTTCAGCGGGCCGGAATTTAATGACAAATGTTCCAGCACGTGGCTGGGGTAGCCGCCGGCCTGCGGCCAGTAGCCGTTTTTCCAGACTTTGGGCATTTCGAAGGGAATGCTGGCGCCTTCTTCGGAAATTTTCAGGTTGTCCTGCAATTCAAGGATGGACAGGCGTTCGCCTTCCAATGGTTTTTTGTCATCGCCGGAACAGGCGGCAAGGACACAGGCAACGGCAAGCAGGAGAGGTCTGGAAAATTTTTTCACGATTAGCCCTCCTGTTTTGTGTTTTCATTGTTCGCTTTTTCGGCCTTTATGCTGAATACATGCTGCATGGCGGCTGCGCGCTCTTTCAAATCGCGCGGCGCTTTTTCGGCGTCCAGAATTTTGTCCAGCATGTCTACGGCCTTTTGGTAATCATTGTTGTATTCGGCTTCGACCAGCGCGGCTTCGGCTGTTGCATGATAATACCAAGGGCTTTTTTCATTTTTCAGGGCTGGCGCCAGCGTTTCCAGGAAACCCGGACCTGCGCTTTCCTCGAGCTGTTCGCCCATGCGGATGCGCACGGTCATAATACGGGCAAGGTCTTCGAGCGATGCGATCAATGCGCCGTCTTTTATGCCGTCTTCATAAACCTGTGCGGCTTCATCAAATTTCTGGTCCTGAAGGTACAGGGTCGCGGCGGCGAAGATTGCGATGCTTTGCTGCGCTTTTTTGGAATCCCCGGCAATTTCCAGCAAGGCCGGGATAGTGTCGGCTTCATCCAGGGCCTGAATGATGCGGCTTGTCTCTTTTTCCTTTTGCGCTGCCTGCCATGTCCGGACGCCGGAGAAAATTCCCGTAGTCAGAACCATGACAATGGCAGAGATAATGAGGGTCGATCCCCATTCCTGCCAGAATTCCTTGGCTTTGTCTTCCTGAAGGGCTTCGTCGACTTCGCGAAAAATATCAGACATACTTTAAATCCTTTAATTTTGCTGGTTAGCCATCTTATCCAAAAGCTTGTGTGATTCCAGTATAAAGTCGTGATATAATGGCTTTTATGGTTAAAAAACCAGCCTACGATAAAAAAATAGGGTACACGCGGCGCGAATTCAGCGCTATTTTCCAGATATACAGTCAATATGTCTATAAAGGCCTTTTCAAAGACTTCTCCTTTGCCGAGATTGACGGGCGGTATTACATATCCTTCCGGGAAGAGGCGGGCAAAACGCCGCTGATCAGTATTGAAAAGCAGAAGCTGGGGTCTGACCGGTCCCTGTTTATTGCGACCAGTCCCGGTGAAAAAGGGATTTTAAAGGAAATTGCGCGTTCCGAAAAAATTGAATCCTTCGTTACGCAGGTGAAACAGAAGATTGAATCCTTAAGCATTGATTGTTCATCGGCGGATAATGTCAAAGGTATGTTGCGGTAACGTAGCGCTGAGCGTAACTATTTGCTAGCATAGCGCGAATTATTTCCGGGCAAGGCTTGTCACGATGAATATATTTTTTTGTGTGGCCGGACCAACGCTCCGGAATGGTTGACAACAACGCAATATATAGACAAAGTTCAGCTTCATTTACAGAAATTACGGGAAAACGCATAAATGACATATATGACTCGCCTTTTCACTTTCGCATTTCTTATCGCCCTTGGCGCAGGTCCGGTGCATGCTGCGGCCTATGACAAGGACTATGTCGGGGAAATGGAAGTCTATACAGCGGCATATGAAGATACGCTTGTGCATCTTGCCCGCTGGAACAATCTGGGATTCGTGGAGATGATGGCGGCCAACCCTGAACTGGACCCATGGATTCCGGGTGCTGGCGCGCGCGTTATCCTGCCCAAGCAGCATATATTGCCCGATGCGCCGCGTGAAGGCATTGTGATTAACCTGCCGGAAATGCATATTTTCTTTTACCCGAAGGATGGGGGCGCGCCGATTGTTCATTCTATCGGTATTGGCCGTGAAGGGCTGAACACACCGCTTGGCAAGACATCTATTGTGCGCAAGAAAGAAAAGCCGACCTGGCGTCCTACCGAACGGATGAAGCAAGAAGACCCGACATTGCCGGATGTTGTCCCTCCGGGGCCGGAAAACCCGCTCGGTACGCACGCGATGTATCTTGGTTTCCCGCAATACGCGATTCACGGCACGAATAAGCCATACGGTATCGGGCGGCGTATTTCTTCGGGCTGTATCCGTATGTATCCGGAAACGATTAAAGAGCTGTTTTATCAGGTTCCTGTCGGCACGCCGGTGCGCATTGTTGACCAACCGGTCAAAGTAGGCTGGATTGACGATAAAATGTATGTAGAGGTTCACCCAACGCAGGACCAGGCGATTCAGGTTGAAAAGCTCTCCGATTTGTCGTCTTACGAGATTACGGCGGACGATATGAAGCTGATTCTTGAAAAAGCGGGGGCTTTCGTTGAACAGATTGACTGGGAAAATGTCAGGGAAGCTGCGAAAGAGCGTAGCGGCTATCCGGTTGCCGTTCTTGATAAGGACGTGGCACCCGGTGCGCGGGTTCAGGACGATTTTCAGGCGCTTTTAACGCAGGCGAAAACCGATGCTGCCGAAGTTTATACGGTCGTTCGTCCGGAATATAAGGAAGGCTCGCTGCTGAAGCAGGTGTCGCAAATCCGTGAAGAAGCAGAAACGGTGGAAGAAAAGCCTGAAGACGCCGAAAAGAAGGACGAGCGCCCGAAAAACTTCCGGTCCCGTTATTCTACTTCTGTCCAAAGCTGGCAGAACTAGTCTAGTTTATAGCGGAAAAATACAGGCAATATCCCAGCGGGAAGAGTACCGGCAAGGCCAGGAAGAAAAACCTGGCCTTTGTTTCCAGCCAGAAATACAACAGACCGGCCACGGTTCCTGCCATCCAGGCGTAAAGTGTGCCGTGTGAGAGGTTACTACTGAAGACAACGCTTTCCGCTTCCCCTTCCGGCAAGGCGTTGAGCGCGATCAGGCCGTGAAAAAAGACTGAAAAGACCGAAAAGCCCGCCGCAACAAACAGCACATAGATAATGATTTTAAAAAGAACCGTTTTCATGAAAATTATTATGCCGTGAATCTGGACAAATAAAAAGGCTGTCGCTCACGAGGAGGACAGCCTTTTAAACTTTATGTTTCGAAAAACTACTTGCGTGTTGTTTGTTCGAAAACTGGTTCTGCACTACGAACAGGAGCAGGAGCTTTGTATGGCTCGTACCCAACTGTACGCTCTTCAGCGTAAGGAGCTTGAGTGCGTGTTTCGTCCAGTTCAGATGTACCTGTTGCTGAGCAAGCTGCTACACCGGCAACTGAACCAAGCAATAAAGCTGTAGTCATAAGTTTTTTCATGTTTGTCCTCATACTTAAGTAGTTGATAACTATAGGATCCTAAATAGCTTCCCCGGAGGTAAACCAAGCTCTCTTATACAACACTGTTTTTTGGTTGATAAGGCCTTTTTCAGATTTTTTTGAATTTTTTCAAGGATTTTGCTGAAAATGTTGCATTATGACAACAATTAGGGGAGTGTTATGACCTATGTACGGTTGTTTTTGCGCACCTTGGAGAAATAGACGTTGATCCCGTCTACTATGGAAGACGCGACTTTGCGCTGGTAATCAGAGGTGGACAGCATAGATGCCTCGCTGTTGTTGGACATAAAGCCCATTTCAATCAGCACAGACGGCACGTCCGGGGCTTTCAGGACTGCAAAACCGGCGTAACGGTGAGGACGCGGCAACATTTTCATGCCGCGTGCGCCCATGGTGTCGACCAGTGTATTGGCCATGAATTTGGACTGGTTCATCGTGTCGCGCATGGCCAGGTCTATTAAAATGTCGGCTACTTCCTTGTCTTCATGGCTTAAATCCACCCCGGCGATCAGGTCGGCCTGGTTTTCACGTGCGGCCAGCATGGCGGTTTGTTTGTCTGATGCCTTGTCGGACAGGGTATAGACAGACGCGCCGCGCACGCCGGGGTTATCAATCGAATCCGCATGCAGTGAGATGAACAGATCGGCTTCCTGTTTACGTGCGTATTCGACGCGCTTGTGCAGTTTGAGATATTTGTCGGTTGTGCGCGTCAGGCGGACTTCATACAGCCCTGTTTGCTCCAGCTGGGCTTTCAACTCTTTGGCGGTGGCGAAAACGACATCTTTTTCCCTGCGCTTGCCGGCTCCGACGGCGCCGGGGTCCTGTCCGCCATGTCCGGGGTCGATAACGATGATTGGTTTGACCTGTTTATACGGCGGTTTTTTTTGCGGGACGATTTGTGCAGATGGTGTCGGTTTGTATGGCGGTACGGCCACCGCCGCCGTTGCGGTTTGTTCCTGTGGCGCTTCGGGGATAATGCCGCTGTTCAGGCGGCCGAAGGCCTTGTCCTTACTTTGTGTAAAGGCCGCGGCTGACACCGGTTCGAAATCAATGACCAGGCGGTTGTTTTTCCCGGCCGCGGCAGGCAGGACAAAGGCGGAGCGTAGGGAGACGGGCTGTGTCGTATCGATGACAAGGCGTGAGATTCCGGGCTTTTGCAGCCCATGGCGGACATTGGAAATAACCGCGCCTCTCGGCTTTTCGATACTGCCGACCCGCCATGAAAATTCCGGCAAATCGACAACCACGCGGTACGGGTCCGGCAGGACGAATGTTTTGAATTCCACTGCCTCGCTTAATTCCAGCACTATGCGTGTTTTGTCGGGGTGAACGCCGAAACGCACGTCGTCGATACTCAATGCCTGCGCTTTGAAGGGCAGCAGGCAAAAAAGCAACAGGGCGGTGATTATTTGTATTGGCAATCTGAACATGGGCGGCGTTTTACGAAATCTTACAATTTCGTTCTATCACA
>JAUHXT010000068.1 GCA_030426925.1 Alphaproteobacteria bacterium | reverse complement strand
TCTCAAGTTTACGTATCGAAACTGGTTATGCAGCGGCGGCCATAGGCATCTGAAAAGCCTGTTCGCCGTCCATAATGGCGGCGGCGGCATTGATGACGGCGGCGATTCGCACACCGGCCTGCACCTGTTCTTTGCTCATGCCGCCTTTCAGCAGCTCGCTTTCATGCGCGTCGATGCACATGCCGCACCCGTTAATCGCGGAAACAGCCAGCGACCATAATTCGAAGTCCTGCTTGTCCACACCTGGGTTGCCGATGATGTTCATGCGCAGCTTCGCCGGCATGGTTTTGTATTCCTGTGATGATGCCAAATGCACAAAACGGTAATACACATTGTTCATCGCCATAATCGCTGCGGCGGCTTTCGCGGCCTGTTGCGCTTCGGCTGACATGTGTTCGGCCGCTTCGCTGGCAATCTCGTTAATCACAAACTCATTGCGCGCCGCCATGGCAGACGCCAGCGCACACCCCCAGAACTGGGCTTGTGTCAAAACATCTTCATTGGCCAGTGACGACAGGTTCAGTTTAATGTCCTTGGCGTAGTCCGGCATACGGTTTTTAATGGCTTCGATAGACATGATCATATCTCCTTTTTTGAAAATCGTCATTGCGAGGAGGCCTTTCGGGCCGACGTGGCAATCCAATGACAACATGGATTGCTTCGCCTTCGGCTCGCAATGACGCACTTTAAATTTATGCAGCAATCTTTTCAGCTTCTGCACTTACATTGATTGTATCACCACCAACTGCGCGGTTGCACGGGCACAGCTCGTCGGATTGCAACGCATCCAGGATACGCAGCGTTTCCTTCGGGTTACGGCCGACATTCAGGCCGTTCACGGAAACATGCTGGATCACATTGTGCGGGTCGACAATAAATGTCGCACGCAGCGCAACACCGGCCATCGGCTCGCGGATACCAAGCGCGTCAACCAGGGAACCGTTCGTGTCGGCAAAGCTCCATTGTGTCAGCTTCGCAAGGTCCGGGTGTTCACGGCGCCATGCCAGCTTGCAGAATTCATTGTCTGTGCTTCCGCCCATGACAACGGCGTCGCGGTCATCGAATTCTTCATTCAGTTTCGCGAACTCGACAATTTCCGTCGGGCAGATAAATGTAAAATCTTTCGGGTAGAAGAAAATGATCTTCCACTTGCCGTCGAAGCTCTTTTCGTTGATCTCTTCGAATGCGCTTTCGCCGTTTTCTTCGTGCTTCATGAATCCCGGCTTCACACCTGTCACTGAAAATTCAGGGAGTTTATCGCCAATACCTAACATGGGTCGTCCTTTCTTTATGTTCGTGAATTGAATCTTTATAGGCTCAAAGTGCAATATTGCGCCGCGAAATGCCAATGAGTAATTTCGTGTCATTCAATCGAAAAAATCGATTGAAATTATCCGCCACAATCTGCTAAATCGATAATATGTACCCGAAACTCAGGCAATTACAGTATCTTTGCGCCCTTGTGGAGCACCAGTCCTTCATCCGCGCGGCGGAAACCTGCTGCGTGACCCAATCGACCTTAAGCGCGGGGATAAAGGAACTGGAAGACCTGCTGGGCCAGCCCGTGGTTGACCGTTCCTTTAAAAAAGTCACCCTCACTCCCTTCGGGCAGGATTTATACAAGGACGCGAAGCTGATGCTGCGCCAGGCCGAACACATGGTCGAACGCGCCCAAACCCTGACCGACCCGCTGGCCGGGCCCATGCGTATCGGCATTATTCCAACTATCGCGCCTTATGTACTGCCGGATATCCTGCCGCTGCTGGAAGAAACCTTCCCGAAAATGGAATTGCAGATTCATGAAGACCTCACCGCCCGCCTACTCAATCAACTGGGCGAAGGAAAAATCGACCTTGCGCTCATGGCCTTCCCCTATCCCGTTGGTGACTTCAAACACAAAGTGCTGAAACAGGAAAAATTCGTCGCCGCCATCGCCAAGGGGCAATGCATGGCGCAAAAAACCATGCGCCTGTCGGATTTGAAAAATCACAGGGTGCTGCTGCTCGAAGACGGCCACTGCCTGCGCGATCATGCGCTGGAGGCCTGCGCCCTCTCTCCCCGCGAAACATGGCAGACCTTTCGCGCCAGCAGCCTGCCCACCCTCATCGAAATGGTGCGCCACGGATACGGCATGACCCTCCTGCCGGAAATGGCCGCACAAAGCGGGCTGGGAAGCGGCCTTGACCTGATACCGTTCGAACAGCCCACCCCCACCCGTGATATCGGGGCTGCATGGCGGCCCTCGGCCCGCATGAACGCAATCAGCGACACCCTCTGCGAAACCCTGAAACGTGGCCTGTTCTCCCACGAACCCGTTGCAACATTGCGAAAATCAGCGTAAAAAGGCCGCCATGAATTGGAAAGTTGCCGCATTATATCGCTTCGTCGAAATAGCCGACACCGCGCCGCTGCAGGCGCAGGTAAAGGCCGAGTGCCTGAAACACGACATTTGCGGCACGCTGCTTCTGGCGAATGAAGGCATCAACGGCACTATTGCCGGGCCTGAATCCGGCCTCGATGCCATTATCGACTACCTCGATGAAAAACTCGGCGTCCGCGCTGGCGAACTGAAATATTCGCACGCGGCTGAAAAACCCTTCCGCCGTATGAAGGTGCGCCAGAAAAAAGAAATCGTCACCCTGCGCCAGCCACAGGCCAACCCTACAAAACAGGTCGGCACCTATCTGGAACCCGAAGACTGGAACAAACTACTCGATGAAAATCCGGATATGGTCGTCATCGATACGCGCAACACTTATGAAACCGCCGTTGGCATGTTTGATGGCGCAACCGACCCGCAAACGCAGACCTTCGTCGAATTTCCGGACTACGTGAAGAAAAACCTCGACCCGCAGAAAAACAAAAAAGTCGCCATGTACTGCACCGGCGGCATCCGCTGCGAAAAGGCGTCATCCTACATGCTCGCCGAAGGGTTTGAAGAGGTCTACCACCTCAAAGGCGGCATTTTAAAATACCTTGAAACCATCCCGGCCGATGAAAGCAAATGGAAAGGCGATTGCTTCGTCTTCGACCGCCGCGTCGCAGTTGGTCAGGATTTGGAAGAAAGCCCCTATATGCTGTGCTATGGCTGCCGCATGCCACTATCCGAAGAAGACACCCATAAAGACGAATACGAAAAAGGTGTCTCCTGCCATCATTGCAAAAACACCTTAACGCCGGAAAAAGCCCATGCTTTCCGCATGCGCCACCAGCAATTCAAAGACGAAAACCTGTAAGAAAATGCTCACGCAAGAGCAAAGAGCGTTTTGACTGAATTAGGAACGAAGAGCGAAGTGTACAAATAGTACATGAGCGATGAGTGACGCTATTCAGGCGAAACGATCGAAGCTCAGAATTTGGAGTTGGAACCGCCGCCGCGGAATGTCCCGCTTTTTCCACCGCCGCCGCCAAAACGGTCCCATTTATTTTCCACGTCCCCGCCCGGTCCGTTCCATACTGTGGGCGCTTCATCGGCCAGATAACTATGATATTTGGTCGTTGCAAAGCGGCTTTTCTCCTGTCCGTATTTGGACTCCGAAAATCGCTCTTCAACTTCAAACTTGTATGTTTCCTTGCGCTTGACCTTCGATACTTCCGTTGTTTTCAAATCAACTGATACGGCCTGCCGCATAGATGTCTTTTCCCGGACAATCAAACGCTGGCGCCCTTTCTCCGGTGAATGGGTAATGTCCTCCACCTTACCGATCAGGACCTCTTTATCCTCACCTGCTCCATTATTAAATCCGCCACGTCCGAAACCTGACATATGATTATCCTTTCCGGTCAAAATTCCCTATGTTTATTATAGGGTTTTGACGGTCAGAATCGCAAATTTACTCCTCGGAAGGGGCTGATTCAGGACGGTTCTCCGGCTTTCTATGCTTTTTGCGGTGACCGCCGCCGCCCATCTTTTCGGCCATATGTCTGGCCATCGCCTTACGGTCTTCGGGCGGCAGGTCTTCCAGGAAATTTTTCGCATTGTTTGCCATGGCTTTCGACAATTTGTCACGTGTATCCAGCAGCTTTTTGGCCGCCGCATCATACGCTACCTCGTCAAATTCCGGCGCGGACAACACTTCTTCCATGCCTGCTTTCGCTGCGCGCATCTCTTCGAAAATCGGCTTCATCTCACTGCGCGCTTGCCTGAAACTACTGCGGATCGCCTCACGGGATTCATCGCTGATCTTCGGACGTTCATATCCTCCCGGCCACTGGGATTTTTTGTGATACCATCCCACGCCGGCGCCAATCAAAAGAATGTTCAGCAGGATAGAGACTGTAAAGATAACCTTGAGTGTCCGGCTCATAACCATCCTCCTTCATCAACAACCAGGAACGATGTAAAGTCCTGATCGGCAAGGGTCGTCAAACCGCCCGCCTCAAACCCGATAAAAAGCCCAAGTAAAACACTTAAGCCCAGGGCAAAGGCCGGGCGCGGCACCATAAACATAAAGGCGATTTCATCCATCACCCCCATCGGCGCACGCACCGACCGTGCGGCCGCTTGTGCAATAATTCGCTGCGCCAGTCCGTGCGGCGTTTGTGGTGTGCATCGTTTACACAATACTCTGTCTAAATCGTCGCTCATTGTTATGCTCTCTCCCTTTCTTCCAAAATTCCTTCCCGCGTTAAATAATCGCGTATACCGGCTTTCGCGCGCATCAAAAGTGATTCCAGCGCCTTCACCTGCACCCCTAAAACGTCCGCTGCATCCTTGTTACTCAAACCTTCATAAAAGCACAGGTTAAGCGCCGCCCGTTGCTTGTCCGGCAATGCCTGTATCGCGGATTCCAGCTGCGCTTGCTCCTGCGCATCCTGGTATTGCTGGTCCTGCAAATCACGGTCATCTTCATGCAGCTCCATCATGTCGGATGCAACTGCCTTTCCGCGCTTGCGGATCAGGTCGATCGACATGTTCGTAACCACCCGGTAAAACCATGTCGTGAACTTCGCTCCCTGGTTTTCTTTCCAAAGGAACGGGTTGTCCCACAACTTTAAAAACGCGTCCTGTACCATGTCTTCTGCATCTCCTGTATGGCCCAGCATCCTGTAAGCCGCAGCGTAAAATCTGTCCGTATGGCGTTCCACCAGTACAGCGAAAGCCTGATGATCTCCTTCTTGGATGCGGATCATCAGGCTTTCGTCACTGTCCTCGCTGGTGCGGGGATTTGCCATTGGGTTCCTGCGAACTTATTCGTCTGATGATTCTCCGCTGTCGGATTCAGTGGCGTCCTTGCGCTCTTTCATTTTCTCGCGCTTTTCTTTCCACTTTTCCTTCATCTTGGCTTTCGCGGCTTCACCTTCTTCTTTTGTGACGCTGCCGTCGCCATCCGTATCCATTTTGCTAAAACGGTCTTCCGCATGCGACAGGAATTCTTCTTTCGAAATCACACCGTCACCATTGGTGTCATGCTTTTCAAACATTTTGCCATGATGCTTACCACCATGGTTGTCGGCCAGAACCGGGCTTGCCTGCAGTACCAGGGCTGCTGCACCCATCATTAAAATCCATTTCTTCGACATTATTTTCTCCTTATTTGGCTCGTTATGTCCTTCTTACGATACCCCGTACTAAACCCTTCGAAAAAAAATTAGGGGGTTTGCGGCGCCTTTGGTAGCATAAACCTCAAAAGAAGGGGCATCAAATGAACTTTTCAAAACCTGAAAGCGCGCGTGGCAAAAGCCTCCACCGCTCGATTCAAAGCCTGATAGCACAGCATTTATGGATAAAAATCCTCATCGGCCTGTTTTTGGGAATCGCCGTGGGACTGGCCATATCCCCTTCCGGCGGCGCGATATTGCCCGAACAAACGGCGTATGATGTTGGAAACTGGATCGCCCTGCCCGGCATCATCTTCCTTGGCCTCATCAAAATGGTTATCGTCCCCCTCGTGGTCTGCTCCATCATTTTGGGAATTACCACCAGCGGCGATCTCGGCTTTTTAAAAAATATCGGCTTCCGCCTGTTTGGTTATTTTGTCGCGACCACGGCCGTTTCTATTTCCATTGGCATCCTGCTCGTTAACCTCATCCAACCCGGACAATTCGTGGACGCCGCCTTTGTCGAAAGCACGATTGACGCTACCGCTTCCGTGGTTCCCGCACAAACATTTGAAAACCTGACAATCCCGCAGCGCATCGCGAACATGATCCCCGTAAATTTCACGCAGGCAAGCCTCGAACGCAATATGCTGCAAATCGTCATTGCCGGGATCTTAATCGGCATCGTCATGCTGACCCTGCCCAAAGAAACCACGAAGCCCTTCCATGATTTATGCGTCTTCGGACAGGTCGCGACCATGAAAATCATTTCATGGGCCATGGCCATTGCTCCCTACGCTGTCTTTGGCTTGATATGCGAAGTCATCATCCGCATCGGCTATGACGCGCTTGCCGGCGTCGCCGCCTACTTCATGACCGTCATTGTCGGCCTTGTCTGCATGCTTGGTGTGTACGTCGGCATAATTTCCCTGATCGCAAAACGCAATCCGCTGGAATTTTTCGCGCAAATTCGTGAAGTCCAGTTGCTTGCATTCTCCACCTCGTCATCCGCGGCGGTCATGCCCCTGTCTATTCAGGCGGCGGAGGAAAAACTCGGCGTATCACAGGACGTCGCGCGCTTTACCATCCCCGTCGGCGCGACCATCAACATGGACGGTACGGCAATGTACCAGGCAATCGCCGCCCTTTTCCTGTGTCAGATTTTCGGCGTGGAATTAACGGCATCGGAAACCGTCCTGCTTCTCCTCACAACCATCGGCGCGTCCATCGGTACGCCCGGAACGCCGGGCGTGGGTATCGTGGTACTGGCCACTATTCTTGTTGGTATCGGCGTGCCCGAATACGGCATTGCGATTATCCTCGGCGTCGACCGCATCCTCGATATGTGTCGCACAACCATCAACGTCACCGGCGACCTGACGGCCACCGCAGTCATGGAACGCTGGATGAAAACCTGATCTCATTATACCAAAAACGCAAACAGCGTTTTATTTGGAGCAGGCGCGCAAAGCAAATCGAAGATTTGTTTGCCCCTTAAAGCTGAACAACGCCTTTGGCGTTGCTTGAGGAACGAAGTGTACATGACGTACATGAGTGACGCAGCAACGCACTCCAAATGGAACGATGGAAGCTTTCTAGCCCTTGGCTATATCAATGTAGATGCGGGGACCCTTGCCGCCATTGGCGGGAAGCGCATTACGCCCGATCACTTTTGCCGCGCCCTTTAATTGCAGCACAAGCGCGGACCCGCCATTCGGGCCTGGCTGGTATGTCCACGACTCGACAATGTCGGATCCGATATTCATGCGCTGCGCGACGGTCTTCCAGTTCGCATGCGGCAGGGAAATCATCATCACTTTTTCGATGTTGTCGATGTCATAGCTGTACTCGGTCGGTGACGACACGTCGATCACGATCCGCGCCTTGTCCGGGTGCATGCCGAACCGCACGCCGCGCACCAGTGTGCTGCCGTCTGCGGATACCGGCGCGCTGACCGCCATTTGCGGCTCTTCTGTTCCGGCGGCAGGCGCGATGGATGCCACGCCTCCGTTCGCTTCTAACTGGTCAAGCAAACCGACAAGCCTGTCCGTATTCACTGACAATGTTTTAAACGTTGGGATAATCCGGTCGTAATCCGCGCGCAGCGACGCCAGCGCAGCCTCCAAATTCGCAATCCGCGTTTCCACATCCGGCTTTCCGTTCGGCGGTGCGGTATCGATCGCCTGCTGCACGGCGGCTTCCGATGCGGCCTTCTCAACGGAAATTCCGGCCTGCGGCGCAGAATGCATTGCCGCTGTCTGTAATTTTGGCTCGTCGAACGTAATCTGCGGTTCCGGTGTTAACGGTCCGGCGGGTAACGCCGCCGTTTCCTCAACCTTGGGCGCCGGATTCGGGTTCAAATCGTCGCCGTCACGTACCGCAACCTTGGTCGCTGACGGTATCGTCGGCGACATCAGGTTCAGTCCCTTTGGCTGTGCGGAAATTTTTGTCTGCGGCGGCGGCATGGCCGAATCCTTGCCCGCAATTTTGTTCGGTTCACCCGAACAGGCAAGAAGATATAAACTCGTAGAGATGGCTAGGAATCCGAACAGACTTCTTTTCATTACACAAGGCTATGTGAGAGCGCAAAAACCGTCAAGAAAACCGGCGGAACAGGCTTGCATAATAATGTGGACGAAATGACAACCCGATGTGGATAAAAAAGAACGCTATCCATGCTCCAAGGATTAAAACGTCCGGTACACCGCTACGTTCCAACAACACAGCAGCCAACGCGCTGAACAACGTAAACCCTACTATCATCATGGTTGCCCGCCCATCCGGCACACCATTGTCCGCCAGCCTGTGATGAATATGCGAGCGGTCCGGCTGGAACGGGTTTTTGCCGTCCATCGCCCGAACCAGATATACAGCAAAAGTATCCACAACCGGCAAACCGATAATCCACGGCACAACGGACGGAACCATCACGGCCTGCGGCGCCTGTGCGAACCGGATGGCAAACCAGCCGAGAATAAGCCCAAGCGCCAGCGTCCCCGCATCGCCCATAAAGACGGATGCCTTGGCATGCCCCGGATAACGCATATTAAACACTAAAAACGCGGCCAGCGGCGCAAGTATCAGGGCGATGACTGCAGCGTTGTCCGGAACCCCCGCCAATACCGATACCAGCGCAAGAACCCCAAGGATAACAGCGGCCAACCCGCCCGATAACCCGTCGAGCCCGTCAATCATGTTCATCGCGTTCATCAGCACAACAAGGCACATCACGGAAAACGGTTTGGAAAATATCCACGTGTAGGTTTCTTCTTCCCCGAACAGATAACCGAGGCTCACCACCTCAACACCGCCAAACACGACAACGAAACACGCGATCCAGACCTGCAGCGCAAATTTCAACGAAGCATTCAGTGGATAGAAATCGTCAACGACACCCATCAGCAAAAGCAAGAGCGCTGAGACAATCAGCACCCAGTACTCCGCAGCAATCCCGGCGAAAAACAGGCTGGCGACAAAAACGGGAATGATCACGATTCCGCCAATCAGTGGCGTAGCATGCGTATGCGTCTTGCGTCCGCCCGGCTCGTCGGCCAGTCCAAACTGCAACGCGACCCTGCGCCCGAAAAACAATGCGGCGCACGCAACGATAAACCCCGAAAGGGCAATCAAATACAAATCCGGTTCCCCCTCTTCGTATTTTGCAAAACGAAAAACCCTACATTTTTAACATTTACTGCTTTGGAAGATCAACGCAAACCGGAAAACCACCAACCGTTTTCCAGAACGCAAGCATAAGTAACAGTGTTTTGACCGCCCGACAAAAGCCTGAGAATCGCGCTATGAGTAAGTATAGTGACTTTAAAAGCAATGCTTTTAAAATTGTAACGGCGCGACTGCGCCGGGCGCAGCGTAGCGAGCATTTTTTATAAAGCAAACAGCGTTTTATTTGGGGCAGGCGCGCAAAGCAAATCGAAGATTTGTTTGCCCCTTAAAACTGAACAACGCCTTTGGCGTTGCTTCAGGAGCGAAGTGTACAAATAGTACATGAGCGACGCAGCAACACACCCCAAATGAAACGAAGGTGCTTTACTGTTGCATGCCGGCGATCAGGTCGTCGAACAATGGCCCGATTTCATCCCCTAAAAGGAACGCGGCAACCGTCAGAACCATCGCTATTCCGGCAATCAGTAAAGAATACTCGATCGCGGTCGCACCATTGATTGATTGGACCCAGTTAGAAATTTTTTCTTTTATTATTAAATACATAACCCCACCTTGGATATATTCCAGACTACACCAGTCTACAGTATATCATAAAAAAACGGGCCAAAAGCGCCCGAATCCGCAAAAATTTTCACTTCAAATCCGGCGGCAAACCCTCCAGTTTCCGCCCTTTTTTCGCTGCCCGCTCGATAAACCGCACCGGCGACAGGCTACCCTGCGATGCCACCGGCTGGCTTTCCGGCGCGCCTGTAATCTGGTCGGCAATCAACTGCGCGCAGGCGAGCGAGGAAACGATTCCGTGCGACCCGTGCGCGGTGGTCATAAAGACCCGCTTGTCCCCCGGCAATGCCCCGGCAATCGGGAACCGGTCCTGTGATGATGTCCGCAATCCCGCGCGCGATGACAAAACCTTGAATTGCTGCTGGGCCAGTGCGGGAATGGCATCCTGCATCCGCGCGATATTGTCCGCATCGTCATCGCTCAAGGTGTCGGTATGCTCCAGCCATTTCTGGAACGTCGCCCCCACCATGTGCGCACCATCGCGTGCGGCGGACAGATATCCACCAAAATGCAGGTTACATCGCAGCGCTGCCGAAACGTCCGTCGCCTCAATCTCGCTCACCTGCCCCCGCACACTATGAATGGGCAGCCACGGCACGAAATTTTTTGCGCCGAACCCGCACGCTAAAATCACGATATCTTCCGGCAGCGCGTTCAAATCCTCCACCCGTTGTCCTGTCTTCACCTCGATATCGCCTGCATATGAAACACAAAGCTTCGCAGGGCTGACCGCGCCGGCATGTTTTAAATACAGTGCGTCCTGTTTTATTCCTATACCCGCAATATCACTGGCCATATCCGCATCGACAATCGACAACCCCTCTTCCGGCCATCCCCAATGCTCACATACGTTATGAAACCGCTTGTCCTTGTCTTCGGATGTTATCAGGTGCAACGCCCCCACCGCGTCCTGCCCGATATCCTCCATCGTATCGAATGTCCGCATACTTTGTGCAAACGCCGTGGCATAAAAATCTGATTCCACCGACCGGAACGCTGAAAAACGCGGATTGTATAACCCGTATTTGTTACCCGAAGCACCGCCCGCAAGTCCTTGCCCCGATTCATAAATCACCGGCGATAATCCGTATCGTTTCAACGCGAACGCGCACGATGTGCCGGCCAGCCCCCCTCCGATAATCGCAACATGCGGTTTTGGAATGTTTCCCGGCCCCCGCTCGCCCGGATAATGACCGGCCAGCATGTCGCGCTTGCGCCCGAACCCGTCTTTCTTTTGCACCTCGAAACCGGCTTCTCTTAATCCCCGCTTCACGTCCCCCGCTGCCGTGAATGTCGCAAAACTTGCCTCCGGCGCACTCAGCCGCGCCATATTGCTGAATACCGTGCCCGTCCACATCTCCGGGTTCTTGGCCGGGGTAAACCCGTCTAAAAACCAGCAATCGACCTGCGCCTGTAATTCCGGCATCGCGGTGTTGATATCATCGAAAATCAGGGTCAGGAAAATCCGCTCATCAATAACAATGCGGTGAAATCCGGGAATCGTCAGCGGGTAATGCGCCAAAAACTTACTGATATAGGGCCCTAACTCCCCCTCAAACACCTGCAAGGCCTCGCGTATACGCTCCGCTCTTAACGGATATTGCTCAAATGATACGAAATGCAGCTGCGCGTCCGCTGGTGCGGTTTCCACGAACATTTTCCATGCCGCCAGGAAATTCAGCCCCGTGCCAAACCCCGTTTCCCCGATAACAAAGCGCTCCCGCCCTTGCCAAGCTGCCGGAAGATCATTATTTTCTAAAAACACGTGATGCGTTTCCGCCAGCCCGTTATCGGCGGAAAAATAAACGTCATCAAACTGTTCCGAAACAGGAGCCCCTTTCATCCCTTCCATATAGGGAACTGGTTACAAAAAAGAAAAGGTTAAATCACTTATTATGAGTACCAATCCGCTTCTCGCACCCTTTGACCTGCCGCATCAGGCGCCCCCCTTTGATAAAATCGAAGGCTCCCACTTCCTGCCCGCCGTCAAACAGGCGATTGAGGAAGCCCGCGGCAATATAGAAGCCATCAAGGCCGCGTCCGGTGAAGCCACCTTTGAAAACACGATAGTTGCGCTGGAAACCGCCTCTGAACGACTGG
>JAUHXT010000067.1 GCA_030426925.1 Alphaproteobacteria bacterium | reverse complement strand
TCTGAAATTTTTCCGCCTGTACAAGGCAACAGATCTTCACGCGTCTGGTTTGGATTGCAATTGCCACCACAATTGTCTTGCCAGTTGGTATAGCTCACATTGCCTTTACAATCCGTAACGCGGTTACGCCAGCTTTCACCGCTTTGCCCATCCGGACAACTTCTGGTTTCGCGTTTTGTTGTGTTTTGACAATCCGTTGGGCAAGCGTTGTATTCTGCATTATCCCTGACCCAGGAACCGGATCGTTGATGTTTACCGCCGCTACAAACAACTGTTGCGCGCTCTGTATAGCTTCCGCCTCCGCCGGGGCATGCCTGCTGTCTACAGGCCTGAAAACCCTGGCAAGTACATCCAGATACACCTGACCATGTTTGCTTTCCGGACGGACATTCTTTTGTATATGTCTGCGTACCTGAACCTGTAAAGCCCGGCCCTTGCCCCTGACAGGGTGTAAAATTACCAGGATCGCGGTTCGGACAGTTAATGTTTCGGATATTCCCGGGGTCACCGGCTCCAACGGCCGTACATTCACAAGCGCCATCCTGATTTTGCGGACCGGACCACTCGCCACCCGCCTCACAGGTGAAATCAGCGGTTCTTTCGAACGGATCACCGCTGGATGGTGTTGTTCCTCTGTCTGTGACAGAAACCGTTTCTCCCTGACTTGTAACAGGCAGGGTAAAGCCCATACCGTTCGGACATAGCCTTTCAAATTGTGACGGGCATTTCCGTTCTTCGCATAAGGCTTTGCCGTTACCGTCAAATCCACGCAAGACTGTTCCGTTCGGACAATCGAATGAGGGCTCTCGACAAATAGCGCGGCTATTTGAAATACCGACCATTACTTGTCCTGGAGGACACCCCATCCCTCCTGTCGCTGATGTACCATCCGCGAGAGTAGCAGGGTCCAATTCTCCACCAAGCCCTCTGATTTCCAGACAAGCCGGGTCGTTATCATGGGGACACAATGTACCGTTACCATCAACCAGCGCGTCGGCAATCATCTTGCCGGCACCTTGTGCGGCATTCGCATTAGGGGTCAACAAGACATCCCCTTCAACCTGCGCTCTCATATCCGCATCTACATCGTTTCTTGTCCCAACACCCAATACGGAATCAGGGTTGCTTAACCGCTCACTGATATCTATGGCATTGGCGTTTGTTTGCTCCCAGTTGTCCTGCTCGTCTGACATTTCCGAGTAAACAATAAAATCATCATTGTGATTGGCATCACCGGACGTGCTTCTTGGCATCGAGCTAAAGACCGCACCGTTCGTACCGGTCAAAAAGTCACAATTCTCTCCATCCAGCGCCGCCGCATTACAAGGCAGCGGAGTTCCAAACTTGTTATGCGCACCATTTCCGTCTTTACCGTGCGAAAGAACAACAAATTGGGCAAGCCCGCTTCCGCTCAAAGTAGAATTTCCGTTTTCATCTTCAATTTCAATGCCTCCGGCCCCGGGGAAGAAATTATCCGGATCGTCCGCCAGCTGCTCCGTCACGGCATAGGTCAGCTTGTTACCATACCCGTCATACGAATAGCGCTCATCAATCCCCAGCGTTAAAAAAGGAACGGCGCCAATTCTGATTGTCTGCGTCACCATGTTGGGTGCGGCTGGTGGCGGCACACTACCGTCATTCACTAGCGAAACAGAATTCTGAATACATATCCCGTTGGCACATGTTCCGGCCGCCGTTGGCGTTGTTCCACAATCCGTTGCAATACCGTGCGACCCCACTCCCGGCGCCGTATCTAACGCCGAAGGACACGGGAAGACGCCGTACGCAAATTTATATTGCTGCATTTGCTTTTGTATATAAGCAACATTCTGCATTGTTTGCTCAAGCATCTGTTGGTCTTTGTAACGCCCGTACAATGCCATCATCGGGGCAACAATAAGCCCCAATACGATTATAACAATCGCCATTTCCAAAAGCGTATGACCGGAAGATTTTTCCCTTTGCATGATGTCACCTATATCTACTTGCATATAATACTCCCATCCGCGGCAATACCTGACACATACTCACCTTCAGGACATGTCCCGGCACCTACATTAATTCTTATGTCGTCACAAAGCTCCCTGCCTTCACTAATGCCGACCATAACCTGACCGCCGGACACACATTCCATGCCGCCCGTTCTGTCTGAAAAGTCGTTATCACCATCCGGATCAAGGTTACCGCCAATGGATTCCGGCAGAAAACAGTTGTCGCTATCATCACATAACTCCTGAGAATAAACCTTGGTCGCCTTCAGGTTACCGGCAACATGCAGCTTCTCTGTCGGTGTGTCTGTCCCAACACCGACATTACCAAAGTTGGTATTGTACATACTGTCCGTACCCAGATCGATGGCCCACAAATTACTAAAACTTTGTGAACTGTCCGTAATCAAATCATCAAAATATCTTGGACCTGCAATATCTGTATGTCCGCTTCTCAGGAAATCTCCATCACCGTCACAATTCTCGTCATCCCCTGACTGGTTTGCATCGGGCGCGCACCCGCCTAAAGCAAATCCGTCGCGGGTAAACCCGCCAATACCATTCGCACCGGTTGTGAACAGAACATAATGTCTGCCCCCCTCATCGGGCAAACCGTCAAGCGGTGAAACATCATTAACAGGCACGTTTGCAGCGTTAAGCCGGATCTGCACACTACCGGATACCGTGTCGTTTCCGGCATCATATATCATGACCTGAATAGAACCGCGGTTATCACTACCCTGCTGGGTCATATTTTCACTGACCGCGTACATCATCTTGTTACCGTAACTGTCGATCGCATCTAGCAAGGAAACTTCTATAGATTTGAACGGAACGGCCCCTACATAAATTCTGTCGGGCGTACCGTCGAAATCCCAGTCAGTGGCCGTGCCGGTTCCAAGAAAATCTGTTCCGGGTCCAACCTGAATCGCACCTGATGCCACGCAATTCCCTGCAACACGGACTTCATCACCGCCCGTGGGAGCTGTGACCGCCAAAGCCGGATCCGCTGGACAAGGATACTTGCCGTTTTTGGCATAAAAACTGGCAATTCCAACAGACGCAGCTTCCAAAGCACTCTGGTTCCTCAGGAACGCATGCTCTTGTTTATAACTTTCATAGGCATTAATAAGAGGGACAGCGAGGATACCCATAATAATAAGGACAATGGAAAGCTCGATCAGCGAGAAACCCCGCTGAGAACAAAGGGTTTTATCTGTCATTTCAGCCCGTAACGGCATATTCATCTCCTCATCTTACAGTCTATTGAAAAATACATAAAATTTTATTAATTTTTTACGTAATACGGATTTCCCGTCATTTTAGATCAACACTTTGTAATTATGGCATAATTTTCCGCCCCTCTGCGGCAAATTTTCATCAAAACGTAAAAAAATCACAAACCTGCACAATTTTTCATAAATTGGAACAAAAAAGACGTGATTGGCTGATTTATAAGGGTTATACTATAAGAAATACGTCACTTATTCTCAGTTTCTGCCTACTTCCCCTTAAACAAACGCCGAAAAACGCACATGAAAAACACTCTTTATATTGCTCTCACAGCCCTAATCTTAATGCCTTTCCCTGCAAAAGCGCAAAAAGCGCCGCTGGATGTGCCGGAAGACAGCATCTTTGATGTTGCCGTACCGCAGCCTGAAAACACCAGGGATGGCAGCGCCCTGACGGAAACCCATCCCATGATCCGCCTCACGCCCGATAAATCGGAACTGGTTCGCCTTGACCGCGATGCAGTCAGCGTCGTGGTTGGCAATCCTGCACATCTAAGCGTCCTGCTGGATACACCGCGTGTTGTCGTGCTTATTCCGCGCGTACCCGGTGCTACTCATTTCTCCATTCTGGACCGCAACGGCGATGTCATCATGCAGCGCCACGCGATTGTCGCCTCCCCGAAACAGGAATATGTGCGTGTGCGCCGCAGCTGCGTCAATGCAGGCGATGGTGCCTGTAGCGCAACAAGTGTTTATTTTTGTCCCGATATGTGCCATGAAATCAGTGTAGAGCAACCCGAAGGTGGCAATGCTGCTGGCGGTGCTATGCCGGATGAAACACCGGAAGGTCCGGCCCTGCCGGAAGCATTGCAGGAAGCTCTGCAACAGGAATAGTGAAAAACCAACCAGACTGTGGGATAAAAATGCATAAGACAGAACTTTACGCGCGTTTGCTAACCTCTACGCTTGCCGTCAGTGCAGTACTGCTCCTCGGCGCATGTCAGACAACACAAACTGCACACCAAAACGGCGGAAAGCCCACAGCAAAACAGGCAGCGAACAATGTCAGTGAACGTCTGGACACTGCATTTGCCGAAGCAATCGACCGTGCGGAAACATCAAACAACCCGCAGGAATCGATCAAGATTTTTGAAGAAATCCTGACCCTCAAACCGAACGACCCGGACATTTCAATCCGCTATGCCCGCGCCTTGCGCAATGACGGCCAACTTCAGGTCGCGAAGAAAGTTTTAAAACCGTTCATCAGCGGCGAACAACCATACCCGGAAGCGCTGACCGAAATGGCCATGATCCATTTGTCTGAAGGTGACTTTAAAAACGCCGAACTGCGCGCCCGCGAAACAATCACCATCCTGCCGGAAAACGGCCGTGCTTTCCTTGCACTGGGAACCGCGCTGGATGCTCAGGAATATCACGAGCAAGCCGAAACTGCCTTCCGCCGCGGTATAGAATACTGGCGCGGCGACCCGGCCCCAATCCTGAACAACCTCGCCCTCAACCTTGCATCACAGGGTAAATTGGATGAGGCCATCAAGGTTCTGGAACGCGCACGCAAAACATCACCAAACCGCATGGAAATCGAACGCAACTACCGGATTATTTCCACGTTGCGTGAAACAACGGCGCCGGCTGCGCCAAAGCCTAACGCAAAACCGGACACACCGGCTGAAAAAGTCGAACCGGCTGCGGCATCTTCTGTCGCACCTGTAAAAACTCATGCAAGGCCTCAACCGGTACTAGAAAACGACCCCGCACTGGAAAATCCAAAACCGGTAGCAGAGAAGAAAAAAGCGGAAAAGAAAACAACAGTAAAGGTCGTTCCGGTCAAGAACAGCAAAAAAGATTCTGATAAGGAGCAAGAAGCCGAAGTACAGGCGCCGTCTGACGAAAATTTGCGCGCCCCTGTTTTACTTGGGCCGCGCACCATCCAAAACTGGAAAAACTAATCAGCTAAAATTACAGGCTTGATGCCTCAATCCCTGCTGGCCCCAAAATCACGATAAACAAGGCGGGCAGGAAGAACAGGATCATCGGAACGGTCAGCTTCGGTGGCAACGACATCGCCTTTTCCTCTGCTTTTGCCATGCGGATTTCCCGCAGTTCATCGGCCATAACACGCAAAGCCTGCGACATGGATGTACCGTACTGTTCCGCTTGAATCAGGGTCGTGGCAAACGACTTGCCGTAACCGCCAACGCGCTTGCCGAAATCGCTTAACGCCGCACGGCGGTCGTTTAACATCGCCATCTCCGCGCTCAAAATTCCCAGTTCTTCTGCCAGAACGGGTGAATGCTCTGCAATTTCTTCGGCAACTTTATCAATGGTCTGCGCCATGCCAATCCCGCCCTGCACACAAATCAGCATCATGTCCAGCGCATCCGGAAAAGTAATATTCAGGTCTTCCTGACGCTTGACCGCCTGGTTCTTGACAACAATGCGCGGCAGGAAAAACCCGGCCGCCGCTGCGACAAGAACAGACAGCGCCGCCATGGAATCGCTAATCTCTTTGTCTGAATTCGTAATGACCAACATCGCGAAACCGACAAACAACAACGGCAGAACGCCTTGTGCTGCCAGATACATAAGCGGTGCCATCGGGTTACGAATACCCGCTTGCAACATCTGCTCGCGCACTTTCTCGCCGAATTCACCGGCAAGCTTTTGCACCTTGAAAAACATCGCCACAGAATCCCGCGCAGAAACAACTTTTTCACCCTTGGCGGCATGTCCATGGCGCGCTTCTTCAAACAACGCCTTACGCTTCTTCTCGATCACCGCGCGATAACGTTCTTTTTGCTCCGTGCGTTGCAGGAACGGAAACGTAAAGGCAGCAAAAGAAACAGCCGCAGCCAGGGAGCTTCCAATAACAATCACCAAATCCCAGTTAATTTCCATGACCTCTGTTCCTTTATATCTTGAAGTTAATCATCTGGCGCATAACCATGATGCCGCAAAACATCCAGAATGCTGCGCCGGCCAGTAACACATTCCCTGTCGGGTGTTCAAATAAAACAATAATGTACTCGCGGTTCGTCATATACATACCGCCCAGAACAAGTAACGGCAGCGCGCCAATAATACCGGCTGATGCCTTCGCTTCCGATGACAACGCATTGACTTTGCGTTTCATTTGAAAGCGGGCACGAATGACCGCGGCAAGGTTTTCAAGAATTTCAGACAGGCTCGAACCCGTTTGTGCCTGAATGGCAATCGCCGTCGCAAACATCTGCATCTCTGTAATCGGCATACGCTTCGCACCGTTTAAAACAGCTTCACCAAGTGGAATACCGATTTTCTGCTGGTCGTAAATCCGGCTCATTTCCTCGCCTACCGGGCCGCCATATTCACGCGCAACCATGGAAATCGCCTCGGATACCGGCATACCGGCCTTCAACAGCCGCACCATGGATTCCAGTGCGTCGGCAAATTCTTCGAGGAATTTTTTCTGGCGTTTTTTCGCTTTGGATTTTAACAGAAAACGCGGAATACCGAAAAACCCGATAAAGAAAGTGGCAACAACAACATAGATAGGTTGCCCGATCAGCTTCACAATAAACGTGGCCGCAATCGCAAAGAGTAACGAGAAAATCCAGAAATTCCGCACTGGAAAATTCATACCCGACTGCATAATCAGGTCACCGATAGTATCGCCGTCTTTTTTCTTGCCTTCACCTTCTGTTTCCTTCAGCTTTTTGGCAAGTTCATGGCGGCGCTGGTCCTGCAAATTTCCTTTTTTACCTTTTTCGTCATGCTTGGCCGTATGCCCCTGCACCACATTCATCATGCGTTTGCGGCGCTCCGCCTGCGTGTTCATCATCACCGCCAGAACCATACCCGCGATAATGAAAACAATCAGAACAGAAAGAAAAACAACGATCATGCGTGAATGTCCTTATTCATCATAAACTTCTTCCATGGCGTTCAGAACCATTTCCTCAACACCAAACTGACGCGCCTTGTCCCAAAACGCCGGGCGCAGGCCCGTTGATTTTAAGGCGGTAATCAACTTGCCGTCTTCGTCTTCACCCTGGAATTCCAGCTTGAATAAATCCTGCATGGTTACGACCTCGCCTTCCATGCCGGTAACTTCGGTAATATGCGTCACTTTCCGTGAACCGTCGCGCAATCGCTGCACCTGAATAATCACGTTAATCGCCGCTGCGATCTGCTCACGCACCGCAACGGTCGGCAGGTTTAATCCACCCATTGCAATCATGTTCTCCATACGCGAAATCCCTTCACGCGGGTTGTTGGCGTGCACCGTGCCCAGGGACCCGTCGTGACCGGTGTTCATGGCCTGAAGCAAATCAAACGCTTCCGGTCCCCGCACCTCACCAACGATAATCCGTTCGGGGCGCATACGCAGACAGTTTTTCACCAGGTCACGCATTGTCACTTCCCCGACCCCTTCCAGGTTCGGCGGACGTGTTTCAAGGCGCACAACGTGCGGCTGCTGCAATTGCAATTCACACGCGTCTTCACACGTAATAATACGCTCGCCCGGCTCGATATAACGGGTCAGACAGTTCAGCATGGTTGTTTTACCTGACCCCGTACCACCGGATACCAGAACGTTCACACGGCAACGACCGATCGCCATAATCAACTTCGCGGCGCTTGGCGTCATCGCACCAAATTCCAAAAGCTTTTCCAACGTCAACTTGTCTTTGGTGAACTTACGAATGGTCATGCATGACCCGTCCACGGCCAGCGGCGGAATAATCACGTTCACACGCGAACCGTCGGGCAAACGCGCATCACAAATCGGGCTGGCTTCATCGACCCGGCGGCCAATCGCTCCCACAATACGCTGGCAGATAGTGGTCAGGTGCTGGTTATCGCGAAACTTCACGTTCGCTTTCTGGATCTTACCTTTTAATTCGATATACACCGTGTCCGGACCGTTGATCATGATATCGGCAATACCGTCTATCTCCAGCAATTCTTCCAGCGGCCCGTACCCCAGCATGTCATCGGCACATTCTTTTGCAATGGCCTGAAGCTCGGTCGGGGTTAAATCAAGGTTACGGAATCGCGCAATTTCTTCAACGGCGGAAAAGACCTCTTCGCGCGCCTCTTCGCTTTTCATCCGCGCCAGCGCCTTCAGGTCAATACCATCGCGCAGGTCGAGCCAGATACGGTTCCGCGCTCGTTGTAAGCGAAGCGAAGTCATAGAGTCTACCTCGGACTCATGTTCATCTGCCTCTTCATGTAAATCTGCAAATGGGTCTTCTTCGTTTTCCGCTTTTTTGCGGCGTTCGGCCTTCTTCTTTTCTTTGTTTGCTTTTTCCGCGTCTTTTGCCAGCGCGCCACGGATATCGTCCTTTGCCGGTGCGGCCGGCGCTTCGACGTTCACAGGCGTATTTGCCGTTTCTTCCGGAACAGGCTCGGTTGGCATGCTGGCTGTCGGATGTTCATCGGCGGGGACAGATTGTTCCAGCGCAGCGGCAATGTCCGCAATCGGTGCCTGCTGCGTTTCCTGTGCGTCTTCTTTGATATCTTCTTTAACCGGAGCAACCTCGGGCTTTTTTTCAGCCTTTGGTTTCGGTGCTGAGGGCCTTGGCCCCGTCGCTACTCCCTGTTTTTTCCCAAACATTTCTTTTGACCTCACCTATTACCATGATCTCACGATTTGGTTTTGAATTTGTTTAAAACCTGCCCCAAAAGGCCGTTTTCTCCTGCATCTGTGCTTTCCACGTTCTTTTCTGACGGGTTTTTGACAACTTTACGCGCCAGCGGCAGCATCAGATCGACAATCTGTTCACCGCCCTTCATCTGGCTTATATTCTTTCCTTCCGCTTCCGCGCCGAAAAACAGTTTCGGGTCAAACGGAATGACTGTTGACGGCTCACGCTCCAGCGCGGCCTTGATATCTGCTTTCGGTACTTCCTTGCCAGGCGCCAGCCCCTGCATGTTTACAACCAGGTCCAGTCCGTGCGTTGCACCACCCTGCAATGTCTTAATCTCATGCATCAATGTTCTGGCCGCGCGTAAGGACGGCAAAGTCGGCGTCGTCACCAGCAACAATTCGTGTGCGCGTGACAAAACCGCCTTTTTCAGTGCCGGACGCGATGCCGACAAATCAACTACGACGACCGGATAACTCGTCATCAACAAATCGATAAGCGTTTCATACTCTTCCGGTTCCACCATGTTTTCCAGCATCGGATCCGAACCACTGGCCAATACAGAAAGTTTGTCATTCGGCTGCACCAGAAGACGTTTCAGGGAATCTACATCATGGTTTGCGGCAACCCGTGTTGCTTCACTGATTTTTGCAATCGGTTCAAACCCCAGCCCGATCCCAAGCGTCGACCACCCGCCTGCGGCATCCATTAAAAATGTTTTCTGGTTCAGGTCTTGCGACAGCCCCAATACCAGCGCCTGCGTCAACGATGTCGTACCGACCCCGCCTTTCGCGCCCACGACGGCGATCAAACGGCTATCCGACACGCCCATCTGGTCGATCAGTGTTTTTGCAATAACTTCTGACAACGTATCCTGCGCGACCGGACGCACAAGGTAATCGCTCACCCCCATAGATGTCAGCTTCCGGTACAGGTTAACGTCGTTCACAGGGCCGACGATAATCGCCGCCGTGCCCTCATCACAATTCGCCGACAACGCTTCCAGGCGTCCGACAAAACTGTCGCCTGTTGTATCTGTTTCGATGATAATCAGGGATGGTGAACCGGCCTGTTCATATGACTGGATGGCGGTTTCAATATCGCCTTCTTCCACACTCACGGTAACGCGGGCAAAACGCCAGTCATTCACAAGCGAACGCGCTGCCTCCGACGTTTCCTTGTCTTTAAGGAAAAGATCGATAGTCGCTGCCGGTAGCAGGACAGATGTTCCTGTTTGTACTTTGTCGTTCATGCCCTCGTTCGCCCCATTATTATTTTTTTATTCAGATTGTATATTTTCACGCTCCAGTGTTTCAACCAGGTCGCCTGTCGCCTGGCGTTCGTTCAGTGTGTGATAAGTCGTCATAACATTTGAAATTCTGCGCCCGTCGTTTACGCCCATAACTTCGCCTCCACGTCCTCGCAAGTCGGCTGGACGGTAAACCTGGCGCGCCATCATAGTCTCAACCCCACACCCGAATTTATACGGTGCCAGCAATTCACGGCCTGTAATATTGTCGTTCAATCCCGGCATCGCACCGCAATCGCTTGGCGCTTGTGCCTGCACAGACGGGTACATAACCATCAATGCCGGCTTCTGTCCTTCTACGGCCAGCGTATCCATTTTTACATTTGCCAAACCCTTCGTAGCCAGTTTTTCTTCAACACCTTTCAACGTATGTAACGCCTTCATAGCAGTATAAGACTTGGATTTTGGATCATACGTCATGGTCAGCTCCAGTGGACCGTCACCATAACGTGTATATTGTTGTGCCAGGATAGACATCGACAAATCATCAATGTGTTCTAGCGGAATTTGTTCCATGTGCGTTTCGGATCGCAACTCGATCGGCGAAGTGTTCATCATGGATGGCGTCGTCTGCGTACAGCCGGCCACAAGGAGGCATCCTAAAAACAATGTTGCGTATGTTTGTACGGTTTTCATGGGTCTATGACTCCTTTATCAGTCCACGATATAGCCGAAGCTTTTCTTGTCTTTCATTAAATCAGCAGGAATTTTCGTTCCATAAGTGCGGCGGATATTATTGTTAAAGATTGTATCCACGCGGCTGTCTTCGCGAACCGGCTCCGGCTTGTTTTGTTCCGGGGTTCCAATGGCCGCAGGGTGCTGTGTAACATCGCCGCCATCATAACCGGCTGGCATTGGTGCCGCCGCAGGAGTGGTTCGGTCATGCGCGAAAGGCTGTACAAGGAATGGTGTGATAATCACTACAACCTCTGACTCATCACGCTGGAATGAATCTGATTTCATCAAATCGCCGATCACCGGAACGTCACCAACACCCGGAAGTTGTGTCAAACCGGAGACCGAATCGGACTGGATCAGACCGGCAATCATCAGTGTGCCACCGCTAGGAAGTTCAACTGTCGTTTCTGCACGCCGGACGTTGAATGTCGGTACGTTAATACCCTGAAGCTGCAGGTTCTGCTCGAATGAAGTCGTAGAAACTTCCGTTGTCATCTGCATGGAAATACGGTTTTCAGACAGCACGACCGGGCGGAAGTTCAAGGACACACCAAACGGGCGAAATTCATAAACAAGGTTACCGTTCTGGTCCAGCTGTGTCGGGATCGGGAACTCGCCACCCGCCAGAAACCCCGCCTGCTCACCGGAAATAGCGGTCAGGTTCGGTTCAGCCAAAGTGCTGACAATACCTTCTTCTTCCAGCGCACGGGCCACGAACTGCATCGGACCAAATCCACCGGAGTCATAGTTCAAAATAGCATTCGCAAGCTGTGTCGGAGCGGTCAGACCAAGCGCATTCGCTGCAACCAACGATCCGGTAACCGCACCAATATTAGCCAGAGTATCCGCAGTACTGATTTCTGTTTCCAGACCCAATTCCTTCAGCGCGTTGCGTGACACTTCAACAATCTTCACACGCAGCATAACCTGCTGCTCACCGCGAACGTTCAACATGTTCACAACAATATAATCCGTGTCATCAAAATCTGTGTCCTGTACCTCACTGGCATAATGCGCAACCATGTTCACAATGCGGTTGGCAACGGCCGGTGTGGACACTTCGCCGGTCACGATGAACTGGTCGTTCAACGCGCGTACATCAACTGTTTCGTTCGGGTACAGCTCATTAATTGTGCTTTGAATCTTGGTGTTGTCCATTTTCACATGAATATTCACTGTCTTGATAATGTTACCATCGGCATCCAGTGCAATAATGTTGGTATCACCCAAATTGGCGCCGACAATATACAAAC
>JAUHXT010000066.1 GCA_030426925.1 Alphaproteobacteria bacterium | reverse complement strand
TGGATGAGTTCAAGGCCGCGGATATTGATCATGGTATCCTGGGACGTTTTTTCAATTACGGCTATATCAAGCTGGATTCACGCTTTATCAGCGATGCAACGTTACCAGCCATAGCCGGGCCATACAGGTTTTTAAAGGCGCTGAACGAGATGCGCGAGCGGCTTGGCGATGATGACAGCATTAAAGCCATGACGGCGGACGTTGAAACGCCGCCCAAGGACAGTGATCAGTATTCACTGGATGATGAGCGTTACGATTCCTTTAGCGGTGATTCAACGCTGGAATTGCAGGAAGTCGGCCGTGAGCTGCACGAGAGCGTACAACATATTTCCGATCCGGCGCGCAAGGCCGCGCAGCAGCGTAAATCTGTGCAGAAGAAGCCACGGGAAAAACCGGACAAGCAGGAAGACGGGCCGGTTGTTTTTGAACATAACGAATTAAAAGACGAGCTGCAGGAAGAGTTAGTGCATGACTTTGAGGAGTCAAAGGATTAGCATGGCTGTAAAAGTATATTACAGGTATATCTATTAATTACCATAATATATATTATCACATCGTTATCAGGGAGATGTGCGATGAACCAACCTCAGAAGAAAAGCCCCCCTCTGCTCAATGACAAGCCGAAAGACCCTGTGCAAAAATTGCTATGGGTTATGCGGTGTCTGCGTGACCCGGAGTACGGATGTCCATGGGATTTAGAGCAGACGTATAAATCTATCGCGCCGTATACAATCGAGGAAGCGTATGAAGTTGCTGATGCGCTTGATAACGGCTCTATGACAGATTTTAAGGAAGAGCTTGGTGATTTGCTGTTACAGGTCGTGTACCAGGCACAAATGGCGTATGAGGACAAATTATTCGATTTTAACGCGGTTGCAGACACTATCGCCGAAAAAATGATCGCCCGGCATCCGCATGTGTTTGCGAACGAGCTTGCTGAAAAAGCATCGGACGTTAACGAGATATGGGACAGGCAGAAGGATGTGGAGCAAGGAAAGCAAGAGAGCGCGCTGGATGGTGTGACACTTGGCCTGCCGGCCCTGCTCCGGTCCCAGAAACTGCAAAAACGTGCGGCGCGTGTCGGCTATGAATGGCAGGACACTAAGGGTGCTCTCGATAAATTCAATGAAGAAATGGCCGAACTGATCGAAGCGTGTGACGAACGATCGCCAACGCACATGGAAGAAGAGCTTGGAGACGTACTGTTCTGTATCGTTAATTTTGGGCGGATGAACGGTTTAAACGCCGAAGAGGCCTTACGCAAGGCCAATGATAAATTTTCTAAAAGATTCAAAGGGATGGAGTGCGATCTTAAAGATGATGGTATAGACATGCCAGAGGCGTCTCTGGAGGTTTTGCTGGAATACTGGAAGCGGCAAAAACATAAATAAATCAGCTAAATATATTTTTATCTTCAACGTATTTATTAAGGAATAAATCGTACACCGTACGCCACAGATTTTGATCTGTTGCGGCGAGGATACCACCCAGCGTTTCCTTTGGGCTGTAAGGTGTTTCGTCCCATTTGCGCACGTACGCCCCCGCTTCGTCCAATAAGAGGCTGCCGGGCAAATGGTCCCATGGTTTCGTGCGGGTGTAGACGGCGTATTTTGACTCCCCTTCCAGTATGTTCAGGTATTCATGCGCGCAGCAGAACAAGGCTTCGATACTTCCGAGTTGTTCGCGTTTTTCTTCTACTTCCTTCCGGATGGCCTGCGGGGCAAAACGTGTGCTGATATAGCCGCTGATTTCCGGCAAGGGTCTGTCGGTATCGGGGATATTGATCTGTGCGCCATTGAGTGTGGTGCCGCTCCCCTTCTCTGCCATGGCTTTGCGTTTGCCGGGAATATCGAGAATCCATGACTGGATGGTCTGTCCTTTATCAAGCAAGGCCACCATCGTGCCGAAGACCGGTTTGCCGTGGGCGAAATTATGGGTGCCGTCAACCGGGTCAATCACCCAGTACGTACCGTCATCCAATAGCTGATCGAGGGATTTTGTACCCTTGGACACGGCTTCTTCGCCGATTGCAATGGAGCCGGGTAATAAATCAGGCAAATACCGCTCCAGCGCTTCCTCGGCCTCAATGTCCGCGACGGTGACAAGATCGGACGGGCTGGTTTTCGTACTGATTTCATGGGCGGCCAGCGCTTGGAAGCGTGGTTCGATTGTCTGCGCCGCCACGTCTTCGATAATCTCCATGATTTTTGCGGGATCAATGCTGCTGGGTCGCATCGTGTGTCTCTTCTTCCTGTATTGCCGGGTGCAGATCAAACCGCGTGACAAACCGACTCAATTCTTTCGCGCTGAGCATAACATGAATGGCGACGTCACTGTCACGGTCTTCGCGATCCTGCACATCGCCGTGATCGTATAGCCATGACAGGGCTTCCCCCTGCTGATACGGGATATAAAACCAGTGTTCGGATTTCAGGCCGGAGAGTTTATCGCCGATACGGGCCAGCAGGGTATCCAGCCCCTGCCCCGTGACGGCGGATACTGCGCAAACGGTATCTTTGCGCGCAGCTATGCCCATGGCTTTTTGCAGTTCTTCGGCTTCCAGCGCGTCGATTTTGTTCCAGACCTCGATAATCCGCGGGTCGTCGTCGTAATCAAGGCCCAGGTCGGTCATGACGTCTATGACGTCCTGGCGTTGCGCTTCGCTATCGGGCCGCGCGATATCGCGGACATGCAGGATGACATCCGCGTATTGCACCTGTTCCAGCGTTGAACGGAAGGCGGCGATAAGGGATGTCGGCAAATCGGAAATAAAGCCCACGGTATCGGCGATAATCGCGGTCTGGCTGTGCGGCAGGTCGATTTTACGCATGGTCGGGTCGAGGGTCGCGAAGAGCAGGTCTTCGGCCATGACATTGGCTTTGGTCAGCGTGTTAAAAAGCGTGGATTTTCCGGCGTTGGTGTAACCGACAAGAGCGATGATGGGAAACGGGACGCGTTCACGTGCCTTGCGTCCAAGGTCGCGGGTCTTTTTGACGCGTTCAAGGTCTTTTTTCAGCTGCGTGATGCGGTCGGCGATTAACCGGCGGTCAATTTCAATCTGGGTTTCACCGGGGCCGCCCATGAACCCTGCTCCGCCGCGCTGGCGTTCGAGGTGCGTCCATGAGCGCACAAGGCGCGATCTCTGGTATTCCAGTGCGGCGAGTTCGACCTGTATCCGCCCTTCCTTGGTTGTCGCCCTGTCACCGAAAATTTCCAAAATCAAGCCGGTGCGGTCAATGACCTTGGTGTTTAAAGCCTTTTCAAGATTGCGTTGCTGTACCGGGCTTAGAGGATGGTTGAGGATGACAACATCGGGTTCGTCTTCCTCACACATTTCGGCGAGGCGTTCGACAGTCCCCTTCCCCAGCAGATGCGAAGGGCTGGGGCGGTTCAAAGAGATAGCCTCCCCATGGACGACAGTGAGGTTGATGGCACGCACGAGGCTGGTGATTTCCTCCAGCGCGTCATCGACTGTTCTGGCGTGCGCGTCCTTTGACGCGCCAGTCAAAACAGGATGAATGACGTATGCGCGTTCACCCATGATTAGAAACTTTTGGGAAAGTCGTTTGCTTTACTCAGCAGAACTGGATTCCGCCGGTGCATTGTCGCCCGCTTCTTCCTCATCATACAGCTTCAGCGGTCCGCCCGGCATGATGGTGGAAATTGCATGTTTATAGACTAGCTGGACGTGAGAATCCCTGCGCAAAAGCATGGAAAAATTATCAAACCATGTCACTACGCCCTGAAGTTTGACCCCGTTTACCAGAAATACGGTGACGGTCATTTTTTCTTTTCGGATTTTGTTTAAGAACACATCCTGCACGTTTTGATTTTTTTCAGCCATTATATTTTCCTTAATTAGAGCCGTTTCCCTTACTGTGCAATGTCTTAATACCCAACGCTAAAGCGTTCAGCAAGCTTTCTTTTCGTTGTTTGAATTATTAGAGAACCCTAATGCTTTGGACATTTCTGAAAAGTCATCAAATACATATTTGGGGTTATGTTGATCGATAATCTGCGTCATGTCGCGACCACGCAGGATAAGTGCACAATCGCAGTCCATATCGGCGGCGCATTTCAGATCAGTTTCCGTATCACCGACATACAGGATATCGATGTTTGTCAGGTCTTTGGCGATCATTGTGGCCGCCATTTTTAGCGGCGCAGAGGACGGTTTGTCCTTTTCCGCTTCCCCTGCCCCTACGATCGAGCCGAAATAGCGGTTCCATTTGATGTGTTCGATTTCACGGGCGAGGAACACCTGGCGTTTATTGCTGACCACTCCCATGGGTACTTTCCGGGCATCAATGGCATCGAGCAGAGCCAGCGTATCCATGAAAGGATTGACGTCGGTTAAGTGATTTTCGAAGAAGAAGTCATAGAAAAGCTGTTCCGCTTCTTGCCAGCGTTCACCATAGAGAAGCGGATAGAGTTCACGTGTTGATTGGTGGCCGCGCGATAAGGCCGCCTGCTGGTCATAGTCTTCCAGTCCAAAATGGCGCCGTACATGGGTATGGCCATCGGAGATCAGTTTTGAGTGCTCTACGAGGGTTCCGTCCCAGTCAAAGAAAATTGCTTTATACGTAAATTCCATGTCACAAATTAAAATATACTGACATTGACCGAGAAAAGTTTTTCGACTTTTCGTGCCTGTTCCCTGCTGGCGACAAAAATGACCCTGTCTCCGGGCTTAATCACCGTGTCGGGACTAGGGAAAACAATGTTACCGTTATGAATCAATGCGCCGATAATCGTATCGGGCGGCAGGTTCAGGCTATGGATTGGTGTGTTTATAACACTACAGTTTTCCGAGGCTTCGGCTTCAATCGCTTCGATTGCGCCGTCGCCGATATTGTGTACCGCTTTAATCCGCCCGCGGCGTACGTGCTGCATGATCGTGGATACGGTAATGGCACGCGGGGATACGACGGCGCCCAGTCCCAGCGTGCTGAGCAGGCGGTTGTAAGTGGATTTGTTTACCAGCGTGATCGTACGCTTGCATCCATGGTTCTGGGCCAGCATAGACCCGAGGATGTTTGTTTCATCGTCATCAGTAATGGCGACCATGGCTTCGGCACGTTCGATGTGGACTTCCTGAAGGATGTCTTTATCAAGACCGCTGCCATTCAGGATGATGACGTCTTCGAGTTCTTCACTCAGGTATTTTGCGCGTTTTGGATCTTTTTCTATCACTTTCAGGCTGACATTCGGTTGGGTTTCCTGAATTTCGCGGATCAGGGACATGCCGATATTGCCGCCGCCGACAATAACCACGCGGCGGGCCTGATCGTCTTCGCGGCCGAAAGTATCCAGTGTTTGTTCGATCTGATCTTTGTCGATGACGAAATAGACTTCATCTCCGACCAACATCTGATCGTCTTTTTTGGGGATTATGACTTCCCCGTTTCTCAGAATTGAAACCACCCGCAGGCGTGCATTGGGAAACAGGTTGGATAGTTGTTCCAATGGTGTGTTGATGAGCGGACATTCCTGTTCGATCATTACGCCGCACAGGAAGACCATGCCGCCTGCCATTTTGATAACGTTGGTCGTGCCGGGGAACGCCAGACGGCGTGTGATTGCCTTTGCGACCTCCAGTTCCGGTGAAATAATCACGTCAATGGGCATGTGGGCGCGGCTGAACAGGTTTGACCAGGCGGTGTCAAGGTATGAGGTCTGGCGAATACGCGCGATTTTTCGTGGCACGTTGAACAGGGAGTGCGCAACCTGACAGGCCACCATATTTACTTCATCCGTATGTGTGACAGCGATCACCATGTCGGCGTCGCTGGCACCTGCAGATGCCAGTGTATCGGGATGCGCGGCGTGACCGACAATGGCCTTCACGTCCAGCGTATCGTTGACCTTGCTTATGGCTGTATTGTCATTGTCTATGACCGTGATATCGTTGTCTTCACGGGAGAGGTAGGATGCAATGTTGTAACCGACCTGCCCCGCCCCACAAATTATAACGCGCATTTGAGTTTAAGCTTTCTGACTTGTTTGGGACGATTCCCCATTTTCTTCATCCTGCTTGTCAGGGGCAGAAATATCAAGAGACTTCATTTTCCGGTGCAGAGCGGAGCGTTCCATGCCGATGAATTTAGCGGTTTGGGAAATGTTCCCACCAAACCGGTTAATCTGGCTGGCCAGATAATGGCGTTCAAATTCCTCCCGCGCTTCTTTCAACGGAAGGCTTATGTAATCATTTGCCGGCGTTCTGGCCGTGACGGTTTCAGGTGTTGATGCCATCACGCCGTCAGGCAGTTGTTCCGGACCGATTTCAGTGCCGGAGCCGTTATTCATAATCAAAAGCCATTCAATGGCGTTTCTGAGCTGGCGGGCGTTGCCCGGCCATTCGCTGGATTGCAGAACGGCTATGGCCTTATCGGACAGTTTACAGGGTTTTAATTCCGACTGAACCGCACATTGGTGAATGAAATAATCAATCAGCGCGGGAATATCCTGTGGCCGCTGGCGCAAGGGTGCTATATCGACGGGTACGACATTCAGGCGGTAAAACAGGTCTTCGCGGAAGGTTCCGTTCCGGATGGCTTCTTCCAGATCCTTACTGCTGGTTGCAACGAAGCGAACGTCAACGCTTATGTCCCTGTCTTCCCCTTGTCTACGGAATGCTCCTTCCTGCAGGACGCGGACGAAACGCTTTTGCATGTCCATTGGCATGTCGCCGATTTCATCGACAAACAGTGTTCCTTCGTGCGCCTTTTGCAATACGCCCTGCTGGCTTTCACTATCGCCGCTGCCGAAGAAGACATACTCGTATTCCTCCTTGCCCAAAGACGCGCAGTTGACGGATATGAGCGGTTTGTCGGAGCGTTTGGACAGTTTATGCAGTGCGCGACCAACCACGTTCTTGCCCGTGCCCGGTTCGCCGGTTATCAGAACGCGGCTGTTTGTTGGTGCGACCTTTTCAATTGTTTGCTGTATCATGACCGCGTTTTGTGATGTGCCGAGAAACGTATCGGGCGCCTGTACTTTTGCTTTCAGGTTTTCGTTTTCACGGATCAGGGTCGCGGCTTCCAGCGCGCGGCGGATCATCAAGATCAGGCGGTCGGCCTTAAACGGTTTTTCAATGAAGTCGTAAGCGCCGGCTTTGATAGCGTTGACGGCGGTTTCGATTGTTCCGTGGCCGCTGATCATCAAAACGGGAATGAGGGGGCAATCCTGTTTTACCTTATCGAGGATTTCGAGCCCGTCCTTGCCGCTGCCTTGCAGCCAAATGTCGAGAACGATCAGATCCGGGCGCTTTTTTTCTATTTCCGCGAAGGCCTGTTTTTCGCCGTCCGCTTCGCGAATGGCATAGCCTTCATCTTCCAGAATTCCGCGGATGAGCATGCGGATATCTTTTTCATCATCAACGATCAGGATATCTTTTGCCATGGTCTATGCGGCCTTTTGCTCTGTATGAATTTTTATTGGTAGCAACAGGCATACCGTGGCACCGCCCAGATCCTGATAAATGGAGAGCTCTTTCAGCCAGTCCGGCGTACCGAGCACCAGTTTTCCTTCGTGATCTTCCATGATCTTGCGGACGATCGCAAGGCCAAGGCCGGTGCCTTTTTCCTTGTGCGTGATGTACGGTTCGGCCAGTTGTTCGATGTCTTCTTCCTTCGGGAAGCCAAGGCCGTTATCGGAAATGGCGATCAGGCAGCTATGCCCGTCATCGACCTGCCCCAGTGCGATATGGATATGCCCTTTGATTGTCTTATCGTTATCTGTGCGCGCCTCGATCGAGTCTATAGCGTTCAGGGTCAAGTTTGTAAGCGCCTGGCGCAACTGGCGCGCGTCGCAATCAATGGGCGGCATAGAGTCTGCCTCTTCCAGTCCGTCGTAACTAAACAGGATGGACGGGTGCGCCTGTTGTTGCAGGATCAGCGTATCCAGCACGTGCTTTTTGATGTTTTCGGGTTTTATGACTGGTTCGGGCATGCGGGCGAAGGACGAAAATTCGCTGACCATGCGGCCGATATCATCGACGTGTTTGATAATCGTGTCGGTGCATTGTTCAAAAATTTCCGGACTGGTTTTGATTTCGCTCAGGTATTTGCGTCTTAAGCGTTCAGCCGAAAGCTGGATCGGTGTGAGCGGGTTCTTAATTTCGTGGGCGATGCGGCGTGCGACATCTGCCCAGGCGGCCTTACGCTGGGCGGATTGAAGTTCTGTAATATCGTCGAATGTAATGACGGCGCCTTTATCAACATCGCCGATGCGTTCGACGGCAATCCTTACCAGTAGCGTGCGTTTGGTTCCTCCTGAGGAGACAAAGGGCAATTCTTTTTGAACGATTTTGGGCGCTTTTTTGTGGGCGTCTTCCAGCAGGCCTTCGATGTCGGGCAGCAGCGCCGTGATATCGCGGCCAACCAGTTTTTGTTTCTTGCTATCGAACAGGGCGTGGGCGGAAACGTTTGCGATCGTAATATTGTTGTCTTCATCGACGCTCATAATTCCGGACGATACGCCCGACAGCACGGTTTCGGTAAAGCGGCGCCGTTCATCCAGCTGCCGGTTGGCGCGGACCAACTCATCACGTTGTTCTTCAATTTGCGATGTCATGCGGTTAAAAGATTGCGCCAGGAATTCAAATTCTTCGATCTGGTCGTTTTCAGGGACGCGGGCGGTCAAGTCCCCTGCCCTGACCTGGTCGGCAACGTTGATCAGTGTGCTGATCGGGCTTATCATCTGGCGAGCCAGAACAATACCAAACCAGATGCCGGCCAGCAAAAGCATAAGGGCGACAACCACGAAAATCATCGTGACCGTGATTTGAAGGCCGGAAAACTGTCCTTGTAAGGCGGCGTAATCTTCAGTCGCTGTCCGGGTGTTTTCGAGGTGTTCGATAACATCGGGATCAATCAGGCGCCCGACGAAAATAAAAGTATCCTGAAAGTTTGTGAGCTTGACGATCGCGCGCACCCGGTCATCGTTTGCACCTGTCATGATGACCACATCACCGTCGCGGGCGATATTGATGGTATTTTCCGGCAGGTTTTCGATGAGGTTTTCAAAGGCCAGCGTATAGGTGAAGCCGGCTGTGCCGATGACGCGGCGCGTTCCGTCAAAGACTACCACTTCCGAGAAATTACGCATGAATGACTGCTTTTCAAGGAAATCCATAAAAGCCTGTTTGTTGTCAATCAGGACATCGGCGTTGCGGGTAATGTCCTGTGCCAGCAACAGGGAGTCCCCACGAATACTTTGTTTGTTTTCTTCCAGATAGGCTTCGGCGACGGCCTGTGCGTTAAAGACGGCTGTTTGCACGCGGTCGCTAAACCATGTCTGGATTCCGAAATGGAAGAAGAACGCAGAAAAGATGGCCATTAAAATCGCAGGTGTGGCGGTCAGGACGCTGAACAGCAGGACAAGACGTACATGAAGGCGTGAACCTGCCAGCCCTTGCCTGCGGCTGCTCCAGATTTTCAGGATGCGGCGGGCAATCAGGGCGACCAGAAATGCAAGGATGACCAGATCAAGGTTCAGCAACCAGATAACGGTGCGCGGGTTGTCACCAAATGGCGGCGTGGCGTTCAGGGCGGCATAGGTTGCAGCACAGCTGATGATCGCCGCTATGGTCAATAGCAGGGCGAGCTTTGTGCTCAAGCTCCTGTCGCCCAGCTTGTTACGCCAGGCTTCAAACTTTTTATATGGTGCCGAAAACGTTATATCCATCGTGCCAAACATACCAAAAGTTCAGCGTATAAGCCATTGACGCTGAAGATTTTTGAGACTATCCACATCTCAGGCTTTTCTTGCAAGAAAAATATGAAAAAGACATGAGCAACACGACCACATTACCAGTCAAGGTTTTGATCGCCGCCGCGGGTAGCGGGTCACGGTGTGGTGGGGATATTCCCAAGCAATATCAAGTGGTTGCCGGAAAACCGGTGCTGCGCCATACGCTGGAGAAATTCCTGTCTTTGCCTGAAATCGACGAAATCCGGGTCATTATCAATCCAGAAGACGCAGAAGCGTATCATGCGGCCGTAACGGGGGTAAAGATGGCGGAACCCATTCATGGAGGGAATAGCAGAAAAAATAGTGTTTATAATGGATTAAAGGTTTTTTCTGATTCACAAGATGATTTCAAAATCCTGATCCATGATGCGGCGCGGCCGTTTGTATCGCCACAGGATATACACGCGGTGATTGCCGCGCTTGATACGCATGGGGCCGTGACACTGGCGAAACCTGTGAGCGATACGCTACGCCATGACGATAACGGTATGGTGGACCGCAACGGCTTTTGGGCGGTACAGACACCGCAGGGGTTTCGTTTTCAGACAATCTGGAGTGCCCATCAGGCGTTGAAAGACCGTGATGATTTTACGGATGATACGGCTCTTATCACGGATCAGGGGGATGCGGTTCACATGGTGGAGACCAGTGCGCAGAATTTCAAGATCACAACACAGGATGATATGGCCATGGCAGAGGTTCTTTTGGGTTCCGGCACTGAAACGTTTACCGGACAAGGGTTTGATGTGCATGCGTTCGACGATGCGCCTGCCGGTGCCGTGCGCCTGTGTGGGATCGACGTTGCACATGATAAAAAGCTGAAAGGTCATTCGGATGCCGATGTGGCGATGCATGCTCTCACCGACGCGATACTAGGTGCGATTGGCGCGGGGGATATCGGCCAGCACTTTCCGCCTTCCGATGACCAGTGGAAGGGGAAAGACAGCGCGTACTTCTTACAGGAAGCCGTGCGCATGGTTCATGAGAAAGGCGCGAAAATTGCCAATATGGACGTTACGATCATATGCGAAGCCCCGAAGATCGGACCGCATAAAGAGGCGATGCGTGAGCGGCTTTCAGACATCACAGGTGTTGCAGTCAATCGTATTAACGTGAAAGCGACGACAACAGAGCAGCTGGGCTTTACAGGCCGACGGGAAGGAATAGCGGCGCAAGCCATTGCGAGTATCCGTATTCCCATGCACAATGACGCATGATTAAAATTCAGGACAAAGATGTTTTACAAAAGTTTGATTTGAAAGACCCAGCCATATGGATTGCCACGTGGCTGGGGTCCGGTTTTATCAAACCTGCACCTGGAACATGGGGAACGGTGGCTGCCCTGCCCTTTGGTCTCGCGCTTATGATGATTTCCCCTTTTGCGCTGGTGGCCGGGATTGTTTTGCTTACGCCGATCGGGTTCTGGGCATCTGATAAGTTTACAGAGTCCGCAGGTGAGAAAGATTCATCCATGATTGTTGTCGATGAAGTCATCGGGTTATGGATTGCCCTGCTTCCTGTTGCTGCCTTTTCCCTGTGGCAGATTGCGGCGGCTTTTTTATTGTTCCGTTTCTTTGACGTTTTAAAACCGTGGCCTATATCGTATCTGGACAAGAATGTCGGCGGGTCTGCCGGCGTTCTGGCTGATGATATTCTTGCCGGGATTTTCGCGGCGATATGTTTAATAGGATTGCAGTATGTTTGATTTGGCAGAAAAACTGATCACCAAATTGCGGGACCATGGCTATATGCTGGTGACGGCGGAATCCTGCACCGGGGGGCTTATTTCCTCCGCGATTACGGCCAAAGCCGGGTCTTCCGATGTGTTCGACCGGGGCTTTGTCACCTATTCGAATGAAGCGAAAATGGAACAGCTGGGTGTGTCTGAACAACTACTGAAGACGCATGGGGCTGTCAGCACCCTGACAGCTGAAGCTATGGTAAAAGGCGCTCTGGAGCACAGTAAAGCTGATTTGGCGCTGGCGGTTACGGGTATTGCCGGTCCCGGTGGCGGAAGCGAGGACAAACCTGTCGGGCTTGTCTATATCGGGTACGGTATGCGCGGCGAGCCGGTAAAGGTTGCGCGTCACGATTTTGTCGGCGGTCGTGAAGAAGTTCGCCTGCAGGCCTTAAGACAGGCTTTGAGTTACGGCATTGATATGGTGAAGTAAGGGTATGAATAACAGCACTACCTTCGTATCCTCTGCCGACAGTAATTATTTTCCGCTTTTATGTGAATGGCTGGCGTCCGTGCGGCGTTTTTCCGCGAATGAAGACAAGGATGTCTGCATTTTCAATGCGGGGCTGGAGGAGCATCAGGTTGCGTACCTGCAGGAACAGGGATGCAAGGTGATTGAACCGTCCTGGCCCTGCGATATCCCAGACAGCAAAATACAGGGGCGTATTTTCCTTAAATCCTGTGTCTGCCGCCCTTTCATTCCGCATATTTTTCCGGGCTATGGGACATATATCTGGATGGATTCCGATACATGGCTGCAGACATATGAACCGGTTGATCTGCTGGTGCGGGCAGCAGCGAAAGGCGCGCTGGGGATTTCCCCGCAGGCTGACCGGAATTACGGCAAGGCGATGCGCGTGGAATGGGCCGGGCCGGTCGTGCGCAAGGCGCGCAGTTTTTATTATAGTAATGCGCGCCGCGCGTTTTCCGGTGACGTTGCGCGCAGGCTTTTTCCTTACTCGACCCTCAACGCCGGTATTTTTTCACTGGCCGGAGA
>JAUHXT010000003.1 GCA_030426925.1 Alphaproteobacteria bacterium | reverse complement strand
CGACCACTGGCCACGACCAACCAGCAACAAGTTAAAGTCTTCGCTGATGCGCTGTAATCTTTGAACCTCCGCTTCCAGCTTTGTGAATTGCGGATCGCCCATTGCGCGGGTCAGGTTGGCACGGCCTTCCTGACTGGCACCGAACAGGCCTAGGCCTTGTGATACTTCCAGATCAATCGCGTTGACCGCAACACCGAACAATGTATCAAGAAAATCGTAGCGACCACCGATACGCACGGCGCGGATACGGTCTTTGCGGGTCAATTCAATGTTGTTTTTGCTTTCAACGTCCCGCCAGTCGAAGATCGCGCGTCCCACTAGGTTTGTGTTCCGGGAGCGGATGAACGGGTGCGTGGCCTGCAGGCTGTATAGGTCTGACTGGCCTTTTACATCGAATTGTGTGAGGTCAAAGCCAGGTTCTGTACGTGTTTTGCTGGCAAAAATACGCAGTTTTGTTCCCATTGAGCCGATCGGGGCTTCATAACCCAACGCGCCGTACGCCAGTTCCAGACCATCATCCGGTGCCATGGCTATTTGTGCGGTGATCGCTTCGTTCATGTCGAACCATGAATTGGCTGTAAAGCCACCAGTCAACTGAACTGGGCCCAGATAACGGCTACCATAATTGTCGATGGATACCAGCGCATCCCACGGATCGCGTTCTACGATAATCAGGATATCCGCGGCACCTGGAACGGAAGACGGGCTCAAAATACTGCGAGCCGAAATACCGGGCAGGTCATTAATAATAAGCAATTCGCGTTCCAGCTGGGCGATATTCAGCGCGCCACCTGTACTGATGTTAGATGCGTACTTCCGGATTAATTCCAGCGCGCCGGCCTCTTCTTCCGGGCCCTGAATAACGATATTATTGATGTACCCTTCAACAACCTGGAAACGTACACTTCCATCGTCGATTGTTTGCGGCGGGATAACCACGCGGGTCAGAATATACCCGCTGTTGCGGTATTCGGCGGTCACAGCGTTGGCGATGCCGTACAGTTCCGCCAGCGTGATTTCGGTACCGATTTTGCCGGCATAGACGCGCTCAACCTGTGCGGCGCTTAATGAATCCATGCCTTCAAAACTGATTTTTTTCAGCACAAAACGTATATTTTCCGCGCCTTCCGGAGCGCCCTGCGTTTGCAGGCTTTCTACATTCACGTTCGGATTGGCGGTCGGCAATATGCTGGGGCGCTGGAATTGTTCGTCCACAGAACCGGGGTCGGCCGTAATAACCTGTTGTTCAAGTTGCGCCGGCGGCGCAGGTTGCGCGTGCGATTGCCCGGCACCATAGGCCAGCAAAGCGCATACGGCGGCCGCAGTCTTTAATCCGGAACTGTAGTACTTACGCTTCCCCATGACAAAACATGTCCTACTAAATAATCTTCAGGTTAACGGGCTAATAATTCAGATAATGATCAATGACAATAAATAACTTAGGAAAAATATCATACTCTTCCATGAAAGCTACGTGATCGACTCCGACTTTTCAATAAAAATGTTTATCTTTTAGGAAAACCTAATAAATCTTTGAACCATCTGGAATTATTGGGTTTATCCACTTGTCGGCAATTTTCTTACAAAAAAAGATTAAATTTTCCCTAATAAACTCTTGTCAATCAACGTTTTTTTGTGGCAGAAGTCGTGATATCTGAAAACGAATTGTATGAGTTTTTTGTCGCCGTATTTCTGCGCTTGGGACGCCGAGCCATTCAAAACACAGGCTAACTGCCTGATATTTAACAGAATACAGCCACAAGGATAGCACTAAGCCCAGATTATAGTGCAACCAATATATGTATATATTTTGTCTCAACCATGGAGAGAGCAAAAATGAGAAACTTCATTACCAAATCTGATAACTACGGTTTAGTGGGTAAAACGGGTCGGCGCCTTCTTTCAAGCACGGCACTGACCGCCGCAGGCCTTGTATGCCTTACGACCACGACACTGGCAGGCACCGTCGAACAAAACGAAGTCTGGCAATTTACACCGGGTACAGATGTTAATGAAAACATGCTTGGAAACGGGCACGTCCAGTTTTCGGACACTGGCAGCGGCCGCATTATCGGCAATCTGGTCAAAGAAGATATATGCACAACATGTGAAGTGAATTTGAATGCCGGTCTGACAGTCGCAACAGGAGTTGAGTCAGGCGCGATGCAGATACTGGGTAAACTGACATCAACCGGCGACGTGTACGTGTACGATGTTAATGGTGTACTCTTCGGAAATGCCTCTGTTGTTGATGTCGTCGGGAAAGCCGGCTTTATCGCCGGTCAAGCCAATGAGATTCAAATCACCGACACGGGTATCAAGCACGATATTAATGTCACAGCAGGCGGTAAAATCGATATTCAGGCCGGCGCGCGTATTAATGTCGGTCAGGCAGGCATGGCTGCCTTCATCGGTGAAACCGTCAGCAATGCCGGGATCGTCAATGCAAAAATGGGTAAGGTTGTTCTTGCGTCCGGCGAACGCGTCACGCTGGATATGACAGGCGGCCTGTTCGAGGTTGCCGTTGACGGCAATTCATCCGATGCCTACATCGAAAATACAGGTCAAATTATTGCTGAAGGCGGCGATGTATTCGTCACAGCTTCTGCGGCCAAAGACGCCGTTGATAACGTCATCAACATGGACGGCGTGATTGACGTGTCCTCTGCCACGATGAAAGGCGGGAAGATTGTCCTGTCCGGCGGTAAATCCGGTAAAGTTTCGGTTAGCGGCACAGCCAAAGCAACCGGTACAGACGGCGGTGATATTGAAGTGACCGGCGAATTTGTATCGGCCAGCGGCAACGCGGTTCTGGATGTATCCGGTATCGGTGACGGTGGGTCGATAAAATTCGGCGGTGATCTTCAGGGCAGCGGTGATACCCCAACATCCAAGTTTGCTTTCGTGGGACAGAATGCGATCCTGCGTGCGAATTCCGAAGAAGACGGCAATGGCGGTGAGGTCATTGTCTGGTCCGATAAGGCAACGTGGTTCCACGGAAAGGCCGAGGCCAAAGGCGGCGCGAACAGCGGCGATGGCGGACTGGTTGAAACATCCGGTAAATTCCTTGATTTCAAAGGACTGGTAGACACAACAGCAGCCAACGGTGAAACAGGACAGCTCCTGCTCGACCCGACTTTGTTGAAAGTTGTGGCGACGCTGAGCGGCTTGCCGTTCACAGTTACTGATGGCAACCTGTCACTTGATTTCAATGCCAGTGACGTATCTGAAATTGATGACGATGTCCTGAATACGGCGCTGACTACCAACGATGTGTTACTTTACGCAGCAGCTGACCCGCTGGTGGGCGGCGTTGCGGCCGTGAATGAGGCAGAAGGTTTTGCAGGTCTCAATCTTGATAGCGACGGTACATCCAAAATTATCGTTGAGGCGGGGACCGCGGTTAATACAGGCACAAACACCCTGTTCTTCAGCGCGGATGAAGTCGACCTGTACGCCGCCATTACCGGGAACGTTACAGGCGGTTCCACATGGACGGGCGCTCCGGTTGATTTCAACGGTACCGTAGCAGCGCAAACACCGATTGACCCGATGACGGTTAACGTCTTTAACGGCGCGCAAATTCAGGACGGTGTAGACATCGTTCGGGCGGGCGGGACTGTAAACGTCGGTGACGGTACTTATATCGGCGCAGACGGTCAGGCGACAATTAATAAAAACCTGACACTGACGGGCAATCTTGGCGATCCGGCGGTTCCGGGCGCGGGTTCCCCGCTCATTCAAGGTGACGGCACAGGCACAGCCATTAGCATCTCCGGCGGCGCGACCAATGTAACGGTCAGCGGTCTGCATATCGACAACTGGCACCGCGGTGTCGAAGCCAATATCGGCGGCGGCACAACCATTCCCGACACGTCTGTTACGGTTGATAACAATACTATCACCAATACAGTCGGACACGGTGTTTTCATCGACGAATTTGCCGATGTGAATGTAACTTTTAACGACATCCAGGTTACAGATGGTGATGCGGTTTACGTAGAAGATTTCAGCAACACAACCGCGAACATTACCGACAACATCATGTACGGTAATAACGGTCTGGGCGACGGCGTGCACCTTCGCGATGTCGATAATAACGACATGATGACAGGCAATGTCCTACGCAACGACATTTCAGGCTTCACACGCGGTGTATACGTACAAAGCGCGAATGGCGATTCCAATTTCACAATCGAAGAAAACTTCATCAATGAAAACCTGACAGGTATTCAGGTCACGAATGATGCGGTTGCCGGTAACGTGAAAGTGTTCAACAACGATTTGAGCGGCAATACGCTGGCCATCGACAATCTGGATGTTGACGGCATGCTTGATGCCTCCGGCAACTGGTTCGGTACAACGGACGAGGCGTCTGTTGTAACAATGAATAACGGCAGCGTCGATGTATCTCCTTACCTTGGTACGGGTACGGACACAGATGCCGGAACGCTTGGTTTCCAAGGTGATTTCGGCGACCTGTATGTCACCGATGACGGCGCACAGACATCCGGCCTGATCCAGGAAGGTATCGATCTTGCAACAGCGGGCGGTAACGTCAAAGTCAACGACGGTACTTACACCGAAAACATCACAATCGATAAATCCCTGAAACTGACAGGTCTGCCCAACGCAACACTGGTCGCGGAAACGGCGGCCAACCTGATTACAGTGACGGCGTCCGGCGTGAACATCGACCCATTCACATTTAATGGTGCGGGCATGGCCGATTACGGTGTGCATGCAACAGGCGCAGGTGCAGATTACCTGACGGTTGATGGCAACCTGTTCAAAAACTTTAACGAAGCAGGTATTTACCTGGCCAACCCGACCGGAACGACAACGGGCGATATTAAAAACAATATTTTTGAAGGCTCTTCGACACGCGGCCTTCGCACCGGAACGATCGGTCAGGATTACACATTGAACCTTTACCACAACACTGTCGGTTCCAACGGTGATGAAGTGCTGAACGGCTTCCTGTTTGGACGCATTGATCAGGCCAGCATCAATATTATGGGCGGCAGGATCGATTCCGCGGCGGCGAGTGCAAACTCAGCCGACGGTGACGGTATCCACTTCTCACAAGGGCTGAATAACGGCGCGTCCCTTTTCGTTCGCTCGATCAACGTTCACTCTGATACGGATGAAGCGATTGACTTCCAGGGCGGCGTTGACAGCGGTGCTACCGTTAACATCGCCAGCGGTGATTTCCGCGGCGGCAACAACGGGATTGAGTTTAGTGCTATCGACGGCGACGTTTCCATCGGTACGGATGGCGATAAATTCCAGGTCACTATTGACGGACAAGGTGCGGACAAGCGCGGTATCAACCTGCTTGGTTCTATCACCGGTTCCCTAAACGTTGTGAAATCTAAAATCTACGGTACAGATGATGCCATCGGTTCTAATAACAACCAGAACAATACGGTCAATGGCGGAACGGTCAGTGTTACAGATTCCATTCTGGCGGCTGAAAACGGTGACGGTGTTGAACTGGGCGCTGTGACAAACAGCTCCGATATCACACTGGATGACAACATTGTTTATGCCGGTGCAAACGGTTTCCACTTTGTGAACGGCATTGACGACAGTACGGTTTCAGCGGACGGCAACACCATCCTGGCTGAAAATCACGGTATCCTGTTCGGTGCGGGCAGCCCGAGTGTTGGTAACGGTTCTGATGTTACGCTGAGCAACAACGACATTTACAGCGAAAATCACGGCATCCTGTTCGAAGACGAAGTCAGCGGCAATTCATCCGTCACCATTACTGGCGGTAAAATCAAGCTCCGCGATGTCTCTTCGACAATCCTGCGCAGTAATAACAATGCTTACGGCATTAGTTCAAGCACCCTATGGCCGGTTGCATCTGCAGACGGCATCAAGTTTGCGGGACTGGTCAACAACGCAAACGTCCGGGTTTCCGGCGTAAAAATCCGCGCAACGGATAACGGTATCGGTTTCTATGACGAGGTGAAAGGCCAGTCCTTTATCACCATCGCCTATAACAATATCAAAGCGGGACTGGACGGCATTGTCTTCAAAGGGAAGACCAGCAACGCTGACACAAGCTTCCCGTACAGTGAAGAAGAAATCCTGATCAAAAAGAACACGATCATTGGCGGACAGAATGGTATCAGCTTTGAAGCGGAAGCTTCCGGTGACCGCCATGACATCACAATCCGCGATAACTACAAAATCGTTGGTGAGAACGGCCACGGTATCGCCCACACAGGCAATATCAAGGGCGCAACCTTACGCATCAAAGACAACAAGAAAGTCACCGGTTACAATGACGGTATTCATGTTGAAGGTTACCTGTATCAGGACGCCAAAGTTGATATCGACAATAACGGTCAGGGCCATCATGGCGCAGGCGTAAAAGGTATCACCGGCAACGGGATTTCCGTTCAGGACTACCTGGCAGGCGGCGCAGACGTTGATGTTACAGACAACCACATTCACTGGTCAGCACTAAACGGTGTTAAAATTACAGACGTCGATGGTGTTCTGGTCGATGGCAACACTATTCACAATGTCGGTGAAAACGGCGTTTACATTGACCCGTCCGACGATGCGACCGTGACAGGCAACACCATTTATGAAACAGGCGCGAACGGCGTTCTGGTCGAAGGCGGTTCCGGTCATTATATCGGCTGGAACAACATTTATGACATCGCCCGTGACGGTATCAATGTCACAGATTTTGGCAAAGCATGGATTGCTCATAACTGGGTCAGCAACACTGGTGATGACGGCATTGAAGCCAGCAACGGCTTCTTCGTTTCCATTTACGGTAACGATGTTGAACATGCAGGTTTCTACGACGATGATGATTTCGGCGGCAAGAAAGCCATGTTCTATCATCCTGATTACAATCCGAATGACCTGGATGGCGAAGGTGCCAACGGCATCCTTGTGATGAATGTAGGCGGTTATGGCCGTCTGCCGTCACAAAGTGCGCGTCTTGGCCGCGGCCACAGCTATTACGGTGGTTACAACATCGAAATTATTGATAACGATGTTGCGTTCGCCAAGGATGACGGTATCGAAGTCGATAACCGCGATCCTTACTATGACGGCCCGATTAAAGACATGTTTGTCGTACCAGGCAAAGATTTCGTCGATGTAGCTGTGAAAAAAGGTTACGAAGACGCCGAGCCTTACGGTAGCGCGATCATCGCCCACAACGATGTCGGCCACGTAGATGATGACGGTATCCTGGTTGAAAATGTTGGCAAGAGTTACCTTAAGTGGAACGGCGTCAGCATGACCGGCGATGACGGCATCGACATTAACGGCGGTTATTCCACGAAAGTTAAATGGAACCGCGTAATGCTGGCCGGAGACGACGGTATCGACATTGAAAATATCGGCGGCGAAGAATTTTCGGCGGAAAACTTCGGTTTCGGACCATCCATGGAATATGAATGGGCCGTCGAAGTTGAAGGCAACGAAGTTGCGTTTACTGCCGAAAACGGTATCGAAGTTACAGACAGCGGTTCGACAAAAATCGCCGGAAACGACATTATTTATGCCGGCATGGGCGATGACCTGACTGATATGATTGATTACATCAACGGCATTGCCAGCGGTGCATTCATCCCGGCCTTTAATATTCAGGCGCAATCCTTTGGCGGCTATGGCTACCCAAGCTTCACATGGGAGTGGGGCCAGGGCGACGGTATCCATACACATAACATCTACGGATACGGTCCTTACGGCCTGTCACAACTGATTGACGATAACACCGTCTTTATGACCGGTGGTGACGGCATTGATACACATGATGCGGGCCGCACGCTGATCCAGCGTAACGACATCAGCTATGCCGGCATTGATGAAACCAGATTTGGCGGTTTCTACAGCCTTGCGGAACTGTTAAGCGATGGCCCGTTCGACGATGAGTCACGTGAAACATTGTGGTGGAATCGTGATACTTGGTATCCGCTTGCCTGGCAGGAACCGATGAACGACATTATTCGTGACTACCTGCCAGCGCCGAAGAAAATTAAATTCGACAGCAGACGTCACGTTGACCATGACGGTATCCATGCCGAAAACATTTACGCCGATTATTTCTTTAACGGTTACAATGGCTATTTCGGCGCGCAGGCCGCTTATTTCGGCGGTGGATACGGTGAAGGCGAGAAATATACCGGCCAGTATGGGCCTCTCGGCGAATACAGCCTTGTTATCTTTAACAACAATGTCACCAAAACAGCAGATGACGGTATCGAAGTTGTCGGACAACAAGGTGAATGGCTGTATGGTACAGGCCGCACGCTGATCGCTAACAACGATATCAGCCATGTCGGCGTAAAATCCGAAGAACGCGTATGGAACCACGGTTACATGGGCGGCTACAATGGCGGCGGTTACAATAGCGGTATAAACAATGTCGCCTTTGCGCTTGATGGTTATTCAGGCGGATATAACGGATACTGGGACACTGAAACCCGTTACGGTAACGGCGATCATTTCGGTGCGGACGCAATCCATGTGCGCGGTGTATTCGATGGCAATGATACGCTGCTGGCCGGACTAAGCGAAGACGGTTTCTACGGTTATGACATTAATGTCATTAACAACGACATCGACACAACGTCCGATGACGGTATTGAAGTGATCCATTCCGGTTCTGCCTATATCTACTATAACGATATTTACAATATCGGCACGGGCAGTGACGGATACGGTTACCGTGGATACAAAGGTGCGGACTGGTTTGGAGCGGATGCCATTCATGTCCGCAACGTATTCGGTAGTAACGATCTTCGGGCCCGGGTGCTTAACGACGATGTAGCCGAAGACTATATTGAACCATGGAGTGTTGTGGTTCGTGACAACTACATAAACCACACGCAGGATGACGGCGTTGAAGTCGTTCACAGCGGACGCACATGGGTTGACGGTAACGAAATCTATAACGTTGGTGTCGGCTCTGTATCACAACCGGAAGAGCCGGACGGCCCTTACCAGAATTACGGCGGACAGAACAAAGACGGATACGGCGCGGATGCAATCCATGTTCGTGAAGTCGTTGACCTTGGATACCGTAACAGACCTGCCGACTTAATCGGACCGCAAAGCCTTGAATTTGGTGATATACCGCAAAGCAACTATGTCAGCGTCAAGGTGACGGGCAATAAAATCGGGCACGATCCTGAGCGTAGCGTAAAACCTGTGACAGACTTGCTGCCGGGTGAAGACATGAACGGTCAAATTGCCGGTGCAGCCGATGACGGTATTCAGGTTCTGTGGAGCGGCGATACAATCATCGACGATAACGACATCGCCAATGTCGGCGTTGGCGAAGGACGCAAGCTGAAAGACAAATGGGGCGGTGACGGCATCCATGTTCTGACCGGATACTTCCATAAAGGCCTGCCGGAATATGACGACTATCACGGCGATCGCAACCGCATACAAAGTGCCGGATGGGGTTATTATAACCCGTACTTCCTGAGCACGAATGTTGAGATTACAAACAACAATGTTGTGAACTCTGCCGATGACGGCATTGAAGCGGAAGGCGTTACCAATCTGCTGGTTGACACGAACACTGTCGACGAAAGCGGCCATAATGGTATCAAGGTAACGGGATATGCTGGCTTCTTCGACCAGTTCTTTGACGATGAAGAAGACATGGACGAAGAGTATTACCGGACCGTCAGCCTTGTCTCACCGGATCTGGAATTTGGTATTGATGACATTCTGCCGAACTTCGAAGCTGTCATTACAAACAACACGGTAACAAATTCCGGCACAGAAGAGCCGGAAGCACCTACGGACATGTATGCTGATGAATTGCGTATCGACGGTTACTTCGGTGGCGGTCATTACGGCCAGCAATATGGCGGCAACGGTATCCATATCGACAACTACGATTATAGCCTGGTTCAGGACAATACGGTGACAAACAGCGTTGAAAACGCCCTGTATGTTTCCGGTCCGTTTAACGGTGAAACACAGGTCTTTGGCAATACGTTCGATATCTATGATGTCGGTGCGCATTTCGAAAGTGGCTTGATTGACCTGGTCAACGGCGACGGAAACAACTTCCTGGGCGGTAATATCGACCTGTTGTTCAAACCGTTCGACTTCGGTGATGAAGACGCCAAACTGACTACATCACGTGAAGTTCGCAAATGGCCATACTTCCGTTACCCGGAAACACCGGAAGACGGTTTTGCACAGATGAGCCTGATTGATGATGACACATCCGCATTGGGTGCGAATTTTGGCGGTTCTATCGGTGCACAATTCTTTAACGGAGAAAGCCCGCTGTTCATCGTGCTTGATAACGAAGCATTCTGGTCACCGGGCTTCCCGACATTGCTGAACGCATGGAACAGTACATTCGTCCTGCCGAGTTACAACGGTACACCGAGCGCATTGTTCCCGACCGGCAATCCGGATGCACAGTTCCTGACTGAAATCGACCAGCGTATTATAGATTTCGCTGACGGTTTTGATCTCGGCCTGTTCTTCTTTGGCACACCACAACTGATTACAATCGCGCAGGAAGACATCTTTAACCTGTTCGATCCGCTGAACCTTGAAGAAGGCGGCTTCAGCGCAACGATTACAGGACCGGTTAATATTCCGGGTGCACCGCAAAACTTTGCTAACATTACGCCGTTTGCCGGTGGTGAAGATGGCGAAGGAGGTGATGTTACACCGGAAAGTCTGAACGCAATTGAAACAGCGGCAGGCCAGGGACAGAACTCTACTTGCTGGGCAGATGCCGTGAATGTGGCGGGTAGCGGAACTGTTTCCAACATCAGCGCGGAAACAAGTTTTGAGTCCCGTGTGAACAGCGCAATCAATTGCGCCAATGGTGTTACAAGCAACTAACAGTTTACTCTTGCTCCGATCTTCGGGGTTAGACGACATGAGAAAGCCCCCGAAACAGAAGTTTTCAGGGGTTTTCTTTTTACTGGTTTAGGAGTAATTTCTTAACTAAAGAGAGGGCCATATGAGCGAGAATGACAAGCTCAAAATCTGGGAAGCGCGATCGGATTCCGATTATCACAGCGCTTACCCTATTCTGTTACAACTTTTTCCGCATCTGGACATGCAAACATATGCGCAGCGGGTTTTTGTTGCGCGGGCAACCGGATACCGCATGTTCGTCGGTGAATATGACGATGACATCGTCGGTGTTATCGGTATCATGCATAACCACAATATCCATGACGGCTTTGTAACGTATATTGAACACGTGGTTGTTGATGAAGGCTATCGCGGCCGCGGTTTCGGATCGCAACTGATTGAATTTGCCGAACACAGGGCGCAGGAAGAAGGATGTTACCTGATCGAACTTGATACCGATCTGGGTGAAGAACGCGCGGAATTACTATACAAAAAAAGCGGCTACAGCGTGTGCGGTCATTATTTTCACAAAAAACTGAAACGTGACGGTGAAGAATAAACTGCCTGCCCTATTCCCGCGGCAGTAACACCCAGTAACGTCCTTTTGATTTCATGACACCGGCATGTTCCTGCGCGAAATCGCCATACCCCCAGAAAAAATCACCACGCACCGGGCCGCGGATCGCACCGCCCGTGTCCTGCGCGACGACCAGTCTTTGGATATTCCGGTATTCGCCGAGCGGATATTCCGCGTCCAGCCATATCGGCAATCCGTAAGGCAGAAGAGAATGATCAACCGCCAGCGATCGTGTCGGTGTCAGGGCAACTCCCTGCCCGCCAACCGGCCCTTCACCCTCCAGCGTTTTAAAGAACACATATGACTTGTTTGTGTTCATCACCTCTTCGGCTTGTTGCGGGTTTGCTTTCAGCCATTCACTGATAGATTGCATCGACACGTTGTCTTTTGTCAGTTCGCCGCGGGCAATCAATTCACGCCCGATTGCGTAATAAACATGACCGTTTTGTCCGTCATAGCCGATGCGCATAAGCGACCCATCATCCATTTGCACCAAACCCGACCCCTGTATCTGTACAAAGAATGCATCGACCGGGTCATTTACCCAAAGCAGAACCTTATCCTGCGCTGGCGGCAAGCCACCCGCTTCTATCTGTGCGCGGGTTTCGTAGGGTTTTAAGCGTCCATCGCGGACACGGCCTGCAATGCGCTGGCCTTTCAACTCTTCGCGAAATTCACCGAGGTCAACCATCACCAGATCATCGGGACGCGCGCGTAACGGATATTGGTACGGCCCGTGACGGGTCAGCGATCCTTTCAGCGACGCTTCGTAATATCCGGTAAATAGTCCTTCGGCCTTGCCGTTATCAGTAATGGCATGAGGCTGAAAATTCTGCTCGAAAAACCGGCGGTACGATGACGGGTTTAACGTCACGAACTGCGCACATAATTCTTTCCACCGGGCCAAAGTCCCCCACTGCCCTTCGCCCTTATAGGATGATTTTTTTTGAAAGACGTTACAGCTTTTTGTTAATGCACTACCAAATCTATCGAAATCTTCCTGCTGCCAACCGGGGAGATTTGAAAATGAAACGGGGCGCAGGACGAGTTTTCCTTCGGATGTTTTCTTTCCTGACTGGTCTGCTGTCGTACAGCTGCCAAGCATTAAAGCCAAAACGCATGTCATAAATAAAAACCGCATGACAGCAGTATATGATGCTTTGCGGTTTTCTTATGGAGAAATCAGGTAAGACGTGTGTGTTTTTTGTGGTTAAGCGAAAATTACGATGCGTCCGGCACGGGCGCGTTGTGATCTTCTGTTTCGCCATCGCGCGTTGACACCAGTTCCCATACCGGGTCTTTGGACTTTACACCCTTCGCAAACACCCAGATATCGCGCATTTCAGACACGCGTTCCGGGTCACCAGAAGTTATTTCGCCATCGGTATTACGGGTGACGCATGTTTCATCCGCCGTGAATTGTACTGTGATATATGCTTTTCCACCAGAGACAGCGGCATCGAGGATATCGAGCTTACGCACGGCGTGAATTTCAGTGTCAATTTTTTCGCCGTCCTTTTCACGCTGGGCGATAACGGATTCAAAAGCGTTATAGACCGGCTCACTTAACAAATCTTTTAATGTATCGCGCTCGCCCTTGGCAAAAGCTTCGACGATCATAATGAACGCGCCTTCCGCGCCTTCGGTAAAGTGAACGGTGTCGAACCCTTTCATGGATTTTGCAATATCGGAGAGGCCGGCTTCCGCCTTTTCCGCGATACTCACGTGCCGGGGCAGTTGCTGAATCCGGTCAGCCAGAGAGAATGTCATGTCATTACCCTGCGGCGCGTATGCGGCCGGGGCCTGATCCGGTTCTTCCTGTGTTGATGAAAACGGATTGGAATGGGTCGGCTCATCTTCGTGGCGCGTACCTAGAATGCTGCGCAGCCACACAACCAGCCCTGCGGCAACCAATGCATAAAGAATAATATCTGCTGGCACCCTGTCTATCCTTTCGTCCTTATATCCTACCATATTTGCCTGACCCCAGGCGAAAAGGCAGAACTGTCCCTATGCCGCTTGTCTTTCCATGCTGAAGACTATATCTGTAACTTAACCTGATTACACGTAAAGGCAAGGGCAGAATACAAGCGGCAGTCTTATGATATTGTTCATTATATTCATTATAATCCCGTTAATAGAGCTGAGCCTGTTCAGCATCATCGGAGAAGAAATCGGACTAAGTACAACTTTGCTGTTGTGCCTGTTGACGGCCCTGATAGGCGGATTTGTGGTGCGCAGGCAGGGGCTGGATACCCTGATGCGCGGCCAGCGCGCACTGCGGGACGGTTTTTTGCCAATCGAAGAGCTGTTTGACGGGTTTTGCATCGTGATTGCCGGATCGATGCTGTTTACGCCGGGCTTTTTTACCGACGCTATGGGGTTTGCGTTGCTGATCCCGCCCATTCGGCAGCTCCTGCGACGCGAGCTTTCGAAGCATATGGAAATTGTTACCGAAGCATCCGCGCAGCAATACGGGCGTACGTCCCAAGGCGATATCATTGACGGGGATTATGAGCGCGTGGATACGCCCGAACAACTCAATGACAACGGCAAAAACGATGATAGGCCTTGAATTCCGCCACCTGTTTGTGTATTCACATAGGGCAATGTTATTGAAATAACACAGATTTTTACGATCAGAGAGAGATTTTTTATGAGTGATACGTCAGCCACAGGTGAAACCGAAGACAACCCGCAAAAGGCTCCCGGTCTTCCCCTTGTGATTCACAGCCAGTACATCAAGGACATGTCCTTCGAAAGCCCGAACGCGCCGCAAGCCTTGTTCCCCGGACAGGACAATCCAAAAATGGATGTCGACATTAATATAGAGGCCGCCCGCATTAATCACGAGCAAATCGAGAATTTGTATGAAGTACAGCTGGTCCTGAAGGTTAAGGCAGAACGCCCACAAGGCACTGTTTTTATTATAGAACTGGTGTACGCGGCGACCGTATCCCTCAACAATGTGCCGGAAGAAAAGCACCATCCCCTGCTGTTGATGCAGACACCACACTATATGTTCCCGTATGCGCGGCAGATTATTTCCGACACCGTCCAAAGCGGAGGATTTCCGCCGCTTTTGCTTAGTCCCGTTAATTTCCGGCAAATGTATTTCAACCGGTTCGGCAATGCGCCGGAAGGGGATATTAACGAGGATGTCGAGGAATCACAGAAGTCGGCCTAAGCCTGCCGGGAAGTTGTCATATGAAGAAAATAGGGGAAGCTATTGAAAAAACTTACCTATTTCGGAAAATCCACAGGCAATAATCGTTTCGAATTCATCTAAAATTTTATAAAATCTTAATCAGAGAAGCAGATAATTAAAGAAGGGCAATTTTGCCCACAATTATCTGTGTGTACAGCAGATTACAAGGGGTCATGATTAAGGTTTTGAGTATAACAGGCGCGAATCAGCGCCAAAAAGCCAGCAAAAAACCAGGGGCATCCCAGTCCGGGAATGTCTTTTTCGCCATGTTTGGTGCTGTCGTTATGGTCGGCGCTATCGGCGTGACTGCGACCAGCATCATGCGCGGGCCCATGAAAACGATGGCCGAAGTCAGCCAAAAGGCCGAAGCGGAAGCCGAAATTATCTCCAACATGCAGCTGGTTTCCTTAAGCGTATCCGACATGGCCGATCAGGACTGTGACAAGGATGGCATTGTTGAACCCGCAGAATGGACTGTCGGTACCGGTCCTACCGGCGGAGGATTGCTGCCTGCCAATATCCGGTCATCCAATACAACCGACCCGTGGGGCACTCAATACGGTTATTGTGTCTGGGACCATGGAACCGCCATTGATGATGTAGGATGCGGCGGCGGTGCGCAAAACAGGCTCGCAGGCGCAGACCCCAGCGGCGGCGGCAGCCCATTGGTGCGCAGGCAGACGGTGTTTGCCGTTATATCAGCAGGGCCGGACCGGACCTTTAACACGACCTGTAATGATTTTGCCGACGCCAATACTGATGGTGATCCTGATACGGAACTGGTCCAGCGCGGCAATGACGATATAGCAATGACATTTAATTACGGTGAAGCGTCTGTTGCCACATCATCCAAGTGGAAATTGAAAGATGCGGAATCCGGCGCGCAAGGATCTGCAACCGTTGCAATGGAACAAAGCGTTGAATTGTCCGGCAGCCAGGTACAAATCGGTGAGAGCGGACAGCCTACCGGCCTTCTTGACCTGTCCGCAGGCGGGTTGATGCTGCCGCGCGAATCAAACCCGGCGACCAACGCCGATACGGGGGCGTGTGTCGATGGCGGCCTGAATGACAAACAATTGCGCGTCAACACGGCGGAAGATCCGGACACGCTGGAAATCTGTACCGGCGGCGTGTGGACGCAAATCGGCGGCGATGTCGGTGTCGGCGGTGGTGGTGGCGGTGAATGTACGGGTTATACTCCAAACTCAGTTGAATTTACGGCCGACGATGAACTGAGCGTTGGAAGTTTAGCCGGTGTCAGTGACAGTAAATTATGGACGGGCAGCTTGTGGTTCCGTATATCCGACACGGCGGATTACATAGAGTTTCTTGATACGGATAACGGCGCGGGCGAATTGAGCGTTTACATTAGTGACAATGCCAATAACAGCATTTTTACTATCGATGCTGAAAACTCTGCCGGAACCGACGTCATGCGGATCAAGGCAACCACTACAAACCAGGATGACGGAGACTGGCACCATGCCATGTGGTCGGTTGACCTGACAGACAGTAACAAAAGACACCTTTATATCGACGGGGTCGATGTCAAACAGGTTATGACCTATACAAATGAGGACATGGACTTTACGACTACGACTCTCCATGTTGGAAACTCTGATTGGGGAGGCAGTGATGTGATCGGCGATGTCGCGGACTTCTGGGTTGATTTCGGCACTTATATTGATTTGTCCGACCCGGCCAACAGGGATAAATTCTATAAATCAGGTTCGGCTGTTTTTCTTGGTGATGATGGCAGCCTGCCGACAGGCAGCGCGCCGGACATCTTTTTATCCGGCGACACGGCGACATGGCATACCAACAAAGGTACGGGTGGCGGATTTACAGAAACGGGCGCGTTAACGGATGCCAGTACATCAACAACCGGCGTTTGCCCGAGTGGCAGCGGCGGCGGCGGCAGCGGCGGATCCGATGTTACAGACGGGCTGGTCGCACACTGGAAGATGGATGATACAGGCACGACCACGGTCGTTGATTCTGTCGGATCTTATAACGCTACATTTTACGGTAATGCGACAGTCAATTCGGTTGAAGGCATCGACGGAACGGCGTTTGATTTTGACGGGATGAATGATTGTATTTTGTTACCCGCCGCCAATGACCTTGCGCAAAATGTAGGCGCAGTGACATTATCATTCTGGATAAAGCCGGAAGTCCTGCCCTCTGTCGCCGGGAACCGCTATGTTTTGTTTGCGATTGCCGAAAACGGCGCGACAGAAAATTCACGCCTGACGGCAGAATTTACATTGACAGATATAATAGGCTTAGGCGGCCGTGCGCCTGATGGCGGTGCATGGCAGGCGATTGAATCGATTCCAACGTTGGCGGCGGATACCTGGTATCATATTGTGACTGTCAGTGACTACGCGAATGATTCTGCATCTATTTATATTAACGGGGAACCGGTAGGAACGACCGGTGCGTTCTCCCATGCCGCAACAGCAACAACAGATTCAACCAGTTCATCTGGTGCTATCGGTAACGAAGACACCTGCCAATCCTCGCCATTCAACCGTTATTACGATGGTGTTATGGATGATATGCGCGTGTATCACCGGGCACTGAGCGCAACAGAAATTAACAGCCTGTATAATTATTATACGGGGGGCAATGTTGCCGTCCAACCGGCGCAGGCCATGGCGTGGGGTGAAGGGGATTACGAGAAGATTGGTGAAGGTGCAGGTACATCAGACCAGGCGTCTCCCGTTTATGTTTCGGATATTTCAGATTTTGTTTATGTCTCTTCAGGAAAATATCACGCCTGTGGTATCGACAGTGCCGGTGACGCATGGTGCTGGGGGAACAGATCCGCAGGGAAGCTCGGCGATGGCGGCGCGACTACCGGAAACCAGGACGTGCCAGTCAAAGTTACCGGCGGTTACACATGGGCGCAAATTAGTGCCGGTGAAGACTTTGTCTGCGGCGTGACGACATCGGGAGCAGGGTATTGCTGGGGCTTTAATTCAAACGGAAAAGTCGGTAACGGCACCAACAGTACAAACGAAGAAACGGGCCCCGCCCTCGTGACCGGCGGCCATTTATGGCAGCACATTGAAGCAGGGTATGAAAACAGTTGCGGCATTGCATCAGACGGCACAGGCTATTGCTGGGGTATGCCGGGTGAGGGAAGGAACGGGAATAACGACACCACCACTGTTCTTAATACGCCGGGCCTGATTAGCGGTGGCGGGACCTGGATTAAAGTTGCATTGGGTAATTATTCTCAATGCGGTATTAAGGCCGATAACGAAATTTACTGCTGGGGTAACGGCGCCAACGGTAAGCTTGGGGATGGGGCAACCTCCGCAAATCTAGTACCGAATGCTATTTCCGAGTCCGGCCCATGGGTAGACGTCAGCGTCGGGCAGGATCATGCCTGTGGCGTAAAGGCCGATGGCACTGCCTGGTGCTGGGGCGATGATACTGACGGGCAGCTAGGGAACGGGGCAGGCATTACAGGCGATCAGACAACACCGACACAGGTGGCGGACATAACGGATTTTGTTGCCATCACAGTGGGGAACTTTCATTCATGCGGCCTGACGACCGATGGTACCGCCTATTGCTGGGGTGAGGACAATGTCAGCGAGACGCTCGGGGATGGCGCTGGTTCCAGCAACCAGGTAGCGCCAACGCTCGTTAATACCAGCAAGAAATTTGCTCAGATTGATGCACTGGACAGCCATACCACGGCGCTGATCGGAATCCCCGGTGGTGGCGACAGTGGCAGTGGCGACAGCGAAACAGGAGGCTATTGTCAGGCGGCAACGCCTAACGGCGTCGATTTTAACGGTAGTACGTATCTGTCTACAAACTCCATCGATCCCGGAAGCGATGGAAAAACCATGACCGTCGCCGGGTGGTTCAAGCGGACGACGTCCGGCGTCGACGAAACGCTGGTTGCCAGTTCCGGCAGCGCCATAAGAATTCGTCTTGATTCTTCCGACCGGTTCCAGGTTATGGCCGAAAACAGCGGCGGCACCGTTATCGCCAGCCTGCGCACCACGGATACTTATACCGATACAAACTGGCATCATTTCATGGTCAGTTTCGACCTGACCGATTCAAACAAGCGTCACATGTATATTGACGGACAGGAAGCAAACTGGAGCCCTGTAACCTATACCAATGACAATATTGATTTTACCGCGGCGTCATATGCCGTCGGATCTCTGGTTGGCGGCGGCGGCGCATTTACCGGATCGCTCGCCGATATCTGGGTGGATGTAAACACGTATATCGATTTATCGAATCCCGAAAACAGGCAGAAATTTTATAATTATGGCGGTGTTGACTTGGGCGACGATGGCAGCACACCGACCGGAACAACACCCCTCATCTTCATGAGCGGTGCAGCCGCGGACTGGCACACCAATAAAGGATCAGGCGGCGGATTTACCGAAACAGGTACGGTCACGGATTCCTCGTCCGACGCCACAACCGGTGAAAACTGCCCGGAAGGCGTTTGCCCCGCCTATACGCCGAATGCCGTAACTTTTGACGGTACAGGCGATTATTTAATTAATAACTCTTCTAGCGGTTCAACATCTGAGACAAAATGGTCTGGCAGTTTCTGGATCAAGCGTGCCGCTACAGGAGTTTTGGATGTTATATATGATAGAAGGGATCCGGGCGACTTAAAACGTGTCGATATAGATTTTTTAGCGGCTAATGACAGAATTTCCTTTTTAGCACAGAATTCCTCCAATGTTACCGTGCTCAATCTTGAATCAGATCCTATTACCGATACCGACTGGCACCATGTCATGTTTAGTTTTGATTTATCAGATTCTTTAAAAAGACACGTATATATAGACGGGGCCTCTGCTATTAACAACGTCGCTACATATAATACAGCTGAAACGATGGACTTTTCGGGGTCGGCAGAAGCCATAGGAGATGCCGTAAGCCTTTGCTGTAAATTCTCCGGCGATATGGCGGATTTCTGGCTAGATTTTGGAACCTATATTGATCTATCGGTTGCAGAAAACAGAAAAAAATTCCTCAACTCTTCCGGCAATCCGGCCTATCTGGGCGCCAATGGGAATTACCCCACAGGCAATGCGCCGGACCTTTATTTTTCCGGCGTTACCGCAGACTGGCATGAAAATCTCGGGACGGCTGGCACATTCACAGAAACCGGGGCTTTGACCGATGCGGCTTCAGCGCCAGATACTGGAACTAATTGTCATGTTGCGAGTGCCGCGGGCGTTGCCATTGTCGAAGACTTTACCGCGAACCAGACCGTGACGCAGGATATGGTTTCCGGCAGCGCCCTTGAATCATACGGCACCATTCTCTCACGGGAAAGCGATGCTTACGGCGCGGAGGCAGGTATCGGGTTCCTTGTTAAGGGAACACCGGCAGATGATGACGAAGCGGGCGCGGGGATCAGCGCCATTAAATCCGGACTGACCGGGCAAACCGGACTGGCGTTTAAAACACAAAATGCGGATGGAGATTATCAAGCGCGTGCGTTCCTCGACCATGACGGAGATTTCGGTCTTGCGGTGGCTGCGCCCAGCGACGTGAAGGCCAAGCTTCAAATCCGCGATATTGTGGGCGCTACCTGGCCGTCGACCTATAACCGTGGACTGCTGGTCAATGGCGGACTGGACACAGATATAGGCGGACTAAATCAGATTACACAGGAATTTCTTTTCCTGTCTGTTGGCTATAATCATGCCTGCGGCATAAAAGAAGACGGCACGGCATGGTGCTGGGGCTCTGACAATACGGGCCAGCTTGGGAATACTGGCGGTAATCAGACCAGTCCCGATCAGGTTGATGATACAGACAGCTGGATTAGTATATCGTCCGAAGCAAACCATACGTGCGGTATCAAAACAGACGGAACGGCATGGTGCTGGGGTGATGACTGGATTGGCCAACAAGGCAACGGTGCAGGAAGCCATCAATACAGTCCGGGTCAGGTTAGCGATGCAGGGCCATGGACGGCCATTTCTGCCGGGGCAACATTTACTTGCGGTATCAAAACAGACGGAACGGCATGGTGCTGGGGCGACGATGGTGCGGGACAGTTAGGAAATGGTGCAACATCAGGGACACAACAAACCCCCGTTCAGGTGAATGATGCCGGGCCGTGGGCAAGCATTTCTGCCGGATCTGTCCATGCGTGCGGTATCAAAACAGACGGCACAGCATGGTGCTGGGGCGATGATTCACAACTTACACTTGGAAACGGGGCGACAACAGGTACACAGCAAACCCCCGTTCAGGTTAACGATGCCGGGCCATGGGCAAGTATTTCCGCTGGCTATACACATACATGCGGCATTAAAAAAGACGGCACAGCGTGGTGCTGGGGCGAAGACAGTCAGGGACAAATTGGTAATGATACTGATGGTGGACAGGAAAGCCCGGACCAGGTGAATGACGCCGGGCCGTGGGCTAGCATTTCCGCCCTTTATCAAATGACCTGCGGTATTAAAACCGATGGCACGGCATGGTGCTGGGGGAATGAGGACAATGGACAACTTGGGAATGGTGCGACAAGCGGCGACCAGATTAATCCGGTTCAGGTTAACGATGCCGGACCGTGGAAAGGCATTAAGGCCGGTCACGGCTTTGCTTGCGGAACCAAAACTGACGGCACGGTCTGGTGCTGGGGCGATGATAGCCAGGGAGCCATCGGGAACGGCGGCACAACCGGCACACAAGAAAGTCCGGACCAGGTAAATGACTCCGGGCCATGGAAAACTGAGGCTATAACTACTGCAGGAAGCTATACACCCAATGCAGTCCACTTTGATGGAGCAAACGATTACATGGGCGTTGATGAAACGTATTTCAATGGCCCGATCACCAGTAAAATGGGAACGGTCAGTTTCTGGTTTAAGCTGGATGCGGCAACGGATACGCGCTTTATCAACACAACGTCTGCTGACTTTGATATTCGCTACAGATCCGGCACACAGGAAATCCAGATCCGCGGCAATAATTCCGGCGGCACAGAAATACTGAATGTCACAACATCCAATCTCAACGGTGATACGACCGGTTGGCACCATTTTATGGCCAGCTGGGACATGTCAGACAATAACAAGCTTCATGTCTATCTTGATGGTGTAAGCGACTCGTCATTTTCTACATATACAGACGCGGCTGTTAATTACATCGATGCCGCGCAAAATCTCGGTGTCGGCGCAAGCTCGACGGGCCTTGAAAAACTGAACGGCGGACTGGCAGATTACTGGGTTGATTTCGGAACGTATATCGACTTGTCAGACCCGGCCAACAGACAAAAATTCTACTACGATGGTGGTCCTGTCTATCTTGGCTCCGATGGAAGCCTGCCGACAGGATCCACACCTGATATTTATTTCACTGGCAATACAACCGACTGGCACACCAATAAAGGGGAAGGCACCGGGTTCATTGAATTTGGCGAGCTGACCGATTTCTCTGTATCTCCGCCCGAAGGGATCAGAACATCCGGCGCTGTAGCGGCAATGTCTTATCTTGGGCTGGAAGGATCGAACGATGCGGCATCGACTGTATTGTACGGAAACAATCTTGTCATTGCGGATACGGATGTTGACGGCTCTGCCATCACTGAAATGATGCGACTGGACGCCAGCGGCTACACTATTTTCTCTACCACTTTCGTTGATATCATTAATCAGGATATGAGCACTGAGTCTCAATCCAGTAACGCCCTGTTAAGTGGTCAGATTATTCTGGAGCGCGGACGCGGAACCGAAAGTTCCCCGACCGATGTTGCCGACGGCGATATTCTGGGCGCTATCACATTTTCCGGGCGCAACAGTAGCGGTATTACATCAGAAGCAAACGCTGCCATATATGCCAAGGTCAACGGCGCACCGAGCGGCGCAAATATACCGGCAGACATCCATTTCAGTACGGACACAGGCGGCAATGCTCTCTCTTCTTCCGACATGGTATTACGCAGCGACGGCGATCTCGGGATCGGTACAACTACCGTGGATGGAAAGGTGCAGGTTGCCGGCCGGACGACCTTTGATAAAGGGCTGCGGATCGGTGACGATACCTGTATTGATGCAGGCGATGATGGCGTATTGCGCGTCAATTCCGGCAATCTTGAATACTGCGAAGGCGCTGCCTGGACGTCCCTGATGGGAAGCGGCGGCGGCGGTGGCGGATCAGGTGACTTCGTCTCCCTCAATACTGACGGAACCAGAATGGTCTGGGCATGGGGGAAAAACAGTGGCGGGGCCATAGGAATGTATCCAGAGTCCGAAGCCACATCTAACGTCCCCGTTATGACAGCCAATGCCTATGGCATAACAAAGATTGATGTAGAAACAGATGGTGCGGCATATTTAACAGACGAAGGGCGTATATGGATTTATGGAGCTCAAAGTAACTACAGACTGGGGAATAACGTATCCAACTGGTCTGTCAATGTGTACAGGCCCATAGAAGTTCCTCAGCAAAATAACGCAAGGTGGGTAAACTTTGCTTTGGGTTATCTCAATGGGTGTGCGATTGACAGTGCGGGCGATATGTATTGCTGGGGACAGGGCACCACTGGAGAAATGGGTGACGGCAGCGATACGAACAATCCGACCCCCAGTATTGTCAGCGGCGGCCATAAATGGGCATCTGTTTCAATGGGCAGAAGCACAACCTGTGGTGTGACAACGGCAGGGGCAGGATATTGCTGGGGATGGGGAACGAGAGGACAGCTCGGTAACGGCGCCTTTTCAAACCAGAACACGCCACAACCTGTCAGCGGCGGATATACATGGCGACATATTTCAACCGGTGAAGAAATTTCCTGCGGTGTTACAACCGATGGCGACGGGTACTGCTGGGGACGCGCGAGCGAAGGAGCATTAGGTAACGGCACAACAAGCGGCAACCAGAATACACCGCAAAAACTGAATGTCGGGATTACGTGGAGTCATATTTCTGCTAACCGTAACGTATGTGGCGTGACGACACAAAATACTCTTTTGTGTTGGGGAACTACTTCAACGGGTACTGGCGGTGGCGGTACTGTCGTGATCCCTGCAAGAGCCTGGCCCACCCCAATGGGTGCAGGTATCAAATGGGCGCAGGTCAAAGCAGGTCAGGGCACCAACTGTGGCCTTAGTACGGAAGGAAAGGCCTATTGCTGGGGACAAGGCGGATCCGGTGAACGTGGCGATGGCGCAACAGATGACACTGCGACAACCCCGCAGGAAGTTTCTTCAGATTTACGTTTTTCTTTTATTGCGCCCGGAAATGATACGGCGCTGGCCCTCACACACCCTGATTATTCCAAGGTGTCTCTTGCCGTAGGATGGGGGGTCGATAATTATAATCAGTTAGGCAACGATTCAGACGCAACAAACCAGGATGTGCCGAAACTTGTTTACGGACATTACGACTGGATCAAGATAAGCGGGGCTTATGAACATACCTGCGGGATCGTTGCGAACGGAGATATGTATTGTTGGGGCCGAAACAATGACGGGGAACTGGGCGATAACAGTACGGGTGATAAAGACATACCAACGCTGGTTGCCGGGGGTTATAAATGGAAAAATGTTACCACAGCGGCCAATGTTACCTGCGGCATTACCCTTGATGATGATGCCTATTGCTGGGGCGATAATAACGGAACCGGTGCCGGAAAACTGGGCGATGGCACGACAACTGACAGAGACGAACCGACAGAAATGGTTGTCGGTGGCCATAAATGGCTGAGTTTATCTGCCGGGAATACAGTCGTTTGCGGCGTTACAAAAGACGGTGATGGTTATTGCTGGGGAACAGAAATAGACGGTGAAATGGGTAATGGCGGCGGACTGGCAGATTTCTCCAGTTCCCCTGTCCTGGTGACCGGCAGCCACAAATGGAAAAAAATACTGGCTGGTGGAATTAATCCACTTGCGTCAACCTGCGGTTTGAAAACTAACGGTGAAGCATGGTGCTGGGGAGCTGACAATGCCGGACAGCTTGGTAACGGATCAGGAACATCAACAGACCAAGCAAGCCCGGTTCAGGTTTCTGGAGGCTATACATTCGTCGATATCGGGGGAGCACATACTTATTGCGGAATTACTGGCACGGGCGATGCCCATTGTTGGGGCCGGGGTGATAGCGGTGAAATGGGCAATGGCGGCAATACTCTCAATAACCCACAGCCTGCTGCAGGCACTTTGGTATCAGGCGGTCATAAATGGAAAAAAATTGAAGGGGCCTACGGAACAATGTGCGGCATGACAGTTACCAATGTTCTTTATTGCTGGGGTGACAACTATGCCGGGCAGCTTGGGGACGGCAATGTCCCTACCGATGTCAATACCCCGACGAAAGTTTTGCTGGAAACATCCGCCGATGATTTCACTGTTACCAATGACGGCGGTTTTGCCATTATACGCAATCCAGAGGAGAATTTTTCCACTTCATGCCACCCTGGCGATGTTGTTTTTGCTGATTTATACACCTCATCGACAAGCGCAGATCTTACCACGGATGAAATTGAAATCACTGGTGTAGACGGCACCTGCAGACTGTCTGTTGCATCTGAAAGCCCGACCGTAACAATTTACCTGAACACAGTCGCACAAAGCGGCAGTTTCGTTGACGTAGAAAACGGCGACAAAGTCTATCTGGAGATTGAAAGTCCGGGCAGTGTCGGCAGCAGCTATACAACATATGTATCACTTGGTGACAAGCAAACAACACAAACTACGACTACAGACCGTAAAATTGTATTTATTACATCAGATAATACTATGGCGGGCAATCTTGGGGGCATAACGGCAGCAGATTCGATATGTCAGGCTGCAGCTGATGCGGAATCTCTCGGCGGCACCTATAAAGCATGGATTTCTGATTCTATTGATGGATATCCGGCAGCAAGATTTTCACACTGGAACTACCAATATGTCTTAAGCAACGGTTCTACAAAAATTGCCGATGACTGGAGCGATCTTACTGACGCGTCTATCGATGCACAAATCAACCTGACGGAGACAGGCGGATCTCTTGGTTGGTCAGCCTGGACAAATACTAATGCAGACGGAACGCCTGCCAGCTCCGATAATTGCAATAATTGGACTGACAATAATTTTGCTATTTCATCCACTTATGGTGATAACTGGGCCTTAGACGGACGGTGGACAAATATTACAACCCAACCCTGTATAAACCAAAAAACACTGTACTGTTTCGAGCAATAAGAAAGAGACTATATGAACGATAAACGGCAACATATAAACAAAGGTAAAGAGTCAGGGAATGTTCTCCTGGCCCTGTTCGCTGCTGTCGCCGTTATTGGAACAATTGGCGGAAGCGCGACCGTGCTGATGCGCGGTCCGCTCTCTACCATGTCCGATGTCAATCAGAATACCATGACCGAAGGCAACATTTATACGGCCGCTAAAATGGTACTGCTGGATGCGGAAAACTGGACAGGCGGCGGCGACTGCGACTCCGACCGGGTGGTGGAACCGCGACCGTGGCGCACGCATGCCGACACACCACCCACCGGCGGGGGATTTGTCCCGCATGAAATCGGATCCATGAAACGTGACACATGGGGAACGCAGCTTGGGTACTGTGCGTGGGATCATGGATCAGTCGTGACAGACAAGGAAACAGTTACGGATGATAAGGGCTGTGATTCGTACAATCTTCTGACCGGTACGAACAAGCGGGATTATCCGACCGTGGCCGTTATTTCAGCCGGGCCAAACGGCGCGTTTGATTCAACCTGCCGTGATTATGTTGATACAACGCCGGCAGACGGCGAAGCTGATAATCCGCTCTTTGAACCGGGCGGCGACGATATTTATGTTGTTTATTCATACGCAGAAGCGGCGCAGGAGCTTCCGTCCCTTTGGAAAGTAGACAGTCCGGATATCTGGAGTATCGAAGTGGAAGGCACAACACCGGAAATTGTGGCGCGTGACGCCGTTGAATTTACCGGTAATGATGTTTTTGCCCCTACGCGCATTGAAATGATCGGGCAGCTGGGTCTGTTGCTACCGGATGAAATTGCTTTCCCGTCCTGTACGGCCGGTACAAACGGACAGGTCAGGCGAAACATGGGGGGCGCAAGCCCAATCCTTGAGCTTTGTGATTTTGGTGCGGGCGGATTTCAGGAAATTTCCGGAACCGCAACCGGGGAAAGCGGTGGTGGTGGTGGCGAATCCGGCGGCGGATCAAACCCTGGCTTCGGCATGGGAACAGGCGCAGGCAGTAATACCAATTACGGGATTGTTGGGCCCACAAGCGGTCTGGTTGCTTACTGGCGGATGGATGAAACAAGTGGTACAACTGTTTTTGACGGTATAGGTGCCAACAATGGAACCATGGGCGGCAGCATGGACGCTGCTGACGACAGCGTTGCAGGTATTTTTAACAATGCCCTGGATTTTGATGGAACCGATCATGAGATAATTGTTGCAGATTCTGATGATACACTTGACCTTCAGCCCGATTTTACTGTTAGCCTTTGGGTAAAGCTTGATGCGGTCGTCGCTGTAAAAAGTCTTTTACTTAAAAATCATGGTGCTGCCCCATGGTATAGTTGGGGCATTGACGTCAATGGATCTACACAATTTCAATTTTATGTTGTTAACGCAGCTGGTGGCGCAGCTAGTGTTCAATGGACCGCTTCACCATCAGCAAACACCTGGTATCATATAGTGGCTGTTAAAGAGGGGGCAGACCTTAGATTGTATGCGAATGGTGAAAAGGTTAACGAAAACTCGAATTTTACCGGTGTAGAATTGGATGGTGACGGAGATCTCAAAATTGGTGCGTACAATAACCCTATTCGTTTGGATGGGAAGCTAGACGATATTCGTATATACCACAGAGCTCTGTCTGATGGAGAAATTGCAAACCTTTACCACTTCACCAACTACATTTCACAGGTGAATGTCGCGATGACAGGAACTTTAGGGAATACGGTCAGCTCTACCGGATGGACGACGTTGCTTGCTACTGATGTTGCCGGTTCCTCTGCCGGAATAGCGTTTAACCTGAGAGATACTTACAGCCTGACGGACGCCCCGTCCGCCGCAGTCGTAGCGTCCCGCCAAGCCGCCCCATCGCGTGCGCATTTGTTGTTCCAGACGAATGACGGATCATTCCTTAGCACCCGCATGGTCAATACAACCGACCAGACAGGGTTTGTGCTTGACAACAATGCAGGTGTTACACAGGAAACAAATATACAGATCGGTGAGCACTACGATCCCGCATGGGATAACAATTACACGCCGGGACTTTTGGTAACCGGCAATGACCAGCTTTTGAACCAGCTGACATATTTTGGCGATAGCGCGGCAGATAATGCCAGCACTATGCTGTTATTTTCAAAAATGTTGAAGCTTCAAAGCAGCAACGCAACCGGCGGCTCTATTAGCGAATATTTACGGTTTGAAAGCACGCCGCAAATTACCGCATTTTCGAACGTTGAAATTTCGGACGAGGACACCAGTTCCGGTTACAGGATTGAACGATACGATGGTACAGCCGGCGTGGTATCGAATTTTGATTTTGTTCGTAACCGCGGCGGATCAGGGGCGGTGAATGACGGCGACAGGATCGGATCAATCTTATTCCGTGGTACTGCCAATACAAGCGGTTCAAACGCATCTATTCGCGCAGCCGTTAACGGCGCGGTGTCCGCAGGTGATGTGCCAGCTGACCTGATATTCGGCGTTGACGCGACGGGCGATTCTACATCAGATGAAGGGCTGCGGCTTAATTCTGCCGGTGATGTCGGCGTTGGCAAATCTGCACCCGAAGCCAAATTCCATCTTGGCGGACGCCTGGTCTCCGATGAAGGCGTGCTGATCGGCTCTGATTCAACCTGTTCTACGGCGGTTGACAGCGGCACTCTCGCTTATAACGGCGGCACATACGAATTATGTGATGGATCCAGTTTCAATGCCATCGGCGGCGGTGGCGGCGGTGGCGGCGATGTTTCTTCCAGCTGCACACCTATACCGTTCGATTTTTATGACCGTGACGACCTGACGGCCAGCACGGTGTACCAGTCGAATACCGTGATGATTGGAAATGTTACCGGAAGCTGTGCCCTGACCGTTTCGTCCGATAGCGCCGCGATGACCATAGTCAAAAACGGTTCGGATGAAAGCGGAACGATCGTCAGCGTTAGCAACGGTGACCGTATCAGCATAAAAATGCAGACATCCGCGAGTGTGGCCGGACATGTTACTGCGCATGTCAGCCTTGGCAGTCATTCTGACGCTATTGATTTTCAAACAGAAGGGAAGATAGCTTTTGTTACTTCCTCATCATATAACGGGATGCTTGGCGGTGTTACAGGCGCAGACGCAAAATGCCAGGCAGTTGCAGAAGCTGCCGGACTGGGCGGAAAGTTCTTTGCATGGATTTCGGATGATAGCGATGATAGCGCCCCTGCCAATCGGTTCACTAAATACGATGGCGGATACTACCGCGTGACCGGAACGAAAATAGCTGATGACTGGGCAGATCTTACCGATGGATCTCTTGATGCAACTATGGGCGTGAACGAAGTCGGCGGGGGTGTAACGTCAATGGCATGGACGAATACCAATTCAGATGGAACGCGTGCAACGGTGGATAGCTGCCTTAACTGGTCAGACGGAGGTTTTTCTTATTCCTCTACTTACGGGAATACTTACACGACCAATAGTCAATGGACTGTATATACTACTCACGGTTGCTTTAATTCAAAGCGTCTTTATTGCTTTGAACAATAGGAAACAGGAAATATGAAAAGCTTTTTTAAACCATGGCGGAAACGCAAAGACAGTATCGTAAACGAAAGCGGTAACGTTTTCGCGACACTGTTTGCCGCTGTGGCCGTTGTCGGCGTTGTCGGCGCGGGTTCCGTTTCTTTGTTGAAAGGGCCTGTTTCCTCGATGGTTTCATTGAACAAGCAAAGCATTACAGAACTGCGCATGGAAATCGCATCTAAGCTTATCATGGCTGATGCGGTACAAAATTTCGCGTCCCTGAACAATGTCGATGCGACCGAATTTATCGAATTACCGGAATATGAAGCCGGATCCATAACCGGTGGCGGGGTTATACCCGCAAGCCTGGGTATTAATGACCTTGACCCGTGGGGTACGCAGTTCGGGTACTGTACATGGGATAACGGAAGCGCGAGCAACGGTAAAAACGATGCGGGTACAGGTACCGATGACAGGTTGAACGGACAGGATGACGCAAGCAATATTCATATCGCTCTCGTGTCTGCCGGGCCGAACCGTGTATTTGAAACAGGATGCTATGCCTATGGTGATGCCGCGCCCGAAGGTCTTGTCAAACCGAGTGGCAGCGATGATGTCATTGTATCTTACGATTACACCGAAGCTACGAGCACAATGGGCGATATGTGGGCGTTCGGCATTGACGCGGGCAGCACCGAGACCGTCGTAAAAATAGACAAGAACCTGGATCTGCGCAGCGATGTTTCCATGTCAGGTCTTTTGACCTTCAACGCATCCACTGCCGGACTGGTTTTACCCAGCTCTCCCGGCACTACCTGTACAGTCGCGCAGGAGGCGCAGATATTCCTCGATACTTCGACCACCCCGCCATCACTGGTGTTGTGTAACGCGGGTACAGTTGAATCGATCGTTGCCGGCGGATCGGCGGCAGACACAACCACCGGGCTTGTCGCCCACTATAAGCTGGATGAGAGTGGCAACACGTCGACCGCTTCGGCCACTGTCGGACCGGACGGCGCGCTGACAAACTATCCCGGCGATACAACGGATGACTGGGTTACCGGGCACCTTAATGGCGGCCTTGATATGGACGGTACAGACGAACTAATTGAAATTCCGACAACGACGACCCTTAACTTCACAGGCAGAAGCGAAGTCAGTCTTTCCCTTTGGGTAGATATACAGGACGTCAATACGACAGATGGTGCCGATACGCTCATCATGTGGGAATCTGCCAAAGACGGTAATAACAACGAAACTATCAGGCTTGATGCTATTAAAACCTCCGGCACTACGTGGCGGCCGGAATTTTTGGTGATTACCGCCAATGGGACATATGGGGCAACAACACCGAATATTGATCTGGATTCCGGATTTCATCACATTGTAGCAACCTATGACGGAGCGGAGGCAAAAATTTATCTTAATGGCGCGCTGGAAGATACAAATGCAGCGACAGGAACAATTAATGCCCCGGCCGATTCCCCGCTGACTGTCGACTGGCATATCGGCGCGGGTGAAAATACCTCACAGCGTTTTGCCAACGGTATCTTTGATGACGTGCGTATTTATACCCGTGCGCTGGAACAGGCGGATATTAACTCGTTGTATACCATGACCGGCGGCGGCGGCGGCGGCGGCGGCGGCAGTATCGTTGCCAATACGAATATCAAGGCATCAGGTATCAGTACCGTGATGTACAAATGGGGTAATCAGGCAAGCGGCACGCCCACACTGGCGACAGGTGAAGCAGCAGACTTTATCAATGTCAGCGGGGGCTGGAACCAAGGCATGCTTATCGGTCACGGGTGCGGCCTGAAAGGCGATGGAACAGTATGGTGCTGGGGGCACGGAGATGACGGACGGCTGGGGAACAGCGATACCGCCGATCATCTGGGCAGCGATGATTACGTTCAGGTAACCGACCTGACCGGTATTGTCGATATAGCAGCAGCACAGGACCATACATGCGGGCTGAATGTTTCCGGAACAGTATGGTGTTGGGGTAAAGGTAACTTAGGCGTATTAGGCAACAATTCTACAGCCGGGTCAACGTCACCGGTTCAAGTGTCGAACATTACGAATTTTGTGAAAATAGATTCCGGATATGACGGGCAGGTTACATGCGGTCTTACCACCGGCAACCTTATTTACTGTTGGGGAAATGACAGTTTCGGACAACTGGGCGATGATGAAACTATGGGCAGTTATTCCGATGTTCCTGTCCCTGTCGCGAATATTACAGATTTTGTTGATGTCGGTACCGGCGCCACGCATGCATGCGGGTTGCGCAAAAACGGTGACGTCTGGTGCTGGGGTAACAATGGCGGCGGACAGCTTGGTGACGGAAACACCGGCGTAGACTCTGGCGTTCCGGTAAAGGTTGATACCGATGTTAAATTCAGAAAATTAAATATCGAGCATTTTTACAGCTGCGGTATTTCCGTGAATAACGAAATCTGGTGCTGGGGTAGTGATAATGCCGGTAATCTAGGCAACGGTGGCAGCGTCGGCGATTCGAATACACCCGTCCTGACAAACGACACAGACCAGAACTTTATTGACGCAGAAGGATATTGTTCCCTTAAAGCCGACGGTAAGGCCTACTGCTGGGGATATGGCGCGTATCAGGGGGACGGTACGACGTCTGATAAACAATCTCCGACAGAAGTAATCAATGTCAGTACGTTTATTTCGGTTAGTGGTGGCGGGCTTGCAGACGCGTGGGGACTGGCCATTACACCGACACAAGGTAGTGAGACGGCACCAACATCCGCGTATGATATTCGCCAGCAACGGAATTCCGGTGACACTATCGACAGCCACGCTCTTGCGATCACACGTAATAGTGCGACGGCGGGGCACGAGGCCGGGATCGGGTTCGCGATTGATGCGACCAGCATTGCCGGAGGTGATACATTGTCCGCTGCCCTGTCCGGAAAAAACCGCGGTGCAGCCGGAACCGAACTGGACTTCAAAATACAAAATGGCGGTGGAACGGCGGCCGTCACGCACATGTTTATTGATCCGGAAGGCGGCCTTGGTACTCATGCGAATACGGCAGGGGCAAATAACGATGCAATTCTTGCGACCGGGCCGACAAATACCAGAACCTGGAACCCTGATTATTATTACGGATTATTGTTAGCAGATGACGATAACGCAACGGATACAGCGGGCTTCTTTGGTATTGATGAAACCACTGGCAATGCCCTGCTACTGTTTTCAAAGGATTTCTTCATTGGCGGTGTAGCCGAAGACGGTACGGGCCTGCAGACTATCGCCTATTTCATCAGCGGAAGCCCGGTTGACCTCTATGCAAAATTTGCACAAAGCAACGCAAGCTACGCATCGTTTAAGGCCAGCGTCTATTCCAGCACCCCGGCCGATACGGCCATGTTGCGTTTTGACCGGTATGGCGGAACGTCCGGCAGCCCGTCGGCTATTCCATCCAATACTGAGCTAGGGAACATCCGCTTTACCGCACATGACGGCACGGCAACTGATGCGGACGGTGTCTTGGCCATCGGTGCAGAAAGCGTGGGCGCGGTCGGTGCGGGCACGGTTCCTTCCAAACTTAAAATTTCGGCAGACCCGGCGGGCGACCCGACCGGAGAAGACATTATTGTTGAACCGGACGGTGATGTCGGTATCGGGGTTGCCACGGCGGACAGTAAACTGCATGTCGGCGGCCGGGGCGCGGCGGATAACGGCGTTAAACTTGGCAATGATTCAAGCTGTGGCGGCACTGATGAAGGAACCTTGCGTTACACCGGTGCGGCGGTCGAATACTGTGATGGCGGCGGCTGGCAGCCCTTTGCAGCCGGCGGAGGTGGCGGAGGCGGAGGTGGCGGCTCTGAGCCATTGTGTGAGCACGATCATAATTTCATACAGATCGAAGTCGGACAGCAATTTACCTGCGGTTTGTATGATAATGGCCGCGTGGCATGCTGGGGTAGAAGTTATCAAGGATATCTGGGCGATGGCACGACCGGCGATAGTTATGTTCCTAAACCCCAAATAATCCCAAAAACTTATGTTGAGGGCGCAAAATACCTCGCGGCTGGTCCCAGAACAGCATGCGCAATTCTATCAGACGGCAGTATGAAATGTTGGGGTATCAACTCGAAAGGTGAGCTGGGGCAAGGTGCGGCCACCGCCTATAACCCTATCCCGGCACCGGTTGTATCGCTCGAAAAATTTGTCAATCTGGACGGCGGATATGGTCATACCTGCGCCGTGACAAATAAAGGACGTGTCGCATGCTGGGGTGAATCCGGTAATGGACGACTTGGAAACAACGAATCTTCCATAGACCTGAGCGTACCGACCTACGCCTACAATGTTTCGAATGCCGTGAAGGTCACGACGGGCGACCGACATACCTGCGCCGTATTAAAGGACGGAACGGTGAAGTGTTGGGGGCAGAATGCTAATGGCGAACTAGGCATTGGATCTACCGGCGGAAACTATGATATCGCAGAGAGTGTTTCCATTACAGACGTCATTGACATCACATCCGGCGGGAATACGTCGACAACCGACTTTACTTGCGCATTAAAGACTGATGGCACGGTGTGGTGCTGGGGCGATAATTCGAAGCAACAGTTGGGTAATGGTGCGGGCGCTGACCAGAATTCGCCAGCAAATGTTACCACTGTCAGCGATATTATTGATATTTCAGCGGTCACAGATGCTGTATATGCATTAAAAGACGATGGCACCGTTCTGGCGTGGGGTGAAGATGATTCAGGTGAATTAGGACTGGTTACTCCAGGTATGACGACACCAAATACTATCCCAGGATTGACAGATGTTGTTGCCTTGGGTGAGGCCGGCTCGCACAGTGACACTATGTGTTTCATTCTTGCCGATGGTACATCGCAATGTATGGGTAGAAACAACCATAGACAAATTGGGAACGGCGGATCATCCGACAGTAACACCCCCGAAAATGTCCTGAACCCGCTGGACTGTGAGGCTGATAAAATCATGTTTGTTACGTCCGGTTTTACAGAGGGTGACCTTGGCGGCATTGAGGGTGCGGATAAATTCTGCCAGATTCATGCCGATAAAGAAAATCTTCCCGGCACCTATTACGCATGGTTATCGAGCGATGAAACATCGCCGTCACAGCGCTTTAACCAGAATACCGGCGCTTATTATGATACAATCGGCACGAAAATTGCCGATGACTGGATGGATCTGACCGATGGTACGCTTGACGCAGAGCCAAGGACAGACGAAGCGGGAACCGACTTCCCCTGGGATGCATGGACAGGGACAGATGATGACGGGACGGCGCTGCCCAATCACTGTAATGGATGGACCCACGGTTGGGACGGAGCATCGGGTAATGAAGGCATTACCTATGAAGATGATAACAGATGGTCGGATAATTCGTCCGTTGTTGTTTGCTGGTCGGCCAAACCCATTTATTGCTTCCAGCAATAGGTCTAAGCGGATTTCCAGACCGGATCGGACAGATCTTCCAAAAGTTTTTCGTGTGCGGACAATTCTTCTTCGCTGACATTGAATGTGCGCGGTTCACGAAACGGGCGTTCAATCGTTTGTGATATTTCTACGGACTGCTTGTCGACTTCTATGCTCAGGCCATGTTGACGGCCACCCAATAATTCCAGATAGACCTCCGCCAAAAGTTCGGAGTCAAGTAACGCGCCGTGCAGTTCACGGTTGGAATTATCAATGTTAAAACGGCGGCACAAGGCATCTAGGTTTGCGGGTGATCCGGGAAATTTCTCACGCGCCATGACAAGCGTATCAATCACGCGTTTTTTATCAACGGATGGAAAACCGAAAGTTTTCAGCTCGGCATTGATGAATTTCATGTCGAATGATGCGTTGTGTGCAACCAGTTTTGAATCGTTACCGATAAAGTCCAGAAAATCTCCGACAACCTCGCCGAATGTCGGTTCATTTTTTAGCCGTTCTTCCGTCAAGCCATGCACAGCAACGGCTTCTGCCGGAACATCGCGTTCCGGGTTGATATACTGGTGATAGGTACGGCCTGTCGGCAGGTGGTTGATCAGTTCAACGCAACCGATTTCCAGTAACTTATGCCCTTCCGACGGCTCCATTCCGGTTGTTTCGGTATCAAATACAATCTCACGCATTATGCGGCATCTTCCTTTTTACCCAGTATAGTATCCAGCCATTCATGGACAAAGAGTTTTGTCTGTGCTTTTAAGGCGCCCATATAATCTTCGGTCTGCTTGCGGAACTCCGGAAGGTTCTGGCCGGTTTTGGCAAGGTCACTGAATCCGCCAATCAATATCCAGTATTCGAGGATTTTTTCATTCACTTCCGGATGACACTGCATGGCAATCGCATTTTTGCCATAGCTGTATATCTGGTTTGTATAGAGTTCGGAGGACGCAAGAAGCGTGGCGTCTTTCGGGAAATCGAATGTATCACCATGCCACTGGATCATTTTGGTTTTTGATGTATCCAGATGACGCGCGGGCGTCTTCATCCCCGCTTCATTGATTTTTATTTCCTGCCAGCCGATTTCCGGGCCTTGCTTTCCCTTGTAAACCTCGCTGCCGAGCGCTTTTGCCATCATTTGCGCCCCAAGACATACCCCCATCGTCGGCAAGTCGTTTGTCAGCCTTGTTTCGAGGATTTTAATTTCCTTGGTCAAAAACGGAAATAAATCCGCTTGATATACGCCCATCGGCCCACCAAAAAACACCATCGGGTTTTTATCCATCGGATCAATACGGTCTAAATCGTCTTCCCATGCCCTGAAATACGTAATCTCGGCGCCGGATTCTCTTAAGGCTTCCTCGATTGTTCCTTCGTGAAAGAACGGTTTGTGATGTATGGCTGTAATGTTCATTTAGACACCTTCTATTATTTTCTTTAAGCCGTTATATGTGTGTGCGTGACCCAATCCCGTATGAACAATGTAATCCGCCATCACGCGTTTGGTAGCATCCGGCACCTGCGTCCGCAGAATTTTTTCAAACAGCTCTTCGTCTATATTCGGGCGTGATAGAACCCGCTGGCGCTGGATAAAATACGGAGCAGTTACGACTATGACCGCGTCAACACGGCTCTGCGCACCGGTTTCGTATAGCAGCGGTATATCCAGCACGGCCGTATCCTGACCAAAGCTCCGCGTTTTGCGAATGAATTCCTGCTGCGCCATTCGCACATAGGGATGCAAAATGGATTCCAGCACTTCGCGCTGCCTTTCATCATTGAATACAATATCGGCCAAAATGTTGCGGTGAATAATATGATGTTTTTTGTCCCAACATTCGGGAAATGTTACGGCGACTTCCTCAAAGGCCTGCCCATGGGAACTGAGCTGAAAACGGACTTCGGCATCTGAATCGTGAACGGGTACGCGCATACGTTTTAGCATCGCGGCGGCGGTCGATTTTCCCATTCCGATGGAACCTGTTAAGCCGTATACAATCATTTCAGCAATTCATCCCGCAATGCCGGCTCCATGTCCGGCGCGATACCTGTCCATAACTCGAAGGCCGGGCGCGCCTGGTTCAGCAACATGCCAATGCCTGTAACTATCTGATTTCCTTTGTTTTTTGCATCTTTTAGCAAGTCTGTCATCAACGGTTTGTAAACTATGTCATACACGACCGCATCCGCAGGAAGCGCTGATACATCAATGTCCAGCGGCGGCTGGCCTGTCATGCCCAGCGATGTTGTATTCACCAGTAATGTGGTATCTGCCAGTAATTCGTTACGCTTTTCCCATTCGTCCGTTCCGGCATCCATATCCCTGGCAATTATGTCTGCGCGTTCGCGGGTACGGTTTAGAATTAGCACTTCATCAAAATTTTCCTGCTTTAGCGCATAGACAACGGCACGCGCCGCGCCGCCAGCACCCAATACGACCGCTTTGCCTTTGAAATCCGTCTTGCCGGTTTCTTCTTTTAAATTTTGAATGAACCCATAGGCGTCGGTATTGGTACCGAACAGTTTACCATCGGTGATTTTAACAGTGTTCACGGCGCCGATTGCACGCGCGGTATCGTCGAGTTCGGCACACAAAGGAATAATTTTTTCCTTGTACGGAATGGTAATGTTAAAGCCGCCATAGCCTTCATCAATCATTGAGCGGATGCGGCTTTCAAACGTATCCGGTGCAATTTCAAGCGGACCGTACACTGCATCCACGCCGTATTTTTCTATCCAGTGATTATAAATGACCGGAGATTTGCTTTGCCCCAGCGGATAGCCTATGACAGCCAGTTTCATGGTCATGGACGGAAACCCAGTTCATGTAAAAACCCTAAAAGCGGTAACAGCGGCATGCCCATAATGGTGAAAATATCGCCTTCGACTTTCTCGAACAGCCAGGAACCGCTTTCTTCCAGCGCATAGCATCCTGCGCAATCGGTCAGCACGTCACCTGCGGACGCCAGATAGTCGTTCAAAAATTCATCGTCAAAATCGCGCATGGTCAGCTTGGCCGAAGACCGCGCCTCCCAAATCACTTCACCTTTTTTGGCCAGGCAGACGGCGGAGACCAGCTCGTGTGTTTTTCCGCGTAAGAGTTTCAGCTTCTCTTTGGCGTCTTCGCGCTTTTCCGCCTTTTGAAGTATCTTTCCATCGAGTACCAAAACCTGGTCGCTTCCGATGACAGTATTGTCCGGATATTCACGCGAAATGCGCGCGGCTTTTGCTTCGGCCAAACTCATTGCAATATTTTCCGGCGTGGTGTTCATGTCCCGCATCTGGCGCATCATTTCACTTTCGTTGATGCTGGCAGGGATTGTTTCAAACGGGATGCCGACATTGCGCAACATGGCGTTGCGGGCCTTGCTGCGCGATGCGAGAATAATTCTAGGAATTGCCATTTTTTTCTCTTTCCAGTTTTGCTCTGTGTTTTTGCCAGAGAATAATTATTTCTGCCGTAGTTTCTTCCACTGAACGGCGTGTCACATCAATCACCGGCCATTTGTGTTTTGAAAACAGACGGCGCGCCATGCGCACTTCGTCCTCTACTTTTTCAAGGTCGAGATACGCGTTTTCCTGGTAATGCTCGCTGTCTTCCTCGTCCGCTTTCAACCTGTTGCGGCGAATATGGACCAGCCGGTCGGGCGATTCCGTCAGGCCGACGACCAGCGCTTCCTTTAAATCAAAAATCTTTTCCGGGAACGGGTTGCCCGGCGTAATGGGAATGTTCGCGGCCTTGATGCCACGGCGTGCAAGAAAAATACAGGTGGGTGTTTTCGATGTCCGCGACACGCCGACCAGAATAACATCCGCGTCCTCAATACCGTCGAGTGTTTGGCCATCGTCGTAACTCAAAGCGAAATCGACAGCATCGATGCGTTTAAAGTACGCTTCGTCCAGCGCATGTTGCAAGCCCGGTATCCCCTTCGTTGGGCGTCCAAGATAAGATGATAAGCTGCGCAGGATCGGGTCCATAATCGGCATACAGGGGACATGAAGGTCGTGACAGAGTTTTTGCAGCTGGCGGCGCATATCGCGGTCCACCAATGTGAAAATAACCGGTCCGGGGTTCTCTTCTATTTCCACCATCACCCGCTTTAACTGGGCGGGCGTTCTCACCATCGGCCAGAAACGTTCTGCGGGTTCGATGCCTTCAAACTGCGCCAGTGCCGCGCGCGCCAGCCCTTGCAGCGTCGTGCCGGTGGCATCCGACACAAGGTGAATGGTGAAGCGCTGCATTATTTCCTTATCAACCTGTCCTAGCATGTGGGACAGAATAGCAAGGCTGCGGCTACATTCAAACGCTTAACGTTCTTATATGCGCTGTATTTTTCCGTCGGGGAATATTCGGCGCGCCAGGGCGCCATCGCGGAAGGGCACGTGACCTACCATCACGACATCCATGTCATGGACGATCTGGAACAGGTGCGCTTCGTTAAAGGAATCATGGATCGTGGCAAATTCCGGATCACTGCTGACACGTTTTGCCAGTTCACCCAGATACGGCTTGCCGTCCGGCATACAGGAGATCAGCGTCACTACTTTATAATCCAGGTGCTTGTCACCGAACGGACGGGCACAGTCTTCCTGCTCTTCCGCCCATTCCAGAACCATGTCGAGCGCGTTCAGTGTTTCATGGTCGACACGGTTTACACGGGCTTCGTTATAGAACCAGTGTTCGAAAATGGTGGCCATCGCTTCCTTGTTGTTCAGGAAGGCGGCGCCGGATTCATTCATATATTCGCTATACAGGGACGCAAGGTCGCCGATATCGCTGCTTAACAAATGGCGCCAGATATCGCCGAAGCCTGCCTTGCGCAATTCCCATGCGATAGCCACGCACAACGTGTCGGCATCGGCCGCCCGTACGCGTTCCAGCATCAACAAGGCTTCCGGACGGTAATCGCGTTCCATCGCACCGAAACGTATTTCCTGCCAGATATCGCGCAGACCGCGAATGAGGCTGAAGATAAATTCATTGCGGAAAAAGGCATTACGGGCCAGCGAATCCGCTGTCAGGCCGTAGTGGTCGAGCGTCAGTTCTTTTTCCGGTATATCGAGGTGAAAGCCGCCCGTGCCCAAATCGGATACATGAATGGACCAGTCATGATCCATCGCACGGCGTATCAGGCCCAAACCGGTCGGGCAATGCGCCAGACAATCGAGCGCCCATAAAAACAGGCTGTTGTCATCCCTGACGGCGCCCAGAAGGTCGGCCTGCTCATCCGTGTGAAGCAGAGTTTCCTCAAACAGCTCTCTCATAGTTTCGACTATAGCATATTGAGTATGGGGAGTCCCGAATTCCGGGGCGCCAGAATAGTCATAATATTCTGATTTATCGCTGTTGTTTCCTGCCCGTTGCTGGACCATCGTACAAACGTCTCCCTGCGTACCTGCCGCGATGCAATCTATGAAAACCGGCTGTTTTCTGCGGCTTTGTGAATTAGCAGAACTGCACGTAAACGACATTTGCGCTGTCGTTCGTTCCGTCAAGTTTTCTGCCTGCTTCTTGTGTTTCCTGCCTGTGGATAGGTAGGTTGAGGATTTGGCTTTCCTGGGCATCGTGGGTGTCCTTATTTTTGGCTTGATCGCCGGAACGAACGCCCGGCTTGAGGTTGGACTCCTCACTTTGCAACTCCTGTTCCGTTTCCCGGAAAGACTTCTCGAACTTGATAAACCAAAGGAAATTGGCGTTTGAGCGGTCCCGCACATCTGTAAAGATCGGGTCGCTCAGGATCAACTGGGCATAAGGCGCCAGGTAATTTTTGCCGAAAGGCGCGCTGCCCAGAGCGGAAACCAGTTCCATGCTGACGTTTTTTGATACCTGGTCGAGGTTGAAGACGTGGCCTTCATAATCCGCCAGCATTTTCTGGATAATCGCCTTGTCCGCCATGCGGCAGCGTTCTGACAAAAACCATGTTTCGAAAACTGCGCTGGAGGCATTGCCGTTATTCAGCGTGCGGAAATCGACATAGGCTTCGCGGGCGAATGTGCGGCCCAGATCGGACATGGATGAATTTTCAACACGTGTCCATGCATCCTTGATACCGGACAATTGCAGTTCCCATGCGATGCGCACCATAAAGACATGCAGGTCTGCCAGCTGTGCGCGGTTCACCAAAATGGCCTGGTCCGGCTGGAACAGCAGCGGGTTGATCAACGCACCCTGACGGGCCTGCCAGTGACGGCGCAGTTCGCGCGCGGCGACCAGCAGCTTGTCTGCAAACGGCAGATCAGGATGAATAAGGATTTGCTGCCCGTTCCTGTCGTACTGGGCGCTGAAAACTTCGCGGCTGTAACGAACGGCCACATGATGTTCTTCGGCGCAGGCCAGAAGGGCGGCAGCCATACGGCTTTTGCGCAGCTCTTCCAAAAATTCTTCAATGTCCTGATCGCCTGATACGCTTTGCTCGCCGATCAATTTGCTGTCGGCCATGAATTCGCGCATGCGGGCGTCGGCCGGCTGGGCAAATTCCAGTGACAGGCGATCGTAAGCTTCCACTTTTTGCTTTAAAGCCTGAATATCGCGGTCAAGGGCGATCAGTTCTTCATCCATCAGGATGTCGTCATCGTCCTCATAAATATCTTCTTCAAAATAAAACAACGGCTGGTCGCTAATGATCGAACACAGAACCGGCTGGTTGTTGTTAATTGAATATGCGACGCGGCAATGGCGTCGATATCCTATATCCTGAGAGGATGAAGAATTATCTGTCTTGTTATCCATGAACCCTAATCGCTTCCTAAATTAACGAAAAGCTAAGAAAATCAAGCCTTTCCGAATGTCCAGCCTCTATTATGGGGATAAAAAGATTAATGTTTTCTTGCCGCATATGATTAAATTCGAATAAATTTAAAAAAATTGGCAAAAGCAGAAAATATATATATAAATCAATATGATATTTGGAAGTTGCGAGGTTTAAATCCGCCATGAAAATTTCCGTAAAAAATGAAATGCGGCTATTTTTTTCAAAAACCCTTACTTATTCCCGGCAAATAATCGAATTTTGCGGGAATCATCCCTTTGCAACCGGCCTTTTTGCGCTGCTTGGATTGATTGGATTGCTCATTTCCATTGTGGGATATGAGAAAGACCGGGCGGAATCAAAGAGTACAACGATCCAGATCACGCATATGGAAGACAAAATTGACACTATTCAAAGCCATATAGCCGGAAATAAAGACGATTTGGAGATTGCCGGACGCTGGAACCCGGAGATTGCGACAGGATTGGCTAAAAACAAGATACGGGAAAGCAGCGAGGCCTATGCCAGCCGAAAAAAAACATGCGATGCTGACACCGGGGGATACGAAGTCGGGTGCGATACTGTTATTCGCGAGGTTGGAACATACAACCTTGCGTACCATGATAAAGAGAGCATTGTCCTCGTGTACGGCATTTCGCAGGGTGAATGTCATGTTTGCGGTGTGACCGTCAGTATTTTTGAATTTGAAAAAAAACCGGAAGGCTGGGACCTCGTTCTACAGGATATTGATGTTATCCATACCGGTACGTGGGGGCTATTATTGCCGAATTCGGTCAATGTTTACCCCATCGGCAATAATATATTCGGCATATTCATTGATAATGGCTACGGGTCCCAGGGGGCGGCCATGTTCTTTAAGTCGATTTATGTGAAGATTGCTGATGAATATAAAGAGGTGCTGGATATCTGCACTCGCTATTCCTACAACAATTTCATAGAAGAGAACGGTGAATTGGTAGAAAGCACGGACCTGGTGGAAACAACGCTTGATGTCATCCCTTCAAATACGGGATTCCATGATCTGAAATTGACCGTAAAAGGTGAGATGCTTGATGAGAATTTGGAAGGTAGCGTCCTGCTTGCTTATAACGGTATGCAATATATGCCAAAAGACGTTGACCCTTCTTCCGTAGAGGAGCTGCTTTATTACTGCCGGTAATTTTTGTGATTAAAGGCCAAGCGTATCGTCCTGTACCGGCATATCCTCGATCAACAGTTCTTCATCGGATAAAGAGACAAGACCGTCCGGTTTGACGTGGATTGCGCTTTGAAACAGCGAATCCTTGAACATCATCTGCCCAACCAGGTTGAAAGTGCCGTCAGCGTCTATATTGCTGAGCGTTACGGGAGTTAACAGTTTGCCGACAGCTTTGCGTGCGGCCGGTGGCGGTTCTTCACGCCATTGTATTTCGTCCACGCCTTCGACAATCAAAAAACGTCCATGACGACCCCTGACATATGTGAAGAAGAATTTCGCATATAAAGGGGCGGTGTCCTTATTAAGCTGGATAGGGGCTTTGGCGTTCAAGGCGTAAATCGGTTCATTGGTCCAGTTCAGGACGGTAACATCGCCTTGCTTATATATGATATTTTGTGTGCGTACCGGCTGAGCGGTATGATCTGAAATCTCCAGGAACTTGTATCCGGGGTAAAATGGCAGGTCCTGCGACAGCACCACAATGCTCTCACCTACAAAGGGCGATCCTTCCAGCGCCTGATTTACTTCCATCAGGATAGGCGCGGCTTCATCGGGTTCCATTTTCTTGAAAGCGTTCCGAAACATTCTATTTCAATAGCATAGTGATTCGGTTTATCCAAGCGGTTGCGCAGGCTTATGACATATCATCCAGAGATGTTCACGGTATGACCCTGTGTGAAAAACTACTGGTTTGGACCTGATAAATCTGTGTGTGAAATTATACGCATGCGATGCGATTTTTATGCCCGTGGTTTATCCTTGTGCGTATCTGTTTGGGTACCAACTAATCAGTTCGTTTCGGAATGGATGCGAATCCATGAAAGTCCTAAGTGAATTCACTGATGTGTAAATGTGAGTAAAAAAAGGGAAAAGATTCAATCCCCATCCTTCACACCCCCAATAACTATAAAAACCTCTTTTTAAAAATATAAAAAGGGATTGTAATTTGGCGGAGTAATCTGATTTGATGCTTCGTCATGGAAGAGAACGATAAGATATTTTTACAGACGTTAAACGGACAGGTAACGGAAAAAGTTCCGTTCTGGTTTATGCGGCAAGCCGGACGGTATCTGCCGGAATACAAGGAGTTGCGGGCGAAGGCCGGCGGTTTTCTGGATATGGCGTATAACCCGGAAACGGCCTGTGAGATTACGATGCAGCCGATCCGGCGGTTTTCGATGGATGCCGGAATTATATTTTCGGATATTCTGGTGGTGCCGCACGCGATGGGACAGCATCTGGAATTTGCGGCGGGGGAAGGACCGAAACTCGATCCTGTGCGTAGCGTTACCGATATCGGGAAACTAAAACCTGGAATAACAGGCGAGATCTTTTCGAAAGTTTACGAAGCGATTGAACGGACGAGGCAGGCGATGCAATCGGAAGGGTTCGGGCAGACGGCCCTGATCGGTTTTGCTGGCGCGCCGTGGACCGTTGCCTGTTACATGGTCGAAGGCGGCGGAAGCAAGGATTTTGAAACTGTGCGGAGCTGGGCTTACCGCGGCCCGGAAGAATTTCAGCAGCTGATTGATATTCTGGTAGAGGTGACGGCGGAGTATCTGTGCGGGCAAATCAAGGCCGGGGCCGAGGCGGTCCAGATATTCGACAGCTGGGCGGGGGTGCTGGAGGCAAACCAGTTCCACCGCTGGGTGATTGCACCGACTAAACGGCTGGTGGAGAAAGTCAGGATGGAGCATCCGGACGTTCCAATCATCGGTTTTCCGCGCGGTGCAGGTGTTTTGTACCGCGATTATGTGCGCGATACAGGGGTAAGTGCGGTTTCAACGGATCACATGTTACCGGTGCAGTGGATTGGAAATGCGCTTCAGCCATTGGTTCCGGTGCAGGGAAATCTGGATCCTGTTGCTCTTCTGGCCGGAGGGGACACGCTGAAACTTTCCGCAGAAAAAATATTGAACGAACTGGGAAGTGCTCCATTTGTTTTCAATCTCGGACACGGGGTGATAAAAGATACGCCGGTGGAGCATGTCGAAGAACTTGTAACATTGATCAGGGAGTTTGAACGATGAGCAAAAAAATTGCCGTTGTGCTGTTTAATCTTGGCGGCCCTGATTCACGTGAAACAATTAAGCCGTTTCTCACCAATTTCTTCATGGACAAAAATATTATCCAGGCACCATGGCCGGTGCGCTTTTTCCTGTCACGCCTGATCGCATTTAAGCGAACGAAAAAAGAAGCGGGTGACAGTTATAAATTGCTGGGTGATAAATCACCGCTGCTGGAAAATTCACGCGCGCAGATCAGGGCGCTGGAAGAGATGCTGAATTCATCCGGAGAAGGGTCGTTTAAGACCTTTATCTGTATGCGGTACTGGCATCCGATGGCGCCGCAGGTGGTGAAGGAGGTGCAGGACTGGGGACCCGATCATATCGTCCTGCTGCCACTGTATCCGCAGTTTTCGACGACGACGACCAATTCATCGCTGGAACAATGGCATCTGGCGGCGAAGCAGGCCGGCCTGAAAATTTCAACTGCGACCGTATGCTGTTACCCGATGGAAAACGGTTTTGTTCAGGCCAATGCCGATAACGTTCGGAAAGTATATGAGCAGGCATTGAGCGAGACCGGAAAAAAACCGCGTATTTTATTTTCCGCTCACGGTCTGCCGAAAAAAATTATCGCGCAGGGCGATCCGTATCAATGGCAGTGTGAACAATCTGCCGCCGCAATCGCGCAGGCGACCGGAATCGAAAATGCCGACTGGCAGATTTGTTATCAATCACGTGTCGGGCCGCTGGAATGGATTGGGCCATCGACGGAAGACGCGATAAAACAGGCCGCAGCCGATCAAGTTCCGGTTGTTATTTTGCCTCACGCGTTTACACAGGAGCACGTTGAGACGCTGGTCGAAATTGAAATCGAATACCGGCACATGGCAAAGGAAATAGGTTTTACCGATTATTACCGTGTTCCGACGGTCAGTACGCATGAAGCCTATATCGCGGGTCTGAAAAACATGGTTTTGGCCCGGTTAGATGATACCGACACGCTGCCGGATACAAAGGCTCAGCTTTGCGGAAAAGAATGGAGCAAGTGCTGTATGAATATATCTTATGAAGGTTCGTAACTCTTTTCCGTTAATTCGTGGCCGTGCCTCGCTGCGGAACCGCCGAGAATCCTGAATCCGTTTGGCAGCGTAATTATACGAATTTTGTCATGGGCGATTGTGAAATCGGGGACGATTGCCATTTCCTCTTCTCCGCCGTTCTTTGTTTTGTTATTAATAAAAAGTAAAGAAATTCAGGATTTACGTCAAATATGGCTGACTTTATCGGGCAATATTACTTATATATCAAGGCATTACACGTTGTTTCCGTGATGGCGTGGATGGCCGGGCTTTTGTACCTGCCGCGGCTGTACGTCTATCACGCGCAGGAGGAAAAGGGGTCTGCAACGTCCGAAACTCTGAAAGTAATGGAGCGTAAGCTACTGAAATACATTATGAATCCGGCCAGCATTGCGGCCTGGGTGTTTGGCGGACTGATGTTATGGGGGAATCCGGGGCTGCTGGAGCAGGCATGGATGCATGCGAAACTGACATGTGTGGTCCTGATGACGGGTGTTCACCATATTTATGCGGCGTGGCTGAAAAAATTTGCCCGCGACGAAAACGTGAAACCCCATACATTCTACCGCTACTGGAACGAAGTGCCGACGGTGTTGATGATTATTATTGTTTTCATGGCTGTTGCGGAGCCGTTTTAAACCTTTTTTTAAGGGAAAAGGCCTTAAGGTAAGAATGTGTTGACAAGCACTTGGGCTAAGGTTAAAACCTACTTATCTTTTTAAGACTTCCACAAAACATTGTGAGTACGCAGGCGCAGGCCGCTTTGAGACACGGAAACGAGGGTTTCCCCGAACAAATTAAAAAGACGATTTCATTAACAACAGAGATTATTTGCACATTAGTTTCTTAAGCCTTTGTAAATAAAGCATTTCCTATGAATCTAACGGAATTAAAAACACAATCCCCTGCCGAATTACTGGCCTTCGCTGAAGAGCTGGATATCGAGAATTGTAACTCCATGCGCAAGCAGGACATGATGTTCTCTATCCTGAAACAGCTGGCGTCCCAGGGCGTGCCGATTTCCGGCGCCGGGGTGCTGGAAGTCCTGCAGGACGGCTTTGGTTTCCTGCGCTCGCCGGAAGAAAATTACCTGCCGGGGCCGGACGATATTTATGTATCCCCGTCACAAGTACGCCGTTTTGGCCTGCGGACCGGGGACATTGTTGAGGGCGAAATCCGCGCCCCTAAAGATTCAGAGCGTTATTTTGCGCTTTTAAAAGTGAACACTATCAACGGTGAAGCGCCGGACAAAATCCGCCACCGTATTAACTTTGATAACTTAACGCCTTTATATCCAGAACGGAAAATCCAGCTGGAAATCGAAGATCCGACGCAAAAGGCGTACACGCAGCGTGTTATTGAGCTGACATCGCCGCTTGGTTTCGGGCAGCGCGCTTTGCTGGTAGCACCGCCACGGACCGGTAAAACGGTGATGTTGCAGAATATCGCTAAGTCGATTTCTACAAATCATCCAGATGCTTACCTGATTGTTCTGCTAATTGACGAGCGTCCGGAAGAAGTGACCGATATGGCGCGTTCCGTGCGCGGGGAAGTGATTTCCTCTACGTTTGACGAGCCGGCAGCCAGACACGTACAGGTCGCGGAAATGGTTCTTGAGAAGGCAAAACGCCTGGTAGAGCATAAGCGCGATGTGGTGATTTTGCTGGACTCTATTACCCGGCTGGCACGTGCGTACAACACGGTTGTGCCGTCATCCGGCAAGGTTTTGACCGGTGGTGTGGACGCTAATGCGCTGCAACGCCCGAAACGTTTCTTTGGTGCCGCGCGTAATATCGAACAAGGCGGGTCGCTGACGATCATCGCGACAGCACTGATCGATACCGGATCCCGTATGGACGAAGTTATCTTCGAAGAATTCAAGGGTACAGGTAACGCGGAAATCGTTATGGACCGCAAGATTGCGGACAAGCGTGTATTCCCGGCCATCGATATCCAGAAATCCGGTACACGGAAAGAAGAGCTGCTGGTCGACAAGGACACATTGCAGAAAATGTGGATTTTGCGCCGTATTCTCAATCCGATGGGTACGGTCGATGCGATCGAGTTCCTGCTGGACAAAATGAAGACGACGAAGACGAACAACGACTTCTTCGATTCCATGAACCAGTAGGCGTTTTCAGAATATTCCCATAATCATTTAACCTCTTCATAAGCCGCTGTTTTTGCGCTATACTGCTTCGTATCTACGCGGGGTATTCATCCATACGCATGCCAATAGTGGCTATTTTTTCCCTTATTGTGATGGGCGGTTCGGCTGCATATGCCGATCCGGCGCCTGTTCCTGCGCGTAAACCACTGGAAGGACGTGCGGAGGCGAACTGGCGGTACGGCAGCGAGCGCAGTATTCTGATGACGGAGCTGCCGTGGCCAGAAAGCTTTCAATCATACTGTTTCTGATGTGGCGTGATGGCACCTGTTTTGAATACGGGAACATATCAAAACCACAGGCAGCATAAGAATACACTTGTAAAGTGTAGCCAACCTCCGAGAGGGCGAAGGGATCAGGTGGCCTCGGGCAAGCGGAATGCAGCTTTAGACTGTGTCTTGTATATTAGAGACACCTCCCTTTGTCTTATCCCATATTCACCACGGGCATTATCAAAGTTCTGAACAGCACTGCCCCGGAGTCCGAAGAGAATACCGATCTCTAACGGGGATAAAATATTTTACAAAGATTTACGAAAGTAAGTGCTTTGACATTCATCGTTGTATCCTTGTAAAACGTAGAAATCATAAGTTCCATCTTCTTTTCTACGAAGGCTGCTTGTAACCTCAATCGTTGTGCAACCTGCCTCTTTAGCTATATTTTCCAAGAATTGAACAAGGGTCTTGCCTATTCCTGTTCCTCTATATTTTTGATCTGTAACAATAGAGCTCATTCGTGCAAAACCATCACAGCGATGAAACCAATAGTTAATATGAAGGCTTGCAAAGCCAACGACACCTTCCGTATTCTCTGCAACATAAATATGATGTCCTGCTTTTGAAGTCGGAAGTTCTATATTTTTTTCAAGTTGTTCTTTGGTTATATCATAGCCAAGTTGCTTAATAAGCTTTTTGAGGGCTTCAACATCACTTGCAACCGCTTTACGAATATTTAGTTTCGACATAATTTATGTTTTATTTGATTTTTTTCTTGACCTCAATAGCGCGATTAAAGAATTTCGATGCCGACGGCAAATGGTGTCGATATCGCGAATGCGAATAACGTCACACTGGACAATATTACAATTTCAGGCGCGGGGAATATTGGCATTGATGGTTTGTGGACGGATAGCCGCACACATAGTTTGAATATATCGGACGTTACAGCGGAGATGAGCGGAACACACGGGTCATGGCTGGAAGTTCAGAATGCGGGGACGTTGTCCCTTTCAGCGAACCAGTTTTCAGCGAACCAGAATATGGATTACGGGTTCCGTATGATTGCGCGCAATACATCGAATATGTATGCCGACATAAATGGCGGGACATATAACCAGAACGGCAATGCGGGCGTTGAGGCGGGTGCATTTATATATTTCCAATCGTCGGGTGAAGGCAGCGTTACGATAAGCAATGCAACCGCCGCGAATAATTTCGGCCGTGGTGTCTGGATTGCCGCGAATAACAGTTCCGCCAATGGATTTACAGGATCTGTTTCTGATAGCACGTTCGTCAATAACTCTAATGCAGGGCTGGTTGGTGAGGCGCAGGCCAATGCCCTTGTTACATTCAATTTCACCGGCAATACGGCCTATACCGAAATGGCAGGGACCCAGGCCAATGGCATTTATGTCGCGAACTATTTTGATTTCGGCGGGGCGACGCCGAACACATCGGTTGTTACTGCAAACATCCTGAACAACACATCGTATGGTAATGGTGAAGGCGTTCGTTTACAGCCGGGGTCGACGGCATCTGTATTGAACGCAACACTTAACAACAACGTTTTTCATTCCAACACCGGCAATGCAGGAGTATATGCGCAAAACACGGGTGCGAACGGCACACTTAATTTAAGCGCGAGCGGGAACCAGATATATAACAATACGGGCAACGGCGTTTACATGAACGACGAAAGCGGCACACAGTGGAATATTGATTTTGGCGGGGGATCGCTGGGGTCGGGCGGCGGTAACTCCATCTTCAATAATACCGGCGTGGAAATGCGGGTTGATGTGGATGGCGAGACGCTGAATGCGGAAAACAACTGGTGGGGCGTTGCGACGGGATTGGCCGTTGGTGAGAGAACACTCGAGGATTTCTCCGATATTGATTTCGACCCGTTCCTGACGTCTGCTCCCTAAAATTTTATATTTTTTTGAACTTGTTTCGCTTTAATTTCGAAACGAAACTTCTTGTCATAATTCTTGGACTCGTGGTCTAATGGTTCTATAAACCGATGAGCCGTCTGCGGGGCAACATTTTAAATTCGCAGTCAGAGCAGATCGTAAGCAGGAACGAACAACAACAACGAAATAATAAGTTCGGAAACAACCGGAATAGGGTGAGATCAATGTCTGTGCAATGTCAAATCAAGGGTGCGAATGCATCCGTTGGAAAACTTCCCAAAATTCTTCAGCGTACGCGCCTGAAAAAATGGCTGCTCGTTGTTACAACAGTTTTTGCTTTAAGCGCACTGCTGGCCAGTCAGGCTGGCGCGTTTGAAACAACACGTGCTTCTGCTTTTGATCTAACCCTCAAAGGCAGGGGAACAACCTCTCTCCAACCTTCCCCTTCCATGGACATGGCAGATAAATGCCTTCCCCTTCTCAATAAAGTCCGCCATACCTCTTCTCTATCTGCCATGGATCCAAACCGGCGCCCGGCCGGCCATAAAGCGGCAACTGTTGGCTTTGTTATTGGTCTTCGAATAGCCCTCGGACCAACCGAAGTCACTGGTTCTAACCGCGTTACAGTAGGCCCGCAAATTGTTGATACACGCGACGACGGCAGCTCTCATGCCCTCGCTGTCGCCGATTACCGCGCGTGTAAAAATAAAGAGGCCCTGAACGCCCTGAACAAGACGACAGATTGGAACCAATAAAGTTACCCGCTTAAACTCGATGTCCCTCGCGTCGCTTTACTGCCCCTGCTTCTGAATTGAAGTGGGGGCAGTCTTATTGCGCCGTCTGTGCAGGTGTTACGCCGCGCAGGTCGGCATACCATGACGGCGTTGTGATGTCAGGAATATAAATGCTGGCTTCGCATAGTCCGGCGAACAAGAGAGCACAGCCGACAATCGCAAAATAAATAATGTTCCCTGCCTTGGGGACCAATCCCTGTCTTTGATTTGGCGGCAGTAAGTGTCCAAGCGCTGTCTGCATCGCTTTCTTGGCCGTCATCTGTGATATAAAGATAGACAGGTAACTGCACAGGCCGACCAGGATTACATCAAGAACAATATGCAGCATCGGGTTTGCGAGTTCGCTCGTTGCCATGGTTCTTACAGGTGTAATAAGATATAGGCCATATAATGCGGCGGATACCATTAATCCTATGATAAGGCCGAGAGATTTTGGTTTTTTGCTTATGTCGGATGTGGCTTTATCCGCCATTTTTGCCATGTTTTCCAAGGTGCTTGACGATATACCCATCGGATATCTGCGTTTAATAATCATAGCCGTCTTTTTAGCGGAATAGCGTGCTGATTGCAGCAAGGCCATCGCAATGATCTTGTATTTACTGGCTTCTTTGAGCTGTTTTGCGATGTCGCCTTTTTGGCGGGCGGCGTTTTCCAGTTTTCTTAGTCCCGGTGCGATTAACTTATCCAGTACGGGCGGAAGGTTTACGATCTTACCGTTATAACCAAAAATGGATGCGTCCACAGGTTTGTCTTTCAAAACAAAATGCACGTCGCCATAAGGAAAGCCGATTTCGTAGGAGATAGATAATGCGCCGTCTTCATATACCCCGACGCTTTCGCCGACATTTTCAATTTTCAGCGCCTCGTTTTCGATGAGTTTTCCCATTGAGCGCTCAAAAAGCCCTACGAGTTTTGGAGGAATATGGTCCTTGTTGAAATTTAAGCGACCAAAGGCCGTGACGATTACATGGTATATATGTGTAAACCAGCCGGAACCCGAACAAGTCTGGCAATTTATTACGCCGCGCGCGCCACAGGTGCGGCACGGTGTTTTGCCGGTGTTGCGGCATAAGTCACACGGAGCCTGCCCCGTCCCGCGGCAGTAATGGCACTGGACTTCCTGGTTATTCTGCCTTAACCGGCCTGTGGAGCCGCAATGCACGCACTGGATCTTTGATGTGCCGTGGCAACGCATACAACGTTCCTGCTTGTTGCCGTTACATTGATGGCATGTTGTCTGGCCTTTGCCACGGCATTGACTGCATTCTTCATGACACACCATGCTGCGCTGGTAATTTGTCATGGCGATTTTTTCGTCTTTTTGTATGCCAAGTCCGTGGTCTTTCCGGCTGATCAGCGATTGCTTCAGCGATTCATGAAAAGCCTTGTCATTTCTCAAATCGTGTACATAGGTATTGATAGTTTCATGCGCCTGCTGTTTCGATCCACAGACTTCGCCCGGGTGACGCCCATGTATGGTTTTTTCGTCAATGTCCGGTTTGATCGTAAATATGACGCTGCAGACAGTTTTATAATATTGCGGTTCAAAACCGTTCAGGCGAACGGATGCGACTTTAATGCCGTTGCCCGCACACACGGCGCGCAGGGTCTTTAAGGCCTTTTTTTCAAGGCTCGCGGCAAGTTCTTTATCCAGCGGTTGTACCTGATGATCACTCAAAGGTTGTCCTTTAGGAAGTTTAGTGAACGTTCGTCGGCCAATGTGGCTGCGGCTTTATCATAGTGCACGCCGCCGGGGCGTGAAAACGCATGGTCCATGCCGGGATAAGAATAAATCGTTACATGGTTGTTGCCACTTAATATCGATTTAATTTTTTCTTGCGCCTGCGCATCGGTGTATTCGTCTTTTTCTGCGATATGAAGCAGCAGCGGTTTTTCTATGTTCGTGGCTTCGTCCAGCAAGTCCTGAATTCCGACGCCGTAATACCCGATCGACGTGTCAATTTTTGAACGGGCCGCCATCAGGTATGCCAGCTTGCCGCCCAGGCAATACCCAAGGCATCCAACTTTTCCTGTGCAATCCGCATGGCCGCGCATGGTGTGTTTGGCTGCGCGTAAATCTTCGATCCCCTTGTCGACATCGAATGCCTGAAACAATTCAAATGCGCGGGCCCATTCGGCGTCTGTCTGGTCGGTCAGTTCAATGCCCGGTTCAATGCGCCAGAACAGGTCAGGGCAAATTGCAATATATCCTTGCGTTGCCAGCCAGTCGCATTTTTCACGCATGACATTATTAATGCCGAAAATTTCCTGTATCACGATGACGGCCGGTGCCGGAGTTGTATCCGGCATGGCGATATAGGCTTTGAAATTGCCGCCGTCTTTGGCCGGAATGGTTATATAAGTCATCAGAAATACCCTCTTCCATACTCTGGTAACGTTCTGAAAAGCCTAACATGGCTTTTCAAACCATTCCAGTCTGCTATACCCTAGGATCAGGAAAGGACGAAACGGATGAAAATTAAATTCGACGTGGAATGTACACCGGAAGAAGCGCGCACCTTTTTTGGCTTGCCGGACGTCGTTCCGATGCAGCAGCGCCTGATGGATGATCTGGAAACCAAAATGGCTGAGAATATTCAGAGCCTGGATCCGGAGCAGCTGGTGAAGACCTGGCTGCCACTTAGCATTCAGGGCTGGGGCGAAGTACAGAAAATGTTCTGGGCGCAGATGGGCATGAAGGCACCAATGAGCGGAGCCAATCAGGACGAATGAGCGATACGGTTTACGCATTGTCATCGGCACCGGGCAAGGCGGGAGTGGCCGTCGTGCGGGTATCCGGCCCGGCCGCTTTAAATTCATTTAAGCTATTGATAAATAAGGATAAACTTCCTGTTTTTCGTATGGCCGATTTGGTTAATTTATATGATCCTGCTGACGGCAGCCTGATTGACAAAGCGCTTGCCATTGCTTTTGAGGCGCCGGGCAGCTTTACCGGAGAAAACGTTGTCGAATACCACTTGCACGGATCGCCGGCCGTGCTGGAGTCCCTCTTCCGTATTTTTTCCGCGCTGCCTGACCATAGGATGGCGGAGCCGGGAGAATTTACACGCCGTGCGTTTGAAAACGGCAAAATGGACCTTACCGAAGCGGAAGCGATTGCCGACCTGATCGATGCGGAAACGCAGGCACAAAAACAGCAGGCTTTGGAACAAATGGGCGGGGCGCTATCGTCGCTGTACCAGGGTTGGGCCGATCGGCTTGTCAAAATCCTGGCTTATACGGAGGCCGTCATTGATTTTCCAGACGAAGACGTCCCGGACGATGAAATAAACAAGGCCCGTCCGCAGGTAGAAGAACTGGCGGCTGAAATCCATGACCATCTGAACGATAACCGCCGCGGAGAGCGCTTGCGGGACGGTATTCGCGTGGCTGTGATCGGGGCGCCCAATGCCGGGAAGTCTTCGCTCGTCAACCTGCTGGCGCAGCGGGACGTGGCGATTGTGTCCGACATGGCCGGAACGACGCGGGATGTGATCGATGTTCATCTCAATATCGGCGGATATCCCGTTATTCTGTCTGATACTGCCGGATTGCGCCCGGACCAGCTGGGAAGCGGCGACCATGACCGAATCGAATCGGAAGGGATACGCCGTGCGATACAAAAGGCCGAAGAGGCCGATATTCGCCTTTTGGTATTCGATGCAGAGGACGAAAAATACGATTCTCATACCCTGAATCTCATCAACAGTGATTCGATTGCGGTTATTAACAAATGTGATTTGTTTCACGTGAAACAGGAATGGAAACATGAAATCCCGCGAGTCGCACTTTCTGTTCAAAATGGTGATGGTGTGGATGAATTGTTGATAGCTTTGGAAAATCGAATTTCGGCGCTTTTAAATGTTTCACGTGAAACCCCTTCCCTCACCCGCCAACGTCACCGTGACCAGCTGACCAAAACGCTGGATGCGCTGGAGGGTGCGTTATCGGCTTCCGTGCCCGAATTGATGGCGGAGGATTTGCGGCTGGCAATCCGGGCTTTGGGGCGTATTACCGGGCGGGTGGATGTTGAAGACCTGCTGGACGTTATTTTCCGCGACTTCTGCATCGGAAAATAATGGATTTTTCCGGCGGTTTCAGTATATAAAGCACGCATGAATTCATTTGATGTCATTGTTGTTGGCGGTGGGCATGCCGGCTGTGAGGCCGCTGCGGCTGCGGCGCGCATGGGTGCACGCACGGCGTTGCTCACCCACAGGCTGGATACGATCGGCGTCATGTCGTGCAACCCGGCCATTGGCGGCTTGGGCAAAGGGCACCTGGTACGGGAGATTGATGCGCTGGACGGGCTGATGGGCCGGATTATCGACCAGGCCGGAATCCAGTTCCGGGTGCTGAATGCATCCAAGGGACCGGCGGTTCGTGGGCCGCGGGCGCAGGCAGACCGGAAATTATACCGTGAGGCCATGCAGGCTGAGCTCCATGATTATCCTAATCTTACTTTACTGGAAGGCGGGGCCGAAGACCTGATTCTTGATGAGCGCGGAGAGATCAGGGGCGTTGTTACGGGGGACGGAAAAGAGCTGTTCTGCCGGGCGGTGGTGCTGACCACAGGGACGTTTTTGCGGGGACTGATCCACCGGGGTGAAGAGACGAGACCGGCGGGACGTGTCGGCGAAAAGCCGGCTATAGGGCTTGCTGAAACCCTTGACAGACTTGGGTTTCCGCTTGGGCGGTTGAAAACCGGAACGCCTGCCCGTCTGGATGGCCGGACCATTGACTGGTCTATTCTGGAGGAGCAGCAAGGGGATACACCGCCCCAGCCTTTTTCTTATATGACGGACACAATTACAGTGCCGCAGATCCCCTGCTATGTCACTTACACCAATGAACAAACGCACCAGATTATCCGTGATAATTTGCACCGCGCGCCGATGTATTCCGGACAGATTGACGGGACCGGGCCGCGCTATTGCCCCTCTATTGAAGACAAGGTTGTGCGCTTTGCTGACAAGGTCCGCCACCAGATTTTCCTGGAGCCGGAGGGGCTGGACGATCCCACGGTCTACCCGAACGGTATTTCCAATGCTCTGCCAATCGAGGTTCAGACCGAAATGTTGAAAACCATTCCGGGGCTTGAGAATGCGGAGGTCTTGGAATGGGCCTATGCGATTGAGTATGACTATGTCGACCCGCGGGATTTGAAGGCTACGCTGGAAACCAAGAAAGTGCCGGGATTGTTCCTGGCCGGGCAGATCAACGGCACAACGGGCTATGAAGAGGCCGGGGCACAGGGCTTGATGGCCGGTTTGAATGCCGCGCTTCAGGCGGGCGCTGTTTCACGTGAATCAACGAAAACCTTCTGTCTGGACCGGGCAGATGCTTATATCGGGGTTTTGATCGACGACCTGATTTCCCGCGGTGCGCCGGAGCCGTACCGGATGTTTACGTCCCGCGCGGAATACCGCCTGCGGCTGCGGGCAGATAATGCCGACCAGCGGCTGACGGATCAGGGTCTATCATTGGGCTGCGTGTCGGTTTCACGTGAAACAGTATGGAAAGCCAAGAAAGCCAAGCTGGAGGGCGGAAATACGACGATTCGGGCGCTAGACGCCACGCCGAACGAGCTTCAGGCCAAGGGTATTGCGGTCAATATGGATGGGCGCCGCCGTTCGCCCTTTGACCTGCTGCGTTACCCCGATATTGGCTGGAATGAGCTGATTTCCGCGTGGCCGGAACTAGCGGGTATTGAGCCGGATATCCGGGCGCAAATCGAGGTTGATGCAGGATATGCCGGGTATATGGAGCGGCAGGAGGCAGATATCCTCGCCTTTCGCAAGGATGAGGCTTTGTTATTGCCGGATGATCTGAATTATGCCGATGTGGGCAGTTTATCGAACGAAGTGCGTCAAAAGCTGGAGCATGTGCGTCCTACAACGCTGGGTGCGGCGGCCCGTATTCCCGGTGTGACCCCCGCGGCTGTGACCGCTCTGCTCCGCCACGTCAAACGCCGCGTGGCTGACAGCAATGCAGCGTAATCCCAAATTAGCGCAATATCATAAGCTTCTGCTCAAATGGCAGGAGAAAATCAACCTGATCAGCCCCGGCACGATCCAAAATGCCTGGGAGCGGCATTTTGAAGATTCCTTGCAAATTTTGGATTATTTGCCTGATTCTGCCGCTACGTTGGTGGATATCGGGACAGGAGCCGGATTTCCCGGTTTGGTGCTTGCGGCTGCCAAACCGGAGTTAACGGTACATCTGGTCGAATCGGACCAGAAGAAATGCGCGTTCCTGAAAACTGTTTCACGTGAAACAGATACCCCCGTTATTATCCACATGGGGAGAATCGAGAATATTTCACGTGAAACAGACATTTACCCGGACGTTATAACCGCCCGGGCGCTTGCTGCCCTTCCCGATCTTCTGGGCCTGACGGAGCCGTGGTGGGGGGGACAATCGAACGTAATCGCGATTTTCCTGAAAGGGGCACAGGCGGACGACGAAATTGATCTGGCACGCAAAAAGTACGATTTTGAGCTACAGAAATTCACAAGCAGGACGGACAAAGACGCACAAGTCATTGTTTTAAAAGAAATAAGGCGCTGTGTATAATTTTTTCAGGTGTACGCGTAATACTTGACTCTTTGCCAGTAGATTCCCTATTGTTGGGATATTCCAAACCCCCAAAAACAAAGGATTTGCGTTATGACCCGCACCCCTTTCGGCCCTTCTCTGTCTAAAAAACTGTCACCGGACCGCGAAGGCGGCAAGCCAATTACAGTAACGCGCATTCCACGTATTTTGTCGGTTGCGAACCAGAAAGGCGGGGTCGGCAAGACAACAACGGCCGTTAACCTGGCGACGGCGTTGAGCGCCATCGGGAAGCAGGTTTTGCTGGTGGATCTGGACCCACAAGGTAACGCGACGACAGGTTTGGGGGTCAAGCGTTCCGATATTCAGACCAGCACATATGATGTGATTTTTAACGAGGCGCATGTGGCCGAAGGCGCGATCCGCACGAAAGTGCCGGGATTGGCGGTTTTGCCGTCCTCTATTCACCTGTCAGGGGCGGAAATTGAGCTTGTGACTACCAGCCGGCGGGAGTTTCGCCTGCAGGAGGCTTTGCGCGTTCCCCTGCCCTACGATTATGTGATTATTGACTGCCCGCCGTCATTGAGCCTTTTGACGCTGAATGCGCTTGTGGCGTCGGATTCTATTGTTGTGCCGCTGCAGTGCGAATTTTATGCATTGGAAGGGCTGAGCCATCTTGTGAAAACAATCGAACGGGTGAAAAAGACTTTCAACCCAAGGTTGGATATCCATGGCGTGCTTCTGACCATGTACGACAAGCGTAACAATCTGTCGGGCATGGTGGCGCAGGATGTGCGCGAGTATTTCGGCGACAAGGTGTATAAGACGATTATCCCGCGTAATATCCGGCTGTCCGAAGCGCCGTCCTATGGCTTGCCGGCCATTGTTTATGATATGCGCTGTCCGGGCGCGCGCGCCTATATCCATCTGGCGAGTGAAGTTATCAAAAGAGAACGGAAGATTCTCAAAACGTCTGAACCCTTGACCAGCGCGGCTTAGAGGGGTTTTGTATGGAAGAGGACATCCTGAATCCAAAGAACAGAGGCCTCGGCCGCGGGCTGAATGCGCTTTTTGAAGACGAAGAAGGCGAATACCCGCAGGTTGACCCCGAAGGCCACACACCGGGTTTACAGCGTAAGATGCTGGGTATTGAGCAGATCGAACCGCACCCCGACCAGCCACGGCAAATCTTTGACGAGCAGGCGCTGGAAGACCTGACCAACTCTATTAAAGAGCATGGTGTACTGCAGCCTATACTTGTGAGGCCGAGCAAGGTCAGTCCAGACACGTACGAAATTGTAGCCGGGGAACGCCGGTGGCGGGCATCGCAACGGGCGCAGCTGCATGAAGTGCCGGTGGTTATCCGCGAAATGGACGATGCGCAGGCCTTGCAGATCGCATTGATCGAAAACCTGCAGCGGCATGATTTGAATCCGATTGAGGAAGCCAAGGGATATCAAAGGCTTATTGATGATTTCGGGCACAAAGCGGAGGACGTTGGTGAAGTTATCGGCAAAAGCCGGAGCCATGTGGTCAATATGGTGCGCCTGTTACAGCTTCCCAACAGTGTGCAAGTGATGGTGATGCAGGGCGATATTACCGCCGGACACGCCAGGGCGTTGTTAAAAGCACCGAATCCGACACTTTTGGCGCAGGAAGTCATGTCCAAAGGCCTAAGCGTACGTCAGACAGAACAGCTGGCGGCCGATAGCGAAGGGCGCGATATTCAATCCCGCGGCGGTTCATCGGGCGGCAGCAAGAAAAAAGGCGGAGCAGAAAAAGATGCCGATACGCTGGCGCTTGAACGGGAGATGTCCAATTTACTGGGCATGCATGTCCTTTTGAGCATGAAATCGGACAAGGCAGGGCAATTGTCTATTGATTTTAAAGACTTAGACCAGTTGGACGACTTGCTGCAACGGCTGTCACAGACACCAAAAAGCCATATTGAATAGACGGGTTTTTTACGCGTTCCCCAGCGCTTCTACAATTTCCAGGAACTGATCCTTGTGCAAAGGCTTGCTGACAGCGGCGTCTGCGAACATTTCCGCTTCGATCAGGTAGTCTGCCTGCGCATTTTCAAAGCCGCCGGTCATTGCCAGAACGGGTATAGGCTTGTTTGAAGCCTTAATGTGGCGGATAAGCTCCGTGCCGTTGGTATTGGGCATCAGGATATCCGTAATTACGAGATCAAATTCAATTGTTTCAAGGATTTGCAGCGCTTCATCGACCTGACTGGCCGTGACGACTGAATGATTATTTTCTCTTAAAAATTTATACGTGAGCGTTAAGCAAAACGGTTCATCATCGACAACAAGAATTCTCATTGTTCTTACCCTTTCCCGCCCCGGAAATCTCCCCACATTGATTGTACCGGCGTCAGGTTAAAAAATTCTGAAGTTCAGGGCTTACGCGGCCTTCGCGGCCGGGCCGGATTTGGAAATGGCCAGTAATGCCTGCGCAATCAGTGTGTTTACCGGCATTGCCGTTTGTTTGCTTTGCGCTTCCAGATCGGACAGACGGGACAGCATGTTTGCCAGCGCCGGCAACGGCCAGCGACTGATTTGCGCCTTAAAAGGCTGTTCCAGTTTAAAAAATAGGGGGGGCTGGAGAATTTTTATGGCGTCATCCATGTGACTGCCCTGCTCTATCATTGATTTTACCAGATGCAGTTTGCGGAAGTGTGTTTGCAGGCTGCGCAGGATGGCAATATCCGCGATTCCCTCTTCCTGTAATTTATGAAAGGCCTTTAAGGCCGCTTCGGTTTTGCCGCTGCCGACTGCGTACACCAGATCATCCAGGCTTTGTGCACCCGCTTCGCCGCAGCAGTTGCGGACGTCTTCCAAAGTAATATTGGCGGGCGGCGTCCCCATGAACGTTACCAGTTTTTCCAGTTCCCCGCGCACACGCAAACGGTCGCCGGCAATTGCGCCGGAGAGCCAGACAACGGCATCCGCCTGTATTCCGAACCCCGCGGTTTTTAACGTTTCGCGGATCAACTGACTTAAATTTCTTTCGTCTTCCACATAGCAGGGAACGGCCGCCGCCGCCTTCGATTTTTCGCATAGCTGGCGCAAGGGCGATTTCGGTCCCAGTTCACCAGATTCAATAATGACGAGATTTTCCGCGCTGGGATTCTCAAGATAATCCTTTACCAGAGGGGCGATTTTATCGCCGCCGTCCTGAATACGAATTAAGCGCGCGCCGCCCATCATGGACATGGCGCCAGCTTCATCCGCCAGGCGGGCGGGATCGTCGAGCAGCTGATCGCCTGTAAAGGCAACGGCGTTAAACGGATCATTGATATCGGAAACGATTGTCTGTCCCATCGTCTTTGCGCGTTCACGCATCAGGCCGCTGTCGGGGCCGTATACCAGTATGACGCGGGCATAAGATTCCGGCGCCTTTACAAAAGGTTCAATCTGTTTCCAGGTGAGTTTCATGCGGCCTATGTTACAGGCAATTCCGATAAATCAAAAGGAGTTCCCTGATAAATCATGTTAATCCAGTTGGAAAACAGGATGTAGCGATGCGCGCGCCAAGTCATGAGCGGGTTTTGTGACGGGTCGTTATCCGGGAAGTAATTGATAGGCACGTCGACATCGTCGCGTACGCTGGAATCCCGGTCATATTCACGTTTGAGGGTGTCGCTGTCATATTCCAGATGGTTGAACATGTAAGTATCGTGCGTGTGGTCGTTGTGAACGAGGCATAGTTCCCCGTCCGTGCTTTCCGCCAGGATTTTCAGTTCCGGTATGTTTTGGATATCCTGCGCTTTAATATATGTGTGGCGCGATACCGGAACATTGAAAATATCGTCGAAGCCTTGCGTTAATGGATGGTACGGGTCATGTAATTTTGTGTTGTAAACGCCGAACAGTTTTTTATCTGTCTGGTGTTTTTCAATGCCGTGATTATAGAATAATCCGGCCTGCGCGCCCCAGCAAATGTGAAGTCGGCCAAATGTGTTTGTTTTTGCCCAATCAAAAATTTCAGCGAGTTCCGGCCAGTAAGCGACGTCTTCGAATTCCAGGTCTTCCACCGGCGCGCCGGTAATAATGATGGCGTCAAAGCGCTGATCACGGACATCATCGAGGGTCTCATAAAAGCTGATCAGATGATCCTTTGCCGTGTTTTTGGATTCGTAACTGGCGGTGCGTAACAGCGTCACGGAAATTTGCAAAGGGGTGGAGCCAAGCACGCGGAGCAGCTGTGTTTCCGTTCGGATTTTGTCCGGCATCAGGTTCAGGATTGCGATTTTTAGCGGACGGATATCCTGGCGTATCGCACGGTCTTCCGTGATAACCTGCACGCGTTCCTTGTGAAGCGTTTCCAGTGCCGGCAGGTTATCAGGAATTTTTATGGGCATAGATTATGCTGCCAGTTTTGGTGTTCCCCGTATAGCGAAAACAGGATGGAAAACAGGTCTGTCCGGATTTTGGGCAATCCTGCGCTGCTCTGCTTCCACGACTGTTATACGCTGTGTGCCCGCTGCATCAGCAAAGAAATCAAAAACATGGCCGTCCCGTTGCTCAACTTCTTCAAATGCCGCGACACTGCTGCCTTTATGGTTTTGCACTATCAGTTTTTGCACTACCTGGGCTTCATAGCCGTGGTCATCAAAAAATTTCTTCAGAGTATCAAGGCCGGGACGACCGGAAAGGTTCAAAATAACGTCTGCCGATGGAACCAGAACTCGCGCCTGTCTCAATAAATCAGAATTCAGGCCAAGATAAAATTTATCCCATACCTGCCCTGTTGGTTTATAGGTATGGGAGCGGACATCGGTTAATTCCTCGCGGCTTTTTGCTGTTTCCGGCAATTGCGGGATACAGGCAAACACGGTGCTGATATCGCCCAGTCTTTCTTTCGGGAAATTCGCCATCAGGTCGCTTGATCCGATCCAGATATCGCGAATACCGTTCAAGTTGTTTTTCTTGATGAGTGCTGCCGTATCGTCTACCGCATCCTGTACAACATCGCCGCCTGTAAAGCGGCTCGGTGCGCGCGGCGAGCTTAAAATTCCAGCCGGATTGATCCCGGTGCCAACGCCGACTTCCGCCACGTGCTTTCCTTCGAAATGGCCCTGACTTTGCAGTTTAACCAATGCTTTTGCCAGTGTTGCGGTCCATCCGTCCGGTTCAAAAACATCCGGATCATAAGGAACAAGGATAGAGGCAGCGGATTCATAGAATTCCTGAAGTTGTACGTGTGCAGTCATATTACTATTACCTTTTTTTCTTTGTTTCGGGGGTTGTATACATATATCTCTTCACCTTCAAGGTTTTATCCAGTTTTTTAGCCGTAGGCTGCGGCGGGTTCCTGCAAACGCGGCGGACGGCGGAATATGATGGCGTGTTGCTCCGGCACGTTGTCCTGCGCTGTCTGGACCTTACGGACAAAATCTTTCGCGACAGACAGGGTGTAGGGATAAAAGCTTTCGATGCCGTGCGTTCCGACATGGGTGGCCGGCCCGATAATGCGGATGCCGGACGACGCGGACCCGTAATTTGATGAATCGGTCGCCAGAACGCCGGTCCTTTCGTCCACAGCGGCCAGTCCCTGCCGTTTCAATGACTCGATAATCGGCGCGTTGTGCTGTCCCTGGCCTGTGGCGTTGATAATTACATCGGCAATGAAAACCTGTCCGTTCGCGGTGATGGCGAATGTTCCGTCTTCCCGCGGTTTAATGTTGCCGTTCAGCCGGGCCTTGTGATATTGCGCGCCCAGTTCTTCGAGTTTATCGAGGCTTTCTTGCGGAACCGGGGTCGCCAGATGTTTTACCTTTGCGAATTCTTCGGAACAGCGGAATTCTTTTGCAACTTTTTCGGACAGGCGCAGGAGAATATCGCGCAGGTTTTTATTAACATCCAATGCGATGCGTCGTTCGGAACGACCTTGCGCGCATTCATTGAATTCCGCATTCAGCGCATTTAGTGCGTCGCGCAATGTTGATTCACCGTTCAGAGCGAGTAGGGCCTGAGGAGAAACAGAGACTTCGTGCTCTTCAATCGATACGTCGCGCGCTTGAAGCGGTTTACCGGAGCCGGAGAAAACATGCAGTTCACCCGGTGCGACGGTTAATGCATTGGTTACGTCCTTTAGTCCCGGACCGGAGCCGGCGATGGCGATGCGTACACCGTCTTGCAGGCGCCGCTCACGCTGTTCCAGTGAACGGCGATGCCTATCATAAATATCGTGAACATAACCGGGAAGACCGTGCAGGTTTTCGAAATTCGTGTTCGGGCCGTACCCCACGGTCAGCACAAAATCGTCTGCGCTTAATCAATTGGTTTGGGATCGTTGGCTGTGTCCGCCGGATCGGAATCGACCAGAGAAAAAGAGCCGTCATGTTCGCGGCGCACGAAGGCCGCCTTTTCATGTTCAATAATTGTTGCGCCGAGGTCTTCGAGTATGGCAATCGCGCGGTCTACCATGTCTTCTTTAATGAACGGGACGAAGCCGGAGCGTTCATTGAACAAAGCCGGATGAACGCTAATGCCGCGGGATTCCAGTGATCTGATAAAACCGCCAGGGTTATGCGGATCCATTTCATTGCAAACACTGTTAAGAATTTGCCCGCGCAGAGACTGGCCGTAGGCAATACCGCCATTGCCAAAGCCGTTCGGGTCGATCAGATGGAATTCATATCCATGCAGATCGATCCCTTCACGCTGTGCTTCCAGCGCGATATTGATTAGCTGAAGCGGGCCGGTTGAGCCGCCCCCGACTATTGCAAATATTTTATCATTGTTACTCATCACACCCTGCCTTTTTGCTCTAGAAATGACGCTCTTTCAGGAGGTCGATTATTTTTTCGCAATAGAGCTGGTCCGTCGCATCGAACGTGTTCAGGTATTCGCTATCAATATCGAGAACGATCTGTGTTTCACCATCGGCAACCAATGGAACAACGATTTCGGATTTTGATGCGCTGGAGCAGGCGATATGACCGGGGAATTTTTCAACATCCGGCACAAGCTGTGTTTGCTTTGTCGCCGCTGCCGCGCCGCAAACGCCGCGGGCAACAGGTTGCAGCGGAATACGTGTACAGGCGATGGGCCCCTGAAACGGCCCTAACACCAGTGTCTCGCCTTCACGGACGTAAAAGCCGGTCCATAAGTGACCAAAAGCCGTGTCCAGAACGGCGGCAATATTGGCGAGGTTTGCGACCAGGTTATCTTCGCCGTCAATCAACGATTTTATCTGCGGGATTATTTCCTCGTATACCTGATCCTTTGGCGCGTCTTTTGTTACAAGCAGTGTTTCAGCCATTATCAATCTCCTTCTCACGAAAAATTTCGCAAGTGTACGGGTTCAAATTGTCCGTTGGGTTTTGAGATTTTTTGGCTGGCTGCCTTGCAAGAGCAAGGAGAAGAAGGCAGCGCATCCTTAAAAAAAGGCACAAAAAACCCGCCGGGTCCTACATCAGGGACCACAGCGGTTCGCCGCCATGGCGCTCTTTAGCCTTTTTAACGTGGTGCAAGCTGCCCCTTTCAAATGCCACGGTTACGAGCCGGATGAAAGCCTGTAACAAAACAACTTATACGCCCGGTTTAGTGTATTTGTCAAAGATTTTTTGCGAAAAGCGCTGTGAGCGCCTATTTCTGGCCGAAATACAGGATTAGTTGTGTTTCGATCTGACGAGCGAGATCGTTTAAGGTTGCCTCGCGGGCGTCCTGTTCCGATACAAAGGTCGTGAACTGGCTGCCCAGTACGTTGAACGAGTTAAAGGCGCGGATTTCGCGTTTTAACACGGCTGCGCCGGTGTTGTTGTCCACCAGCTGAAATGTCGTATCAATGCGGATCTGCGCGCGCGTGCTTTCCGATTCAATGGTGATGTCGAGATTGGTTTCGGTTTCTTTTAACGGTGCGACCTGAAGCGTGTAGGTCGATTGTACCGGACGGCCGCGACGGTAAAAACGGTCCATCAGTTCATTGCGCAGATGTTGCCCTTCCGCATCGGGGATATTGCTGATGGTTACCTGTGCGAGCTTGTCTTCGGTCGCGATGTTTCCGTACGAGCCCCTTGTTGTGCCGCCGTACATGGGTTCGAAGCCGCAGGCGGCGAGCAGGCCGATGGCGAAAATTCCCAGTGCTGCGGGTTTAATTTGCGACCACATTGACGATCCGTCCCGGTACGTAGATGAATTTGCGGATTTCCTTGTCATTCACGGCCTTTTGCACGCCGGGATCAGACAGGGCGATTTCGCGCGCCTGCGTTTCGTCGGCATCCGCGGGCAGTGTTACCGTCGCCTTGACCTTGCCGTTTACCTGAACGCCGATGGTGACGGTGTCGGATTCCAGCAGGCTTTCGTCAGCTTGCGGCCATGGCGTTTCGCAGACCAGTTCCTTGTGACCCAGTTCGCTCCATAATTCCTCCGCCAAATGCGGCATCATGGGTGCGATTAACTGTATGAAGGCATCCAGCGCTTCGCGTACGGCCCACATTTCATCGGCGGATTCCGGTTTGAACGAGGTGACAGCGTTTGACAGCTCACGAATGCGGGCGACTGCCTTGTTCATGTGAAAGGCCTCGATGTCATCGGCGACTGCCTTTACTGTCTGGTGCGTTTTTTTGCGCAGTTCTGTCGCCTTATCAGAAAAACTATCCGGTTTGGCCGTTCCGGCAGGTGGCATACAGGACGCCGTGCCTGAAATCATGGAATGGATTTTGTTGACGTAGCGCCAGGCACCTTCAATCCCGGCTTCCGACCATTCAAGATCACGGTCGGGCGGCGAGTCGGACAGGATAAAGAAACGGGCAGCATCCGCGCCGTAGGTATCAATAATATCCTGCGGGTCCACGGTGTTTTTCTTGGATTTGGACATTTTGGTGATGGCGCCGGCCTTTACCGGTTTGTTACCATCAACGGTGACCCATTTTCCGTCGACCTTATGAATTTCGTTGGGGTAGAGCCATTTACCGTCCGCGTCCTGATAGGTTTCGTGTGTGACCATTCCTTGTGTGAACAATCCGGTGAACGGTTCATCCGGGACGGCATAGCCGCATTCTTTCAGCGCGCGCGTGAAGAAACGGGAATATAAAAGGTGTAGAACAGCGTGTTCAACGCCGCCAATATACTGGTCGACTGCCATCCAATATTTTGATGCTTCATCGGAAAAGCCGCGTGTGTCATTGTGCGGGTCGAGGTAGCGCAAAAAATACCAGCTGGATTCAAAAAATGTATCCATGGTGTCGGTAATGCGCTTTGCTTTTTCGCCGCATTGATGGCAGGTGGCATCTTTCCATGTCGGGTGACGGTCCAGCGGGTTGCCGGGCTCATCGTAATTAATGTCGTATGGTAATTCGACCGGCAGCTGGTCGTCCGGCACGGGTTGCAGGCCGCAGCTGTCACATTCAATGAATGGAACCGGGCAGCCCCAGTAACGCTGGCGCGAAACGCCCCAATCACGCAGGCGGAATTTTGTCACGCCGAAGCCGTTGTCGATGTCTTCGCATTTTTTTATAACGGCGGCTTTTGCATCGGGAATGTCCAGCCCGTCGAGCCAGTCGGAATTGATGGTTTTGCCGGCATCGGTGTAAGCTTCTTTGCGATCCCACTCCTCGGCAGAGGAAATAACCTGTTTGATTGGCAAATCATATTTGGTTGCGAAATCAAAGTCGCGCTGATCGTGCGCGGGCACGCCGAAAATGGCACCTGTCCCATAATCCATCAAAATGAAGTTGGCGATGTATATGGGGAATTCCTGCCCTGGCAGTAAAGGATGTGTGCCCTTAAAGCCGGTATCGAAGCCGATTTTCTCGGCTTTCTCGATTGCTTCTTCCGATGTGCCGACAGACTGGCATTGTTTTATAAAGTCTTCAAAACCGTCTTTATCGCCCGCCAGCGTTTCGGCCATCGGATGGTCAGGCGCCAAAGCGAGGAAGGATGCGCCAAATAAAGTATCGGGGCGCGTTGTGTAGACTTCCAGTTGTTCATCGCGGCCTTCGATATTCCATTTGAATTGCAGGCCCTGTGATTTGCCGATCCAGTTTTCCTGCATGATGCGGACTTTTTCCGGCCAGCGCGGCAGGTCGCCCAGCGCTTCCAGCAATTCATCGGCGTATTCGGTGATTTTCAAAAACCATTGATTCAGTTTCCTGCGTTCAACGGGTGCGCCTGTGCGCCAGCCCTTGCCGTCCACAACCTGTTCGTTGGCCAGTACGGTGTTGTCAACCGGGTCCCAGTTGACGACGGATTCTTTTCTATAGGCCAGCCCCTTTTCGTAGAACTGAATGAACATTTTTTGTTCATGCTTATAATAGTCAGGTTCGCAGGTGGAAACTTCGCGGCTCCAGTCGATGGCCAGACCCATGGATTTCAGCTGCGCCTTCATCTGGGCGATATTGTCGTTGGTCCAGTCCGCCGGGTGGACGTTTCTGTCCATTGCCGCGTTTTCTGCCGGAAGTCCGAGCGCGTCCCAACCCATGGGGTTCAGAACATTGAAGCCTTTTGCTTTTTTATAGCGGGCGACGACATCAGAGAGTGTGTAATTGCGTACATGTCCAACGTGAATACGTCCGGATGGGTAGGGCAACATAGCGAGGACGTAGTATTTTTCTTTCGATTTGTCTTCCGTGACTTCAAAAGATTTGTGGTCGTCCCATGCCTTTTGCCACCGGGCTTCCGATTCCTTGATATTGTAACGCTCAGACATAGTGACGGTTTACTCTTCTTCTTCCAGCTGGGCTACGCGCAGCTGGCGCGCACGGGTCAGGATTGCGTCCTCAAGCTGTACGGCCGTGTTGTCGGCCACGGTGCTGTCCTGCCAGCGGCCACCGCGCTGTTCCTGACGGAAAACCTTTACGCTGATACCATCGGAGCGCAGCTGTTTATCGAGGATAAAGACGTTGATTTTAAAACGTTCGTCCGGTTTTTCCGGCGCTGTGTACCAGTCGGTAATAATGACACCGCCAAACGGGTCCGCAGACGCCAGCGGCATGAAGGACACTGTATCCAGAGATGCACGCCACAGGAAGCTGTTGACGCCGATTCCTGTCGAGCCATCGTCGGCCGGATCATCTTTGCCGCCAAATATATTGAGACCGCCATCACCAAAAATGCTCTCTTTTTTACCATAGATGTCATCCCCCGTTGTTGTGCGGTCCAGGCCGGAAGGGTACTTGGCTTCGGTTTCAATGCCGTCAGTCCCGCAGGCAGACAACAGAATCAGCGTCAGAGCCGCGAAAACAGGCAGAATGAAATTTTTGGCGTGCATATCCATGGAAATCCTCTTATTGATGGTGTGTAAGATTGATTACCACGTCATGTCACGCCCGTCCAGAGCCGATGCACGGCGGCTTATTTGACGTAATGTGCAATAGTTGCCTCATTTGTTGCAAAAATGTCACAATCGACGAAAAAATGTTGTATTTGTGCAAAAACCGCGATGGACGCCTCCTTATATATAGGTCTAAATGAATCCAGATTATCTGGGAAACCGGGTAATTTCCCTTTTGGCTCTCTAACGGGGGTCTGTTCAACTCAGTTGGTTATTCAAACATTTGGAGGAATTGACCATGAAAAAACTACTTATGACGAGTGCTGCCGTTTGTGGCCTTGTTGCGTTTACAGCTGCTGAAGCTCAAGCGCAAATCGAGGTTTCAGTTGGCGGTCACACGAAAAACTACGTTGGCTGGTTAGACCAGGACGAAACAAGCGACAACCCTGCTACAGTTGGTGCCGGTCTGCGTGAATCTGTTGAAACACGCGCATTCGACATGCAACGTGAATCAGAACTGCACTTCAACGCTGTTGGTGTTGCCGACAACGGTCTGGAGTATGGTTTCCAGGTTGAACTGAACGTTGATGGCGGCGACAGCGCTGCCGGTACAGTAACAGAAGAATCTTACCTGTTCCTGTCTGGTGACTGGGGTCGTGTAAACCTGGGTTCAGAAGACGGTGCTGCTTACCTGTTGCAGGTTGCTGCTCCTTCAGCTGACTCAAACATTGACGGTATCCGTCAGTACATTCAACCAGTTAACTATGCCGGTATCGTTGATCCTAACTACACAAGCACAGTTGATGTGTTGACAGTTGGTGCTGCCGGTGCTGCTACAGGTCTTGGTACTCTGCCTCAGCCTTTCACAGCTTCTGCTCAAGGTGCTGAAGGTATTGCTGACTTCGGTCAGTTGGCTACAGCGTACACAGGTGTCCTGACTGGTTACGGTCTTGCCGGTATCGACTACGATAACGACATCACTGGTTACTCAGAAAAACTGACATACCTGTCTCCGATCATGAACGGCTTCCAGGCTGGTGTATCTTATACACCTGACGTACGTGACGCTGGTTCAGGTACAGGTCTTGCCGGTTTCAACACTGACGATGTATTCGATGTATTCGGCGAATCCTATGAAGGTGCCGTTCGTTACGAAGGTACATTCAACAATGTTGGTCTGGCTATCGGTGCTGGTTACACACACGTAGAACTTGAAGATGAAGATGGTTCTGTGGCTAACCCGTTCGTTACGACTTACAATGGCTCTCTGGATGACTTCAAAGAGTGGAACGTTGGTCTTGACCTGGATATTGGTGCGTTCGGTATCGGTGCTATCTACACTGAACACAACAATGCCATGGACGGTACAAACGACGAAAACGAAACAATCGTTGTTGGTATCGACTACACAACTGGCCCATTCAAACTCGGTGCTTCTTACCTGAACAACGAGAATGACATTCTGGGTACAGGTGCTGAAATCGAGACAGACCGTTACACAGGTGGTGTTATCTACACTGCAGCTGAAGGTCTTACATTCCGCGGTTCTGTATCACACATCGAACATGACCTTGATGGTCCGGTTGATGATGCTGATGCAACATCCGTTATGGGTGGTATTCAGTTCAACTTCTAATCATCTGATTAGAGATAAGAATTGGGAAGGAGCCTTCGGGCTCCTTTCTTTTTGCTTTTTTGCAGCTTGTGATCGATACTGGCGGTCATGTCACAAATCGAAACGAACATACAAAAAGTCCTTAAAGAAATAGACAAAGCCGCGCAGACATTCGGGCGGGACCCAGCCGATATTTCGCTGATTGCCGTTAGTAAAAAACAGCCCGATGAACGGATTGATGCAGCGTTAAGCGCCGGACACCGCCTGTATGGTGAAAACCGTGTACAGGAAGCCATGGGGCGCTGGGCCAGACGGCGGGTACACTATCCAGACCTTGTACTTCATCTCATCGGGCCTTTGCAGACAAACAAAGTCAAAGATGCTGTCGCGCTTTTTAATGTTATTGAAACGGTGGACCGGCCAAAGCTGGCAAAGGCGCTTGCGAGCGAAATGAAAAAACAGGGGCGCTCTGTCCCTTGTCTTATTCAGGTGAATACGGGAGAAGAAGAGCAAAAGGCCGGCGTGATGCCCAAAGACCTTGATGATTTACTGGCGGTTTGCAGCGAGGAGGGGTTGGACATATGCGGGCTGATGTGTATTCCGCCAGCCGATGAAGCGCCGGGCGTCCATTTTTCATTTTTAAAAACGCTGGCAGAGGATCGGGGGCTTAAAACCCTTAGCATGGGTATGAGTGGAGATTACCAGAAAGCCGTTGCTGCGGGCGCAACTTATGTGCGTGTGGGCAGCGCGGTATTTGGCGCACGCCAATAATTTTATGAATTGTAACGGCTGGCTTTTTGATAAGCGCCGGAGACTTGTGAAAAATTTGCTTTCTTATTCGCAGCGACCGGTGCGGTGCGCACATCATTATCAAAGGCGAGCAGTTCGCGTGTCATATCAATATGAATGTCGGGCTGTTTAATGGCATCGCCTGCCACCAGCGCCAGAGCATTACCGGCGAGGTCCCGCCCGGTTTCATGTTGAACCACCACGTTGACGGTGCTGCTGACCGCGCCGACAGGGCCGCCATACACCGCTCCGCCGATAATTTGTGCCGCCGGTTTAATTTCATCGCCCGTAATACCGCGATACAGTGTACTAACCAGCGGTATATGCTGTAACGGGTTGATGACATCCAGAACATCGTAGAAAGAGTATGAGTCGTCCTTTCCGGCGGCTGTATCAGGCGTATCTATATTGGATGCATAAGACAGGGCCGTTTCAAAGCTGCCTTCCGGATTTCCTGCCTGTGCGAGTTTGTTCAGGCTTGTTTGCTGGGCCGAGCCGGGCAGAGTCAGCGTGTGAATACTGCCGGCCGTGCGCGCGTTATCGCCGGACAATTGGGTGCGGCCAAAATTGCGTTTTTGTCCTGCCACGTGGTTCTGCGGCTGATAGGTGCGTGAACTGTCTGTATGAAAAGCGACTTGCATGGCTTCTCCTTCCCTGCCAGATATAAAAGCAAGCGCCATGCCAGAATTTAAAAAGCAATTGTATAATAATATCAATATGTTATAAGATTGTGTTGCAAAGCAATCGTAAAGGAAAAGAACAAAATTGCCTGATCCACATGCACAAATGGTCCGTCTGGAGATTTTATCCGCGCCGTTGGAGGCCTATATACGCCAAATTGTGACTTTTGCCGGGCTTCCCATGGCAGAAGAAGGCGAAGAGGCCGGGGTCCTGATTACAGACGTACAGAGCTATACTCCAGCAAATGGACAAGGCAAAGTATTTGTGGCCGGCCCGGCAGAGGTTCTGGAACAAGTTGACGGAACTGCGATTCTCCTGCCGTTTCCGTTACGGGCAGGGGTTTTACTGAATATGATGCGGCAGGCTATAGCGCACCAGATGCCAGAGTTTCCCGGTGAAGTACGGATAGGGCCGTACGTGTTTTTCCCCGCGGCCATGGCGCTGCATAAAGACGGCCAGGATGTGCCTATCAAACTGACTGAGAAAGAGCGGGACCTGCTGTATTTCCTGTATGTACGGGAAGGGCAAACCATATCCAGAGCGGAGATTTTGCAGACATTATGGGGGTATGTGGACGGGGTGGAGACACATACACTGGAAACCCATTTTTATCGTCTGCGGCAGAAAATTGAAGACGATCCGTCCAAGCCAAAACTGCTTGTAACGTCTGAGGACGGCTATAATCTAAAAATATAATCAAGCGTTTTCAATGGCTTGCCGTAAGCTTTCGAGGAATGTTCCTGCCCGCGGTATGGTGAGTTCCGTTATGCCCCTTTTTGATAAATCCTGTAGCTGGCGGATCAAATGGTTGATCAACCGTACGTCTTCCGACTCTATTGCCCCTGTATTGCGGGGGGCGGCATCGGCGTCTTCCATCGGCGGGTGTTCATACCGGCGGGCTGTGGCTTCGTAAGCGCTGGCGGCTTTTCCGCCCGGACTTGCCGGTACGTTAGAGCCTAATTCCGTATGTGGTGTGGCGTCCGCGCTGTTTTGCGTTTCCATATCAATTTGTTCGCGCAGGAAATTGACCAAGAAGGCATGCAGAGATTCAATGGAAACGACCGTAGTGTCCGTCCATAAATCCTGTTCATCCTGTGTCTGTGTGTCGCGTTCGTTTTTGCTCCGGGATTCATCTTTGTGTTCTTCCCGAATCGCCTGCCGTGTATCCGTGGTCTCAGCCTGCCGGAACTGGCGCAAAAACAGCGGTTCTAATCGCGAAAACATATTTTTTCCTGCCTAATATTCCTATTATAGCAGTATTTCGCAAAAATCAGGCCATTTTACGGGTTTTCGATGGGCATAAGGATTGGATCGATTTCGATATCGAGTAAATCCTGTATTTCTTCCTGCTTGGTTTTCAGTTTGCTGATGTCTTCTGTCGCCGGTGAAAAATACCAAGGAGCAATATGTTCGTAGACAATGTTACCTTCACGGTTCCAGAGGCTGAGTGAAGCGACCTTTGTGCCAAGCAACCAGTAGGGTGCGTCTTCCATCATGTAAGGGGTGTTGATATCAGCGCTGACCGGTGCCAGACGCAAAACCACCGTTACTTCCCGGTTGGTCAGCTGGCTATTGACGTATGGGACTTCCTTGGGCCGGATTTCCGCAGTTCTTAGTTCGTCCAGATCGTCGACGATAACGGCGAAATGA
>JAUHXT010000065.1 GCA_030426925.1 Alphaproteobacteria bacterium | reverse complement strand
CCGAAGCGGAGACCAGCGGTTTTCTGACATTTGATGAGGTCGGTCCGTTTGAAATTCGTTCAGAAACACTGGCCGGTGCTTTGCAATTGATTCTGGCCGATTATGATATCTCGCTGGCGTTTGAGACAGAGCGTGCGTTAACGCGCCGCGTGACAGTCGCGAATTTACGGGGACCGTTGCATACTGTTGTGAACCGGGTTTGTGGTCTCGCCAATTTGTATTGTGCATACGAAGACGGCATTCTGGTTGTTAAGGATACGCAGACATTTACAGTGACTGTTCCCCCTATCGGAAGCGGTGATGACGACACGGAATTTCTTGATGATGTTGTTGAAGGGCTGGCAGCTGTTTTGGGGCCGGATGCGGAAGAGCCGATTTCCGATGCAACAACCCGGACAATTGTCTACACCGCAACGCAAAGAACGTCTGATATTGCCGCCCGTTATTTCCAACGTCTGCGCGCCAATACTGCGCTGGTGGTTTTTGAAACCTATATTTGGGAGGTTCAGTTGAACGCCGGAAATTCGACCGGGATCGACTGGGATCAGATTGATACGTTTGGTAAATTTAATGCCAGCCTTGCAATTGACGGTGCTATCGACAGTGACTTCACCAACCCTGTAAGTATCGGGTTGCCGACAACCCAGAATATCGGCGCTGCTCCGACAGATCTTGTACAGTTCCTGTCCCAGTTTGGTGCGGTCAAATCCATTTCACAGCCGCAGATTACTGTCTTGTCCGGATCCGAAGCGGAACTGCGTGTAGCGGATACAGAAAACTACGTGTCTGAAATTTCAACAACTTTGGATGAGGGGCAGGCAACAACGTCTGTTAGCACTGATGCCGTTGATTCCGGTTTTGAATTAACGATTGGAAGTTCTTGGGACAAATCAACTGTCTATGCCAACATCTCCCTTTCGCTGACCAACGTAATTGAGATTACGAACTTCACGTTCTCTGATAGCGCGGACGATACAGGAACTGATACGACAATTCAGCTGCCGCAAACATCGGAACGCGAGCTGACGACCAATATCCGTATCCGTCCGGGCGATTCCATTTTGATTGCCGGTCTTGTAACCGAGGATGATCGTTTCAGCTCTCGCGGGCCTGGTGCGATGAAGCCGATCCTGCCCGACAGCCGCACATCGAATGTCAATAATCTGGAGCTGGTGATTCTTCTGCGTCCGCGCGTTGTTGTCTATACACCGGAAGATGATTACCGGTATCAGGACTACGTCTACGGCAAGCACCATTCAGCAAATAATAAAATGGCCGCCTTCATGAAATCTGATACGGTGGCCGCCCCGGCCACAGCGTATGAGAACACATATGAGCAACTGGCTCCGGCCGCGTCATCCATGACTCCGATGGGGAATTCATTCACTCCAGAACCCTTGGCGGCTCCGGCAACGGCTGCGAATACAACGTCTTTTGAACCAAGTGTACAGGATGCGCAACAGGCGTTGACATCCAGTACATCTATGAACATTGCGCCCACGAATAATATGCCGCCGCCATCTATGGGAACGGCCTTCGAAGCTCCGGTGCCGGTAGCACCGGTTGAGGCTCCGCCGCCTGTTTATACAAATACGTACGAAGACCCATCCTATCAAAGGCCGTCAGGTAGCAGCCGTTATGGCGGGGGGTATGTCTCTCGCGCGCAAAACGGTACGGGCGGATACAAATCGTCTTTGTCAGATGTAGAGATGAAATCACCGGCCGTATCCTCTTATGCATCTGACCTGATAACGCAGGAACCCGTAAATGCGCCAGCCGCCCCCGCGGCGGAATCGATTGAGATAATGCCGATAGAACCGGCCCCGGCTCCAATTGATAATTCTGCGTATACGTCTCCGGATTACACACAGGTTCCCGCGTCTGACCTGCAGCAATCGCCGTACGAATCGTACGATTATTACGTTCCGTCTTATTAAAGCTATCTACTCGTTTTCTATCTTGTGAATAGTATGCATCTCATGGGGTTCATGGGTTGTGTGAACAGCGTTTTTTTATGCTATACTGAAAATTATCCTGTTTTTATACAGGTCTTTATCCACAGGCCAGGAATATGCGCATCGGTCAAACGTTTAATATTTTTTTACTGTTCTTGTCGTTCGTGGTGGTTTCTGCGCCATCGCGGGCGCAAACTGCTTTTGAAGATCCTATGGCGCCTGCGTCTTCGGGCGGTGGTAGTGGTCTTGTCGCTGTGAATTCCCAGGTGGATGGTGGCACGGTTACGGTGGGGTCATCATCACAAGTCGTTATGTTGTTCCGGAATGACAGTATAAAGCCGGTAAATATAGGGGCTATCAATCTCTTCCCGTCTTCCGGTATTTCCGCAAGCACATCCATGAACAAATGTTCGGAATCTCCTCTGGAGCAGGGGGCGGTCTGCGCGATAGCTTTTGCAATCAAGGGGCTTCAGCCCGGAAATTTCAGGTTGGGTATGTTGGTCAACCATGACGGACGCTCCAGGATTCTTGAGGCGTTGATTACCGGGAATGTCGAATCGACAGGCGATGCGGTTAGCGATCTGGTGAATGATATTGAACCGGTTCCGGCTGATATTGCGTTCGACACAGTAAACACCAGCCGTCCGCAAGTGCGATCTATTATTTTACGGAATGTAACATCCAACCCGATTGATATCGACGAAATGTTTATTCAGGCAAGTCCGCAATCCGGGTTTTTGCTGGATACGGATTGTCAAAGTCTGGAAGCTGGGCAGGCATGCCTGGCATCCGTGACATGGACGCCGGCGCAAGAAGGCTCAGATTCCGGTGTGCTTGTGTTGCGTCACAATGGACCAACCAGAATTTCAAGCGTCCCGATTTCAGGGGACTTCCAGCCGGAAGCCGGTGCACAGGCACAGGTATTCCCAAGTGCAGTTCCGGGCAAGGGATTGTTGGTGTCGTCCCAGACCGAAATTGATTTTGGCGCGGGTGTGGAAACCAAATCATCCATAGCTGTTTCTCTCGTGAATGTCGGGGATGAGCCGCTGACCATTAATAGCCTGTCCCTGTCTAACGAAGACAGCGGTATTGTATTGGCGGCTGGCGGTTGCCGTGCCGGAACGATGCTGGAGCCGGTGGAGGCCTGTGCCATGACCGTTGAATGGGAGCCGGTGCGCGAAGGAACATTGTTTGACGATATTCAGATCAGGCACAGCGGTGCGCGCGGCATACTGGTTCTGCCGTTGCGCGGCACGGCCACCAAGGCGGTGAATAAAGACAGCAAGGCTATTGTTATGAACGCTTCGATGAGCGAAGAAGGGCTTTTGCGCAGTATCCCGCCTTTATCTCCCGGCGAAGTCGGTGCGGATGATGATGTAATGGATATAGAAAACGAGCCTTTCCGTGCCCCGAAAGCCATAGATGTTACAAGCGTTCTGGATGGATTTACCGTCACATCTCTTGCGCCAAATCGCGGAATAATAAATGGACCGGGCGGCAGCCGGGTTGTTTTTGAAGGCGAAGAAGCGGTCATCGGTGGCGTTTTATGGAATGTCGATGTTCGCTCCAGTTCTATTAGTTTCTCCCACGGAGAACAGCAGGTTCTCTTGCTTTTTGATAAATCTTTATCTTCTATTAACCCTGTTGGGGGACAATCGGATGAGAGTATTCCTGTAACTCCCGATACCAACTAGTGGTTGTTTATGGACGATCAAAGCAAACCTTCAGAAGAGAACGAACAGCCTCAGGATCCGGTTCTTGAGGATGACAGGCGCGGTGGCGACCGCCGCAGAAGTTCGGGCACGCCGCCGGAAGGTGTAGAGCGCCGTCAATGGCAGGACCGGAGAAAAATCCGCGCAAGCGAAGGCCGTGAACGCTATCTGGATATGGTGCAGCGCGAACGTTCCATGTTTATGGAACAAGGCGTCTCCCGCTCAACCGAACAGCTGTTGGATATGGCAGGGGCTGTAGCGCCAACCGATACGGACGATGATACGGCCACTGAACGTGCTACGGGGGACCAGTTGCGATCTGTTCTGCCTGTGCAGGCCTGGTTACCGCTCAGTATTCACCTTATCGGTCTTCAGGACGGAATACTGAAAATCGCGCCATTGAACGATCTGAATGATCGTCAGGTTGCATCTCTGATCTCTACGGCAAAACGTTCAGGGTTCCATGTTGAAGACGTGGAAATACAGGTCTGGGACCGTGCGGAATTGATGGACACATTGCGATCAGTGCACGATTTGTCGGCTGACCGCTGTGAAAAAACACTCTCTCAATGGCTGGCTGATGTTGATAACGGCCTTCTTTTAAACCAGTTTCAACGGGACATGCTGGCAGAAGCGCTACAGCTTCGCACCTCTGATATTCACTTGGTGCAGGACAATAATCCCGATGCGCCGAACTGGATCAAATACAGGATTGATGGCGACCTGATTCCCATGCACTTGCTGCCCGCCGATGCGATGGCGCGTTTGACGACTTTGCTGAAACGTGATGCCGGCTTGAACTTCGGGGACCGTGTAACGCCAAAAGACGGCCGTTTTGCCTTCACATGGCAGGGACGCGCAATCGACGTTCGTGTGGCTGCCGGACCACAGGCACAGGACGGTGAAAAAATCACATTGCGTCTTCTTGACCGTGCGGCCTTGAAAGGCTTCGATGTTTTATTCGGGCGCCATCCCGATGTTGGCGATTATCTGGCCACTTTATTGTCGCCGGAAATCAAAGGGGGCGGCGGTTTGATCTTGCTGTCCGGGCCGACAGGGTCTGGTAAAACGACAACCCTATACGCCTGCGTGCAGCAAATTGACAGGCGACGTAAACACGTTCTTACGATTGAAGATCCGATTGAATACGAACTGCGCTATGCGACGCAGTGGCAGGTGCGCCCGGGCATGCCCGGGGGTGAGTTCGCCGACCTGATCCGTGCTTCCATGCGTCATGACCCGGACTACATCGTGATCGGGGAGATGCGGGACGGTGATACTGTGGAAACCGCCTTGCGTGCTGCTGAATCCGGTCACACTGTGATTTCAACAGTTCACGCGGATACGGCGCTTCAGACATTTGAACGTATGCGTTCTCTTATTCCGCCGGAGCGGGAGCGTTCATCTACATATACGCTTGCCCAGCAGGTTCGTGCGATTTTGAACCAGCGCCTGGTCCGAACATTATGTCAAGGGTGTGCCCATAAAGTGCCAGCCCATGAAGCGTTGGAAGTGGAAGAAGTGGCAGAGCTGGAAATTGATCCCAACTCCGTACTGCGGACCCACAACACGTCTGGTTGCGATCTGTGTAACCGGACGGGAATCAGCGGAAGAACGCTGCTTTTAGACGCAATTATGATCACATTAGGCCCCGGTCAAAGGAACGATATTTACGAAGCCTTAACCAAAAACGTGAATAGTATAAGTGAGAAGGATGGTGTCATCGTCCATACACGACGGGAAGGGCTGATCGATCTTATTCTGAGTGGTCTTGTAGATCCTAAGGCCGCACTCTCCTACCTCGAAGAATAGTTTTTGTTCTAAAACAAAGGTTTATACATGCAGCAATGGGTGGCAGAAGTCGCTTATTATACGACGTCAGGTGTCAAAAAGAAGACAGAGTCATTTTATCTGCCTTCTGTTGATGACGTGCGCGATGCTGTCAGCAAAAAGGGCGGGTACGTTTTGACGGTGCGTCCGCATGAAAGAACACCTTTGGAAAGGCTTTTAGCCCGCTCCAGCTGGTGGCAGGTTCAGCTTTTACGCGGTATTCAGTTCCGATCGACCTCGACATCCCCTGGTGTGGCGCTGTGGCGTATCATTCAGGCCGAAACCAACCCGATGCGCCAGAATATCCTCGCACCTGCCAGGGAAGCGTTATCAAGGGGGTTGGGGGTTATCGACGCCCTGAAATCACTGAATATCTTCGACCACGGAACGCTAGCAATTTTATCCGCCTCGGAAAAGGCAAACAAACTGGCGGAAGGGATTCCGCACGCCATTCACTCCATTACCCAGAAGCGTAAAAACACGCGCGCGATTATGGGGACTATGGGTTGGTTGGGTTTTGATGTGTTCACGATTGTGTCCTCGCTGGCTGCCGGTAAAGGAATGGTTCTGGGCTGGTTTGAAAGCAACGCGCCAACAGACGCCGACAAGCTGGAAGAATATACACGTGTTGTAGCTAACCTGGGCTTGACCTGGGATGTCCTGATTTATACGGCATACGCGATCGCAATCTTCATGTGCTGGTGTATTTTCTCTTTCTGGATCAACAAGGGAAAAACCGACTGGCCGACCTATGCGGTCGTTCGTAAATTACCACTGATAGGCGCATATTTGCGGGATTTGGGTTTTTCTGACTCAATGATGGCCTGCGCCCGCATGATACGGGGTCTTGTACCGATTGCCGATGCGCTGGAGCAGGCATCGGATGCAACCACAGCACCGGATGTTCGTGGTTATTGGAAAGAGGCAAATAAGGAGCTGATGCGAGGTATTGGCCTTGGAGCCGCCCTCGATAGAGAACCCCTAAACAGAAGTGAACGACTTGAATTGGCTACCTTGTCTGATTTGAGCCAAGTTGCTACTATTATGGAGTCGATTGCCGAAATGAGGCAGCAAGGCGCAAAAGGTAAGCACTCGCTTATCGTCTGGCTGGCTTTCGGTCTTACCGGTGTCTATCTCGCAATCGCGTTCGGAAGTGCTATTTACGCTCTGACTGTTATGAATATGAGCATGGATAGTATGATGGGCGGGTTGATGTCAGGAGCTCTTTAATTGGTTATATCGTCGAAGGATAAAGACGTCCTTGAAAAGGGAAAGCCCAGCGTGGAACGCGAAGGGGCAGGCGTGTCGCGTCCAAAACCGGGGTTGGCCGATTACCTTGCCGGTGAAGCCGCTGACTTTCAATCGAACTTATCTCCCTATTTGCCGCAGGAATTAATCGGCGGCTCGGTTCCTTATATTTCAGGGACGGAAGAAGAAGCCGTATGGAATGCTGCGTCACAGGCATGTGGAACAGAAAAAGTCCATTATACATACAAGGTTGAAGATGATCGCTGCTGGTATCTTGCCTGCCCGTCAGCATCTATGGCGTCCAACCCGACAAGCTGGTGCCCTTTGGCCGCGGCATTGCCGGGAAATAGCGAGTACTGGGACCGCGAAACAGTTTACATTTACGAGCAGGAAGGTCTGGCATCCGCGTTGCGGTGGGACCCTGATACCGGGCGTATGCAGGTTTTCCTTGGTGCTTCCCGGACACTCTTGCCGCGCATTCAAAGTATGGATGCGAACTTCGTCACAATTAACGCGGAAGTGGCGGATATTGTTCCATGGCGCAACCGGCAGCTGATGACTGAAAAACTGTCCCGGGCAACGGCGCGTGTTCTGGTTCTATTTGGTATTGGGGTCAATATCCTTCTGTTGCTCTTCCTTGCGTTCCAATACGTGCTGACCAACACCATTCAGGATGATTTGGTAGAGGTGGAAAAACAAACACAGGATGCAACCAACGATTTGATGTTGAAAGCATATCAAGCGCTACAAAGTGATACCATCAAACACATGGCGCAGATTCAGTCGTTGTTGACTGATTTAAAGAAAATTGACGGAACGCTCGTCAAATACGAAGTGTCAGGTCCGAATAAGCCTGCTGAGTGGGAAGCACTGGTTCCGCAGGCTTTTAGTGGCTCAAATATTGGCGGAAAAAGAGTAGAGGTTATACCGGTTAAGGAAAAGGACGGGCGTGTTCGTATTAAGGGCAGGATTTAGGGACGAATCAGTTAATGATTTCTTAATGACGCATATTTGTTTAAAATGCTTTAATATTTCATCCTGTATAATGATTTAAAGTATTTGTAATAATTGATTTTTCTATAAGGGATGGGACCGAAGGTTGGATTTTAAATCTTACATCAATGCTGGCACGCTTAAGAAGCTGACAAGTTCACAGTCCAGCAAGGATTTGAACGCGTTTCTGGAGCGCCTGCCGCAAAACGCGGGGAATAATGCCCTGATCGCAGCCGGTATTGTATGGGGTGTGGCAGCCGCCTTAGGTCTGGTTACTATGGTAAAGGCGCAGGAGCTTACGACCTTACGGGCCGAGTTTAAGGAGGCAAAAGCCGTAACTCCACCAATTCCGGTCATTAAAGAAGCCAGTGTATCAGAAGATCAGATTAAGACATTTTCCGACGAATTCTCCCAAATTTATAAAGGACTGGATGTTCGGCAAAGTGGTTCAAAGATTATGATTACATCGGACACGACGTCTAATTTTGGCCAGTTCCGCGAGGCCTTGGCACATGTTTATAATGGTGGAAGCAACTGGCGGGTTAGTCTTGATAAATTATGCGTTGGCCGCGAGTGCGATCAAAAGCACAAACTCGCCGTGGCACTGACTGTTAAGCAAGTTTCTGTGGAAAATCCGAACAAATGATCGTAAGCAAGGAATCTATTGTTTAAGTTTTAAATAATGAAAGGAAGAGGTAACCTAAATGAATAATTTTTATGAAAGATCGGGAGAACGCGGTAACGTTCTATTCCTGATTTTGATTGCGGTGGCACTTTTTGCTGCTCTTTCATACGCGGTAACGCAATCCACGCGTTCAGGTGGTGGTTCTACGGAGCGCGAGCAAGCTCTCTTGGGATCATCGACAATGACACAATATCCAACAGCCCTGCGAACATCTGTTATCCGGATGATTTTGGGTGGCGTTGGCGTTGAGCAAATTTTCTTTAATCCACCGAGTGACTTCACTGGTCAGCCGACCGATCAGTTGGTATTCCACCCGGCTGGTGGCGGTGCTACCTTCCAGCAAAGCGCGGCTGATGTTATGGTAGGGTCTTCTCAGGGAACATGGTTCTACAATGCGAACTTCGAGGTTCCTGAAATCGGTATTACAGATGATGCCGGTGGATCTGGGGCCGATTTGATCGCGTTCCTGCCAGGTGTAAATGCTGCTGTCTGTCAGCGCGTCAATGATGAGCTGAATATCGACACAAGCGGCTGTACAACGGAACCGGTCGATGGCGTTGGTCAGGCAGATGTGACTGAAGCAAACATCATAGACCTGCAAGACGATACATACATCTTCCCGACAACAAACCAGGAAGATCTGGATTGTACTGGCGGCACGGCTTATACGGGGCAGGCGACAGGATGTTTCTATGAACCTGATCTGGCACAGTATGTATTCTACTCGGTTCTTCTGGAACGTTAGAGTAACTGTTAATTAGGGTATAATACCTCTTCTTTGAATTAAGCCTGGCCTGTAACACAGGCCAGGCTTTCTTAAAAATGGAGATCGAGATGAGAAATAAACAGCGCGGACAGGAATCAGGCAGTGCATTGGTTTACATCTTGATAGCCATTGCCTTGCTTGCAGCTCTGACGGCTACCTTTATGAATAACTCGTCTCAACAGACAACCTCACAAAATACGTTCAACACTGCAACGGAACTGAATTCGCAAATTAATTTCATTCGCTCGGCGATCGAAGAATGCGTTCTGACATATCCGGGCGGTGATTCCGTAGCAATTGGCGCCAGTGCTCAGGTAAACAACCCATATCCGATACAGCCGGACGAGCCTTTCTTTACGGCTCAGGCCGTGACGCCCGGTTCATCCGGCGACAACCTGGTGAAGGATATTCGCTGTCCGGGAAATCCCGGGGACGATGCAGATCACGAATTGATTTTCCTGGGCACCAGCGGCAAGTTCCTGCCGCCTGCACCAAACTATTTCAATGACTGGCAGTATTATAACGGCGCCGGCGGCGTGTTTTTCTGGACAGAAACAAGCTTCAGCGATGCGTTCATAAGCACCGCCATGCAAAAGGTCGCGGACCAGTACAATGAATGTGAATCCGATATTATTGATGCCACGGGCGGTGTGGTAGATATCGCAAGTGAAGGGGCCGGTGTTCGCGATGTTAATTGTGCCAATGGCGCGACGTGCCTGCGCATATGGATGAAGCGGGACGGAAGCAGTGACTTGCCGGACGAAGCTGCCTGCAACTAATCTTTAAGCTTTCATATCATTGATGGTATCGCTGACGCGCTCAAACTCCTTGGCGGCGTCCTTTGCCAGATTTCCAATCGGCGTTCCCTGTTCACCATGGCTTTGTATCTGCGCGCAAATATCTCCCAATACATTGGCGCATGCCGAGCGTGCTGCCCCTTTCAGGCTGTGCGCTGTCTCTTTGAGCGCATGCAGGTCATTCGCTGCGTCCGCTTCTAAAAGCTTGTCCATAAGCGGCTTCGTCATGTCGACAAACATATGAAGCATTTCAATCGTATTGGCGTCTAGCGAGCCCATCTGCTCGATAATGGCCTGCCGGTCAATCGCAGGAGGTAAGTCATCGTTGTTTTCCTGTTCAGCAGGAACGTCCGCCTGTGTGTCTGGTTCCTGTATTTCTTCCTGCTCTTCCATCAGACCCCAGCGCATCAAAAGACGCCGGAACTGCCCGAGTGATACGGGCTTCAGAAGGCATTCGTCATACCCGTGGCTTAAATACACCTGCCGCTGCGCCATCTGCACATCGGCGGTTAAGACGATAACGGGAAAATGTTTGTCCGTGTTCTCCTCTCCGGCGCGGATACGTTTAACGACTTCATATCCATCCATTTCCGGCATATGCAGGTCGGTCAGCAGGATACCGTATTCCCCGCTTTCATAGGCCTCAATCGCCTGTTTTCCGTTATGGACAAAGTCTGCCTCCACCCCGAGGTTTTCGAGCTGACGGCTTAAGACATCACGCACACTTTCGGTATCTTCGGCGATTACCAGCTTGTTCGGGCCGTCTACCTCATGCTTGACGACCTTTGCGACGGAATCCTTGACCGCTTCGCCAAGGCCGATCCGGCTGGCCGGTTTGGTGAGGTATAGCACTCCCAGCGATTGCAGCGTATGTTGCAGGCCCGCGTCATCCCGCACCGTATACATCATCAATGCGGTAAAGGGGCGTATTTCAGTAATCTCACGGATCAAATCCAGCCCCAGCCCGTCCGGCAACCCCTGGTCAATAATAGCAACATCGAAGGGACGCCGTTTGATCAGCGCCAGTCCCTCGGCATAGGTGGGGCAGCTTTCGACATTGGCCCCCATGGAACGTAAGGTCCTGACAATCTCTTTTGCGCCTTGCGGGTGGTCTTCCACGGACAGCACGGAAATCCCTTCCAGGTTCGGCAGGTCGTCTGCGTTTACGTCCGTACTGACTTCTTTGGCCGGAATTTCAAACCAGAAGGTGGAACCAACGCCTTCTGTACTGTGCACGCCAATCGCACCGCCCATCATGTCGACCAGTTTCTTGCAGATAGACAGCCCAAGTCCCGTTCCGCCGAATTTACGGGAGGTTGAGTTATCAGCCTGTGAGAACGGTTTAAACAGGCGCTCACAAACCTCATCACTCATTCCGATACCGCTGTCGATAATTTCAAACCGCAGCCCCAGACTATCATCAGAGGGTTCGATGACTTCGCAATTCTGGGTAATTTTGATCGTAACCGATCCTTCTTGCGTAAATTTTATGGCATTCCCCATCAGGTTCATAATGATTTGCCGCAGGCGCTTGGGGTCGCCGACAATCACGAACGGCACGTCTTCGGCGATATCGTCCAGCAGGTCGATGTTTTTACCCTGCACCTTTACGCCCATGGCTTCGTTAATCCCGCGTGCCAGCGTACGGATCGGAACTTCAAACTGGTCCAGCTCCATCTGGTCGGCGTCCATTTTCGCGAAATCAAGGATGTCATCGAGTATTTCCAGCAACCCGCTTGCTGAGTTTTTGGCCGTACCGACCATTTCCGCGATATTGGCTGACGGTTTTTCCTGTTCGATCAGTTCCAGCAAACCGTAAACCGATTGCATCGGTGTGCGGATTTCATGGCTCATCGTGGCTAGGAAATTGGATTTTTGCTGGGCGAGTGCATCAGCCTCTGCAATTTGTTTCTGAAGGTCTTCGACGCTTGGTGTTTTTGGATCTGACATAAGAAAAGGCTTGTGTTTTAAGGTCAATATATCTTAGCATCCCGCGGTTATTTGTCACTTCAGGAGATTAAGTTATGGGCTACAAAGTTGCAGTTGTAGGAGCAACAGGAAATGTCGGGCACGAAATGCTGTCTATTCTCGCGGAACGTAAATTCCCGGTCGATGATGTCATTGCCCTGGCGTCAGCCCGTTCTGCCGGACGCGAGGTATCGTTCGGTGACCAGGATTTGAAAGTGCAGGATCTGGCGAAGTACGATTTTGCAGGAACAGATATTGTGCTGTCTTCGCCGGGCGCAAAGGTATCGGCAGAGTTCGCGCCGAAAGCGGCGAAGGCCGGTGCGGTTGTAATCGACAACACGTCGCATTTCCGTATGGACCCCGATGTCCCGCTGGTTGTGCCGGAGGTAAACCCGCATGACCTGTCATGGCACGGTAAGAAAAACATCATTGCAAACCCGAACTGCTCAACCATTCAAATGGTAGTGGCGTTAAAACCGTTGCACGATCTGGCGAAAATCAAGCGCGTAGTTGTCAGCACTTACCAGTCTGTGTCCGGTGCCGGTAAAGCCGCGATGGATGAACTGTTCGATCAGACCCGCACATTTTATATGAACGACCCGTCCGAACC
>JAUHXT010000064.1 GCA_030426925.1 Alphaproteobacteria bacterium | reverse complement strand
CATTTTCAAATCCACGCACTTCAACCTTGTAAACCAGTTTGAATACAAACTGCAGCAGGCTTTTGAACAACATGTCCGGCAGCAACTGGCAGATGAAAATCGCCACACCGATGTTCAGGACGGCAAAGGCGAGGAAGATATATTGTATGCTCCACCCCATGCCGATCAGGATGGCGGAGAAGACAGAGGATGCGACCACAAACAGCGCGTTGGTAATGGCGCTTCCGGCCATGATGCGGGCGCGGTGGTCTTCTTCGGTATTGTGCTGGATGATGGCGCTCATCGGCACGACGAACAGGCCGCCGCAAATCGCGATCATGGCGACATCGAAAATAATGCGCCAGTGCGGCAGGTAAGACACGAATTCATCCAGTGTCAGGAGATAGGGCGCGTTCATCACACCATTGGTGGCGAAGAACAGGTCGATGGAAAACAGTGTTACGCCCAACGATGCCAGCGGAACGTATGTCGCGTTGATATCACCTTTTAACAGGCGGTTGTTCAGTAATCCGCCCAGCGCGATGCCGACGGAGAACAGGACGAGGAACAGGGCCAACACATGTTCGTTCGCGCCCAGTGCGTCCTGCGTATAATTGGGCATTTGCGCCAAAAACATACCGCCAAGGAAATAAAACCACGCCACGCCGAGGATGGATAAAACAACGCCGCGCTTCTGGGTGAAAGCCTGTGACAGGATGGCAAATGTTTCGGTCATCGGGTTGAGGTTGATTTTTAAATCCGGCGCGCTTGGCGGTGCTTCCGGGATGTAACGGCTGGCGAAATAGCCGGCGATGGCCACGCCAACCAGCATCGCGCCGACAATCAGCTTGCCGCCGATAACGGCAATTAGCACCGTTCCCAGAATTGTGCCGAATAAAATGGCGAGGAACGAGCCGGTATTCAGCAGTGCGTTCCCGCCAATCAGTTCGTTTGCTTTCAAATGCTGGGGCAGGATGGAATATTTGCTGGGTCCGAAAAACGCGGATTGTGTGCCGAGCGCGAACAGGACGAGGAAAGATAAGGTAATCGACCCGGTCAGCAGCGCGAGAACGCCAAAGACGGCGATGCCGATTTCTGCAATCTTCACATTCTTTATGATGATTTCTTTCGGGTATTTATCGGCCAGCTGGCCGCCCATGGCGGAAAACAAAACGAAAGGCAGGATGAATATTCCTGCGGCCAGTGTCACCAGCAAGGTCGGGTTGTCCGGCTGTGTGCTGGCCAGCCCGTATAAAATCAAAACGACCAGCGCGTTTTTGAACAAATTGTCGTGGAACGCACCCAGGAACTGCGTAATGAACAGCGGCGCGAAGCGGCGGTCTTTCAGAAGTGCGAATTGATTGTTAGCCATGATTAAATTCTCCGTGTTTCAGGAAGTGGACGACCTGTTTGTGGACGTCCGCTTTCCATCCCATAAATCCATGTGATACTTGCATAATGATATGGTCTTTCATACCGGGTAATTTGGTGCTTTCAACGGATACGCAGCCGTCATTATCGGTTTTGATGGAATACTGTCCCAGCGGGTAGAACCAGTTTTCGGTTCCCGCAATGATGCCAAGGTCATACCATGGAACAATCTGGTTCGCCCGGCGGGATGCAGTAGTCAGTTCCTGCCCCGCGGGGCCGAAAACCCACTGGTACGGCACGAAGTCCTTTAACATGTCTGCGACTTCGCTGCCGCCATGCGGCGTGCCCAACATAACCACGCGGCCCATTTTATCAGAGGGGATTTCATCCTTAAATTCCTGCAGATACTGGCCGGTTACCAGTCCGCCCATGGAATGACAGACAAAATGCACTTTGCTGTATTGCTGCCACGTGTCTTTTAGTTTCAGTTTGGCATGCAGCCACTGGCTGTTGTCGCGGATAGTTTTTTTCAGCGACGGATACGTCAGGTTCAGGGTTTTGTACCATTCCTTTTTCAGGGCATTTTCCATCAGTATCATGTTCGGGGCTGCGTGCCCGATACCGTGCAGCAGGATAACGATTTCGTTGTCCGGTTTACTCATTGGTTACTCTTTCTTCTTTTCCGAATACAAATTTTGAATAGAAGAAGCTGAGCCCAATCAGGGACACACCCAGCCCAAGGAAGGAGAAGATGCGGAATAATCCTTCCAGTTCCGCGGCATCGAACAGGAACACCTTGAACACGGCCAGCACTATGAATGCCAGTGAAGCCATGCGCGCGGTCTTGCTGTCCATCCTGATGCCGAAGGTCAGCAGCGCCAGACCGGTTACCAGCCATGCGGCGGAATATCCGTAGAGTTCTGCTGCGCTGACATGGCCAACGTCCATCAATCCGCCATGGAAATACTGGCGCACTGTGAAGGAAGAAAAGGCAAATAGGGACAGGAAGCCCAGGATTTTATAGAAGCCGTTTGTGAACGAAGATTGCTTCAGCAAGTCACGGTTACGTATCGCCCAGAATGTGGCCAATGCGCTCAGTCCGTAAGTCAGCGTGATACCGTTTACAAGCGGGTTTGCGCCGACATATTGCGAGGAATCCCAGAACGGGTTGTGCAGCAGTAAGTCAAAGTACACAAAGCGCATCATCCCGAAAACGAACAGGACTTTCCCCCATGACGGAATGACGGACAGCTTGCCGCGTAAGTGCAGCATGGCAATGCCCATACCGATAACGGACATGGTTATCAATCCGCGCAGGACAAATCCGGTCTGGTGTGAGAAAGGATGACCGAACGGATCTGCAAAGAACACATCGCGCACGACGTAATAGGCTGCGGCAAATGCCATTGAGGTGGCCGTTCCGAAGAGGATATGGCTGGAGCGTGATGCCTCGCCCTTGCCGCCATTTTCGAAAATCCAGAAAGCAGCGAACATGGCGATGGACGGCAGGCCCAATGTGATCAGCGGATCGGCTGTAATCAGATCGGTATATTCATGCGAGCGCAGCGTTTCATCAATCAGGCTGGTGAACGCCAATGACAGGAACAGCAATATCTGTTTGAAATGAATGGCGGCCAGCGCGAGCGTCAGTATCACGACAATCCGTCTCAGGAAGGTGATACCGGTGCGGCGGAAAATCCATGTCGTTGCCGCGATCTGCAAGGCAATGCCGACCGGCAGGTAATCGAAAGGCAGTTCAATGGCCAGTCCCGCAGAGATAAATGCTGACGCAGCCAGGGCGTAGATAGCAACCAGATAATCCTGAATCGCCAGATCGGCCGCATATTTCTTACGGATATCTGCGGCCTGATATATGCACAGGCTGGCCAGCACGAGGCTGATGATTCCCCAGAACATGCCGAAGGTCTGCAACAGGCTTTGAGAGACAGGCAGCGTGGTATAGGAAATCAGGAACAATGACAGAGCCGCAATCGCCTGCATCGTGGCCCAGATACGCGGGTCGTTGACTTTGCGCATGATGATGCCAGGGACAATCACATAAACACCGACCATTCCGGCAATCACTGTCATCGTCTGGGACAGGGCAGCGTCCTCGCCCCAGATAAGAAGCAGGAGAAGGCTGGCGCCGAACTTTACCCATAACGGTTTGCGGTAGGTGGAGGGCTGGAAATAGGCAAGCGCCATCAGCCCAAAGCTCAGAACGCCCAGCATCGACCAGTCGAAAAGGGTCAGGGTGATTTTGGCGGACAGGGACATGATGGTGATAACACCGCCGCTGATTGCCGCGAGGTTGAGGATATGAACGGGACGCCTTTCCGAGGTGCTTAAGGTATCTTCTGAAATCCTGCGGCCTGTGACAGCGAGGACGAGCGCGCACAGCGCCATGGCGAACATGACCAGTACTATGGCGTCGTCTGCGCTGAATACTGTCAGGAACCAGAAGCCGGACCAGAAGAATACGCCGATGAGTGAAATAATTGCCAGAGTCCACCATCCTTTGCGTACCAATACGGTGAACAATGCGCCGAACAGCAAGAACAGATAGGTGAACAGGGCTGCCGCATTCGGTTCGTCGGAACCAATCAGGGCAGGGGTCAGCAATCCACCTGCCAGTGCGAACGCTGCGATGGTCTGGCCGTGACGTAAAGACAGGACGACGGCAAGTCCGGTTACGCCCACCATGAAGAAAAATCCGATGGCAGACGGCAGCAGTGCATATAAATGAATAGCTGCGTAAATGGTGACATACAGGCTGACAAGGCCAGCGCCCGTCAATCCTTGCGAAATCCTTTCGGCATTGGGCAGTTGCGGGCGTTTTACAATGAAGTTACCTGCTGCAATAAGGCCCGCACCGAACAGGCCGCCCATCATCGTGCGGACAGTTGGCCCCAGCCATCCAAGTTCAATAGAATATTTCACCAGGAAGAAGGCGGCGCATATTAAAGAAATCGCGCCGATCCATACAGGCAGTTTGGTCGCGATGTTCTGTTCAAATGTGCTTTTGCGTTCCGGTTTATTTTCCGGCTTTGAAATTTTTTCAACCTTCTCAATTTTTCCGGAACTCTTAAGGGGGGCCGGCTGTACGCCGCCACCAAATGGAACGCTGAAATCTTTTGTGTCGTTTCGGGGTTGCGTCGATGTTTTTTCTTCGACATTTTTTGTAGGCGCGGGCGTCGTCAGAGGCGCGGGCAGTTTGCCGCCTTCCAGTTCCTGAATATATACATTCAGTTTCAGCACTTCTTTTTTTAACATGCCAATGCGTATGGCATTGATCCATGGCAGGATGGCAGCTGCGATGAGTACAATAGCGATAGCGACGATAAATAATTCCATTTTAATCACCCTAACAGATTGTATTTGTTCATAAACACATAAATAATGAACAGTGTTCAATTGTTACTATGGCATAATTCTGAACAATGTTCAAGAAAAATATTGAACGATGTTCATTTTATGGGTATTCTAACGATATAAGGAGATTTCCATGGCCCGCAGAAGCGACCATACGCGCGATGAACTGAAAATCCTGGTGCTGGATAAGGCGTGGCAACTCATTGATTCCAAAGGGTTTGAAGGGCTAACCGCACGGGCGATCGCGTCCGAAATCGGTTATGCGCCCGGCACGATATATAACCTTTTTGATTCTATGGACGATCTGTACCTGCAGATCAATGCGCGTACGCTGGATATCCTGTATGATACGCTCAGCGCGCCTGTCTGCAACAATCCCGGAAAGCCGTCGCAGGACAACATGAAGGCAATGGCGCTGGCCTATATGGATTTTGCGCGCGATTACCATCCGTACTGGCTGATGCTGTTCAATTTCCGCCTGCCGGAAGACCGCAAGGTGCAGGCATGGTATCAGGAAAAGATCGACCGGCTGTTCGAACCGCTGGAAACCCTTTTGCAGCCTATGTTTCCCGAAGCGCATGAACGGAAAATGAAAATGGCGGCGCGGGTTCTCTGGTCGTCTGTCCACGGTTTATGTTTTCTGCAGGAAACGGGCAAAGTCTCGATTGTCAGCCAGAATGACGCCAGCTCCGATATTGCCAGCAACTTCCTGATTGAAACCTTTCTTGCCGGTTTGCATGCGAATGATTAGCGGGCATATTCGACTTCAGTATTTTTTCCAAGAGATAGCAGCAATTTTAGACAAATACGAAAAATTCATAAAAACTGAGATCAAAACATTTTAATATCAATATCTTAACTTGTGTACAGACTTAAAAAATTTATCTTTTTGTAACGTTTTTTTGAGATAATGAAGGTGGCGACATGGGTATGCGCCTTGCAAGGTTAAGACAGTAAATTGGGATATTGATATTGAGCACGTTCAATCTTGAAATTGATGGCATTTCTACCTTCTTAGGGGGCAACGCACCGCAACTGGATATTCTGGTTGGCGGTGTTGTTGTGTCTTCCGTATCTGTATCCCTTGGCCTTGATACCTATTCTTTTATCCTTGAATATACCGGCAACTACCCGTCCTCCATGTCTTTCCGTTTCAATTCCGGGTCCGGCGATCCGACCGACACAGTCTCTATCCTTGCAACACGTGTCGATGGACAGACGGTGGATGTCGCAAACCTGTCTTCCCTTTTGCTGATGAAGGGCGACAGTTCAAACGTCAATACCGGCAATATCGATCATTTGTTTGGCCGTACGGAACCGACTGCCGGTGATCTTGGTACGCCAACAGTCAGTGGTACAGGTGGCAACGATAACCTGTACGGCAATAACGAAGATGAAGGCGATGTGACTGATGCCGGTAACGGTGATGACCGTGTACGCGGGCTGGGAAGTGATGATGCGCTGATTGGCGGCGCAGGCAATGACCGCATGTTCGGTGAAGGTGGAAACGATATCATGATCGGCGAAGCCGGGAACGACCGTATGTTTGGAAATGATGGTGACGACTTGATGTATGGCGGCGCTGACAACGACCGGCTTGTCGGTGGTGACGGTAACGATACGCTCAATGGCGGGGCCGGAAATGACGGACTGCTGGGTGATGACGGTAACGATATTATGTTCGGTGAAAGTGGCGACGATTTCCTGATTGGTGGTGACGGCGACGATGTCATGTACGGTGATGATGGTGCGGACAATATTGCCGGTGGTGCTGATAACGATACGATTTTCGGTGGTGCGGACAATGATAATATTGATGGCGGAAGTGGCGATGATGCCATTGACGGCGGAAGTGGCGATGATCTGATATATGGGGCTGGCGGCGCTGATACCATTGATGGTGAGGACGGCAACGACAGGATATATGGCGGTGATGGCGACGACATTATCAACGGCATGGGCGATAACGATGCCCTCTACGGGGAAGATGGTAACGATACGATTTCAGGAGGAGACGGTGACGATGTCATATTCGTTGGTGATGTTCCGGCAACAACCTTTTTCACGTTTTCTGCAGGTGATTTTATCGCCTATGACGCCGGGCAGGACGGGGCTGGAACAGTAACCGTTACAGGTACGAATGAAGTAGAATTTGACGGCAATTTGTGGAAACGACTGGCCATCAGTTACACGATTACAGCGAATACCGTCCTGGAATTCGATTTTATGAGTACGCTTGAACCGGAGATTGTAGCTATCGGTTTTGATAACGATACAAATTTCGGTAACGACAGTGACCGCTTTAAACTATATGGAACGCAAACGACCGGGATGAATTACGCTGCGCCACAAGCTACATATTCGTATGGCGGGTCGGGGACTTGGGAGCACTATAGTATTGATGTTGGTACGTACTTTACGGGTGCATTCAATTACATGACTTTTATCGGTGACGATGATGGCGCTCCTTTCGGAAACGCTTCTTATCGGAATATCCGTTTAACGGAAAAAGGTGTTACGACCGATACCAGCGGCAATACAGCCTATGGAGATGCCGGAAACGATGAAATTTACGGTGCGTCCATGAATGACAATCTGTACGGCGGTACAGGCAATGATGTCATTGATGGCAGTGCTGGGGATGACGTTATTGAAGGCAATGATAACGATGATACGATTACCGGTGGTACTGGCGCCGATACTATCGATGGCGGGAATCATAACGACACAATCATCTTGCTGAACGGTGATTTTGCAGCCGGTGAATCCATCGACGGCGGTACGGGTACCGATACGCTGATCCTGCAAAACGCGACAACGATTGATTTTACAACCGGCACGCTTTCCGGCCTTGAAAACCTGGATGGAAGCGGCGGTGATGACGATGTAACAATCGGTTACGCGCAATACCAGGCGTTTTCATCTGTCGACCTTGGCGCAGGTACGGATACGCAGCGTGTTTTGTTCGCCGGAACGCAGGATGTAACGGGTGATACCTTGCCATCCGGCGCGAATATCGAAGCAGGCCACGTGGTCGGTTCGACCGGAAATGACGACCTGACCATTACAGGTACACAGCTGAACAGCCTGATTTTCGGCAGCGGTACGATTAACTTCAATTCCGGTACAGATACGCTGAATATCACGTCGACATCGACGACACTGAATACGCTGGGTGCAACGGACGGCTCTATTCTGGGGCTTGAAAATATTTCTGCGGCATCTGCCGGTGCAGGCGTTACGATTGACATGAACGGGCAAAGCGAAGCGTTCAGTATCACAGGCAGTGCGTCCAGCGATGTGCTGACAGGCGGTGACGGTAACGACACGATTATCGGTCAGAACGGCGGTGATGTAATTACGGCAGGCGCAGGCGTCGATACGATCAGTGCAGGCGGCAACAATGACACAATCAACCTTGCGAATGGCGATTTTACTGCTGGCGAATCCATCGACGGCGGCGCGAACAACGATACGATTGTTTTGACCAACGCAACGATTGTTGATTTTACAACGGGTACGGTTACGGGTGTTGAGAATCTGGACGGCAGCACTGGCAATGATGATGTGACAATGGGCGCGAGCCTGTTTGGCGGGCTTTCCAACATTGATCTTGATACGGGTACGGATGTTCTGAATGTGTTTGCAGATAACAGCGATATTTCCGCTGACGGTACGCCTGCCATGAGCGGTATTGAAACCGGGAACCTTGTTGGCGATGGCGGCAACAACTCTGTTACCTTAACAGGCGGCCAGCTTGATGCGATCCTGCAGGGTAGTGGTACAATTGACCTTGGCGGCGGTGCGACGGATACAATCAATATCACATCTACTTCGGCCGACCTGAATACACTGGGTGCGACGGATGGCTCTATTTCCGGTGTTGAATACATTTCCGCTTCCTCTGCCGGTGCGGGCGTTACGATCGATCTGAATGGACAGACAGAAGCGTTCGATATTACCGGTAGCGGCTCTGCCGATACGATTACGGGCGGTACGGGCGGTGATAATATTGTCGGCGGCGGTGGTAATGACACGATCTATGCTGACTTGACGGCTGGAACTATCACGATTGCGGATGAAGATTTTGAAGGCGGTGCGACGGGCTGGAACAATAACTCCACGGATAATACAGAATCCGGGACTTTCACGGAGTATCTTGGAAGGCATCAGGGTAATAGCGGGCAGAGCTTGTTCAAGACTTATAGTGGTCTCACGAATGGTGACGATGTTACCATTACCTTTAACTTTTACGAGATAGACAGTTGGGATGCTGAAGACTTTATGGTGTATCTGAATGATGCCGAAGTTATCCGGCTGCCGAATCTATCCGGCAGCGCACCACTGGTTTCGGATAGTGGATCGTTCTCTGGCGGTACATGGACGATGACGGCAATCCAGACCAGTATCAATAACACATACTGGACCGGAAACACATGGAATGACGATGCGAACTATGAATTTACGCTCACCTTGCCTAGCTATGCGTCAACAACGCTGAAGCTTGGATTTGGTTCCGAAGCCGATCAGGGTGTCGCCGATGAATCTTTCGGTATTGATAACCTGTTGATTACGCAAACTGGTTCCGGTGGTGTCGGCGGCGGTGATGATACGGTCGATGGCGGCGCTGGTAATGATACGATTTATGGCGGCGCGGGCAGCGATGTTCTAAACGGTGGTGCCAACAACGATACGATTTATGCGTACAATGGCTCTGTGGTAACCGCTGGCTCTGGCGGACCAACTACAGTTACTGTTCTGAATGCAACATTCGATTCCGATGAAGACGGCTTCACGTATAGTGACGGTTTCCCGGGCGTAGGTGGTTCCGATGGTGGAAATGTTACGATCGATGGAAACTATATCGGCGGTGACGGAAACTCATCCGGTTCCGGTAACGGATCTATAGAAGTTGATATTGATTCTACCGGTAACCCGAACGGACCATTGTCCGGTTCTTATTCAACGACAGTGAATCTGACAGATGATTTAAGTTCGGTTCAGCTTTCTCTTGCGTACAGCATGTTTCTGGAAAGCCAAACAGAAGCCGGTGAAGATCTTTTCCTGTATGTGACCGTGGATGGTACGACATACGGGCTGAATGGGGATGACTGGGTTGATGAATTGAACGGGCAGAATGGCGGTGGCGGTGACCACACGACAGGATGGCTGACGGAAACCCTGACAATTGCCGATTTGTCTGCGGGCAGTCATACAATTACGGTCGGTGCTTATCTGAATGATACCAATTCTAGCAACGAAGATGGCCATATCCGTTTTGACGACATTATTATGACGGGTACGCAGGCCGCAGGCGCCGGGTCAAGTGCGAATACGCAGGACCTTGGTGAAACCAACGTTATTAATGGCGGTTCCGGCGATGACACGATTTACGGAAGCGCCGGTACGGATACACTGAACGGTGACAGTGGCGATGATACTATTTATTCCGCGTCTGCTGACGAGGCCTGGAACGCATTGATTTCAAGTATTTTGTCCAGCAATGCCGGTGTGTTCTACAGTGCGGAAACAAACAGCTTTTACCAGTTTGTCGATAACGGTTCCAATATCACATGGAGTGCGGCAAATACGGCTGCGAATTCTGCAACTTTGACCGGTGCGGCATCTCTCAGCGGCCACCTTGCAACAATTACATCACAAGCTGAAAACGATGAAATTCTGGCGCAGTATGACAGTGTTGAAAGCTATTGGCTTGGCGGTTCGGATGCGGCAAGCGAGGGCGACTGGACGTGGGTTACCGGGCCTGAAAATGGTGCACAATTCTATGACGAAGGTACAAATTCAACTGTGAACGGTCTTTTTGAAGATTGGGATCCGGGACAGCCGAATGACGGCGGCGGTTCTCCGGGACAGGATTACATGTACCTTCTGGAAGACGGGGATCAGTGGGCAGATGCTTATAATAATCCGTGGGCGGTAAACCCGTCCTTCGTTGATATTGAAGGATATCTTGTAGAATGGGATGCGCAGGCGCTGCTCAGCACGGTCGATTTCACAACAATTGACGGTGGTGCGGGTGACGATACGCTGTATGGCAATGACGGCATCGACATTTTTGTGTATGACAGTGCGACATGGAGCGGTTCAGGCGATGTTGATACGATCGAAAATTTCAGCACGACAGGACGTGATGCGATAGACATCAGTGACCTTCTGAGCGGTTACAGCTTTGCATCCGATGATATTGGTGACTTTGTACAGCTTTCCGAGTCAGGTGGAAACACCACGATCGCTGTCGATGCCAACGGTGCATCCGGCGGTTCCAATTACGTGGATGTTGCGACCCTGAACGGGGTTACCGGTCTGGATCTGTATCAGATGATTGCCGGTGACAACCTTATCGTATCCTGATTTTTGTTTTCCATGCAGCATGCATGAAAGTATCGCTTAAGGTTTTATCGGCATATTAAGTTTTTGTTTTTATTGATTTTTTCTGTTTTCCCTGCTTTTTAAAACGTTATTAACCCAAATAGGATTAACTATTCTTTTGAGGGTCAAAAATATCAGGATTAATTATGCAAGAGCTGTATGAAAACCTGCGCGTGTTGATTGTCGACGATAATCTGATGATGCGCAGTATGATTAATCAGGGACTTCAATCTTCAGGGATTGGAGCCACAGATATGGATTCAAAAGGCACAAGCTTTCTTTTTACCCTGCCATACAGTGTTTGATTTTTGGAACGGGAATTTTTTATTTTAAAGAAGACGAAGAGTGGCGGGGGAGCGTTCCCCCGCACTGCTTCAATTTATTTAGACTACGATTGTGCCGTTGGTAACAAGTTGTTCCGGCGTGTCCGTCAATGTAACGTCTGTCAGCCTGACGACATTTGCGAAGAACCCGCCAGTTCCATCATGGTCGATAGAGATAATCGTGTCGTTCGTGCCGCTTCCTGAATAGTGCGTAATCTCGATAAAGTCCGCGATATCGTCGGTCAATGCGTCATATCCGTCGAGAATATCACTGAAATCGAGAACATCGCCCTCGACTGCGTCAAATTCGATGACCTGGTCGAGCAGGGTTGGCCCGGGGCTGCTGAACGGTCTGTAACTTTCCGTCAGGAACATATAGGTATCCGCACCGTGACCGCCTTTCATCCAGTCAATACCGCTGCCGCCGCCGCCATACAGCGTGTCGTCACCGTCATTGCCCCAAAGGGTGTCGTTGCCTGCGCCGCCAACGAGGGTATCGTTACCTTCATACCCTTTCAGGGTATCATCACCGCCAAGGCCGTTGATGTAGTTGTTTGTTTCATCACCACGAATAGTTTCACCGGAGTCCGTGCCGATTTGTGCGCCACCCGGCAATGTTTCGACAAGGATGTTGTCCCGGTCAACGAGGCCGATATTATATTCAAACGCATGCTGCGAAGAATTTCCTAAACCATCGGTTACGGTGTAAAGGATTGCCCCGACAAGTTCGTATGAGAACTGATCGGTCAGGTCGCCAAAATCAAGGTTCAGGCTACCGTCCGGGTTAATCATGCCGGAACTGTCGCTTACGCTCAGATTGCCGCGGTCACCTGTATAAGCATCGTTATCCAGAACGTTGAATGATGTTGCAATCATAACGTCAGAATCTTTGACAACACCGCCGGCTTCAAAAATGTCGCGCTGCGCGATCGGGCCAACCAGCATTTCGGTGTCATCACCGTAAACCGTAATATCTACGGTTGCCGTGCGTGTCGCCACGATTTCCGTGTCATCTGCTCCCGGACCGGATTCAAAATACACATTATATTCATAGGTGAAAGAGTCCGTTCCGACGAAATCTTCATCCGGAATATAGGTCACATCGTCATAGGTAGACGGGAAGAAGTCGTCATCATCACCATAGAATAGTGGCCCAACCTGCA
>JAUHXT010000063.1 GCA_030426925.1 Alphaproteobacteria bacterium | reverse complement strand
TTCAGGCAGGAATAGCAGATAAGAAAGAATCAATAAAGCAAGGAATCACGGCAAATTCGGTCCACGGTGCGGCAACTTTCCATTTTTTAAACCTGATTCTAATAGCATCAGATAGGGTGTTGCCTGTTGCAATACTTGATCTGGAATAGGGCGGAGTTCAGGGTATCTGTCAGCCTCTGCCACCATGCCATCAATGAGGCATGTGATGGGACAGATATCTTTGGTTGTCCAAGGAGCCGCTTGCATAGCTTTGCGAAGATAGCGATGAATTGTTACTTCAACTGTTTCTGGGTCACGTGTCCCTCTTATTGGAAAGTGTTTAGGGTCTAATTTGGGATGAACCTGGATCATGGAATCAACACAGACTATAGCTATCCGAAGATTAATATTAACAAGATCAAAATAAGCAGACAACTGCGGATAACGTTCAATCATATCTTCTAAAGGCTGTCCCGCCATGAACAGTAATCTCGTTTCATTAAGATAGGCCATAGTTTTTTTGGGGCTAAAGTTTTTAACCGGTACACGTGTAAACCTTGTAATTGTACCTCCAAGCCTATCAAGTGCTTTCGTGCTGATAGCTGGCCAGATTTCTCGCATCGCTTTACTATATGTCGGAAGGTTATTGCCATGCGTTTCAACTTCTACAATATCTCCTTTTTTATTTCTTGTTTTCCTACCGAAGGTAATAGCATCGGATACATCTCCCATGAAATCTGCTCTCAGGCGAAGAAGATCGCGCTCGCGGTCACTAATCTCGGGAATATCAGATATATGGTCGTTGGCAAATTCGATTAAGGTATCACGTGAAGCATCAGGATCGTCTTCATCACGATCATGAATTGGAAAAGTACAAAACAAATTTTCAATTGATTGTTGCTCCAAAGGTATAGGAAATTTTTTTTTTCTGTATCTTTGATAAGTAACCGCAGGGGGCAAAAACCCGCATCTAAAAAGCGTTGCAGCAAATAAAGATGGATCCAGTTCGTGAATAATATCTTCAGTTGCCTTATCTTTTCTTTTCTTACCTTCGAATTTAAATTCCCGTTCATACTTCCAGAGTATAGGAGCCAGGTACCATTGTTCTGTTCCGTTTCCATAGGGGTCTTCGTAAAAAGAAAGGAGCCGCTTTTCTTTTTGTTGAGCAGCAATAACAGACGATTCTGCTATCTTGTTTTTTTGCTTTTGCGCGCGCGCTGCACCCGAAAATTTTGGCAACAGCCGCAAAGTATCTAATGTTCCATCTCGGCGGGATGCATCATTCATCTCGCAAACCTTCAAATAAATTATGACAACTGATCTACATAATCGTAATTTTCGATAAAATCAACGATTTTATGAAAATATTAGCGATGACTGATGTGGACTAATCTCTCAGCAATTCATTGACGGAGGTCTTGGATCTTGTCTGTTCATCGACCTTTTTGACGATGACCGCACAATACAGACTGGGACCGGGGGAACCATCAAACAGCGACCGTCCGGGCAGGCTGCCGGGCACGACGACGGAATAGGCAGGAACGCGCCCCTGGTGAACTTCGCCGGTCATCCGGTCGATAATTTTGGTAGACGCACCAATAAACACACCCATGGACAGCACGGCGCCTTCTTCAACGACAACGCCTTCGGCCACCTCGGACCGGGCGCCGATAAACACGTTATCTTCAATAATAACCGGCCCGGCCTGTAACGGTTCTAAAACACCGCCAATACCGGTGCCGCCGGATATGTGGCAATTCTTTCCGATTTGTGCGCACGACCCGATGGTCGCCCAGGTGTCCACCATGGTGCCTTCATCAACATAAGCGCCCAGATTGACGAAAGACGGCATCAAAACCACGCTTGGCGCAATATAGGCGGAATGACGGACGACACAATTCGGCACCGCGCGGAAACCCGCTTTTTCAAATGCCGTATCGCTCCATCCCTGAAACTTGGACGGGACCTTGTCCCACCAGGCAGAACCGCCCGGCCCGCCGGATATTTTTTCCATCGGGTTTAAACGGAACGATAGCAAGACGGCTTTCTTCGCCCACTGGTTGACGACCCACTCTCCGTCGATTTTTTCGGCCACACGTACTTCTCCGCTATCCAGCATGTCCAGCGTATCGAACACCGCCTGCCGGACATCGCCTTCGGTTTCGGTGTTGATCCCTTCACGCGTATCCCACGCACGGTCAATGATGGCCTGTAAGTCTTCCAGTTGTTCAGCAGCTTGCATTACGAATGTTCCGTTCTTCGAATTTTGTCCTGTTTGTACAGCTGGGTCATGACTTCAAAAATGAAGGCCGTCGACCAGCCGAATAATATAAACCCTATTGCAGACTGGAACGAACTGATAAGCCGCCAGTCAGCATCCAGAACAATATCGCCAAACCCCACGGTCGTAAAGGTAGACGTTGAAAAATAAAGCGAAGATTCAAAATCCGGTAAAGCGTGAACCACCTGGTAAAAAATGGCCCAGACCCATATCTCTGCCGTGTGTGCCAGAAGAATCCCGAGAATGGTAATGGTTAGCATCGGCACTTTCCATTGACGGTAGAACATTCCATATATTCTGGGTCCGATTCTTTCCAGAAATGATAAAAGCCGGTCGAGGGCCAGCGCGTGAATGACGACAACGGTAACTGCCAGAACTGTCCCTATGATCAGATGGGTAATAAACATATCTTTGCTTTATAATGTATTTGGTTTTAGTGTGGGACACGCTGTCACAACAATCAAGGCGAAGGGAAGAATTATGCGCAAACTTTGTCTGTCCATCGCGGCTTTCTTCTTTCTATCCGCCTGTGTGACGTCCCAAAATTACTTATACGTCCCCCCGCAATCTGCCGAAGGACGGCAATGTGTTGAATCCTGTAAACAAGCACAGGATGCCTGTATCGCACAGGAAGAAAAAATTTTAGCGGACTGTGAAAAACGCTACCGCTTTGATCAGCGTCTGTACGGTGATTGTTCTTATGCTCATGGTTCTGCAATCGAAGCAACCTGCATATCACCGCAAGTCTGCGCACCGCCCAATACCATTAAATGCAAAAACGACTTTAACGCCTGTTACGCTGCGTGTGGCGGGGAAGTCATACCGGAGTGATTTGAAATGGCATATGTCGCGAAAATTATTGGCTCGGATGAACGCTTGATAGGCGTAGCACGCCTGCACTGGATTTATCTTGTTTATGGGGTGGGCTGGTTTCTATTGCTAAACGGGATTGGCGTGGTTACGGATTATTACCTTTATACGTATTTTGGAAGTACGGCGCCGTTTTTTAACCAGGAAATATTCGGTGTGTCTTTCGGCACCCAGACTCCTGTCATTATGATCATGTGTTTTATTACGTCAATTGTTATGCTGTCAGCCTATGTTATCAAGGTAATAGCGACAGAGGTTGCCCTGACATCGCGTCGTGTGATCGTCAAAGAAGGCCTGATCGCAGTGGAAGTGGAAGAGATAGAACTCGAGGAAATAAAGGGCGAAAGAATCGATCACGGCATTCTGGGTCAGTTTCTGAAATTCGGTTCGATACATTTTGATTGCCGTTTTATAGGGGATGTTTATCTGCCTGCTATCCGTAAACCATATCGCTTTATCAAGGCAATGCATGCGGCACGCTCTAAACTGGAAGACGCTTATTTGCACCAGCTGGATCCCACACAGGCTCATATTCGCGTTCCCAGGGCGAAAGAAAGCGACGGATCGGAATAGCCATGCAATGCGAAATACAATGGGGTATGACCGGGGATGAGTGGGCCGGATATTTCAAAAAAATCGCAAAGCCCAATTTGCTGCAATCATCCTATTATGCCGAGGCGATGTACGCATCGTTGCGGCAAAACCCGCGCCGCGGATTAATCATCATAAACGGCAAGGAAGCCGGAATCGTCCAGATACTGGAAACCGGATTGTTCTGGAATGCTATCCATGCCGTGATACTGGATCGTGGTCCGCTCTGGTTCGAAGGATTCGGCGGCGCGGCCCATGTGCAGGCATTCTTTAAGGAATTTCAAAAAACTTTCCCTCCGCGTTTTGGCAGGAAGCGCAGGATTTTACCGGAAATCGAGGACGGGCCGACAATTCGTAAGCTGGTGGAACAAGTCGGCCTGCAACGACTCGAAGGGCGTCCCGGATATCAGACAATCTGGATTGATATGACGCAGGACAAAGAAGTGTTAAAAGCCGCCATGCGTAAAAACTGGCGTGGCGCGCTGAACAAGGCGGAACGCAGTGATATTGATATCGAATGGGACGAAGACGGCGCGTTGCTGCCCTGGCTGCTTGAAACCTACAAATCGGACAAGCAGGAAAAGTCATATACTGGCGCAAATCCCGGACTCTTGCATAAAATTGCCGCATTCGCCGTGCAAAACGGCCAGTGCTTGATTGGGCGGGCGGTAACAGACGGCCAGCCTGTAGCCGCCATCATGGTTTTGTGCCATGCCAACGCTGCAACCTATCAGGTCGGCTGGAGCTCTGCACAGGGGCGGGGGGTAAACGCCAATCATTTGCTTCTCTGGCAGGCAATAACTATGCTACAAAGCCAAGGGATTCATTATTTTGACCTCGGAGGTGTCAACGATGAAACAGCCAAAGGCGTTAAAGAGTTCAAGCAAGGGCTTGGCGGGTCACTTATTCAGTTTGTCGGTCATTATCGCTAGCATATGCATGCTGTCTGTTCCTGCGAAAGCGGAAGAAGCGAAATTGCAACGCGCAACATATGATGTCTATGCCGGCGGTTTTCACGTGGTGAAGGCCAATCTGGATATCGATTTACGAAAATCGAACCGTTATAAGCTGGAACTGGGCGCCCATACGCGCGGCTTTATCGGCAAGGTCGCTCCTTGGGAAGGAACCTTCACAACGACAGGATGGTATGACACAAAGACCGGGGCCGCATCTCCGGAAATGCACAAATCCTGGGCGCACTGGAAAGACGAAGACGAAATCAAGGAATATACTTATAACCGTGATGGTACGTTCAGGGAATATCGTGTCACCGACGAACATAGCGACCGTGAAGTACGCGAAGCGGACCCGTCACTGAGCGATAATACAACAGATGTTATGACGGCTGCGCTAAACATTATGAACACGATACCGGCAAACGGTAAATGTGAGGGAACGTCCGAAGTATTCGATGGCAAGCGCCGTTTCAAAATGATGTTTCTGGATGAAGGCCAGACAGAACTAAAACAATCCCGCTACAACATCTATTCCGGCACGGCATCTAAATGCGTGGTACAGGTGGAACCGATGGGCGGCGACTGGCACAAAAACCCGCGTGGCTGGATGTCCATTCAGGAACAGGGCCGCCAGAACGGAAAAATGCCGACAATCTGGATGGCGCAGATTACCGAAGGCGCACCGGCCGTTCCGGTGAAAATTATGGTTCGTTCGAATTACGGCGCACTGGTCATGCATATGACCCGCTATGAAAATGGCGGCAATGTGATCCTTGCCGAAAAACAGGCAGATGATGAGTAGTAATAAGTTAGCAGTCGTTATCCTCGCGGCCGGAAAAGGCACGCGCATGAAATCCAAAACGCCGAAGGTCCTGCATAAAATTGCGGGGCTTTCTATGATTGGACACGTCCTGAACACGGCAAATGAATTGGGCGCTGACAAGATAATCATTGTTATCGGGCCGGACATGGATGATGTCCGCGAAGCTGCTTCCCCCAATCCTTGCGTTATTCAGGCAGAACAAAATGGCACGGCTGATGCGGTTAAGGCTGCGTTGCCGGAACTAAAAGGCTTTAAGGGCAGCGTACTGGTGCTGTATGCCGATGTTCCGCTGGTCAGTGGGCAAAGCCTGCAAATGCTAATCGAACACCATGAAGGCGGTGATTTAGGCGCAACCATTATGATGATGGTGCCGCCCGATCCCACCGGTTATGGCCGTATTGTTCAAAATCCCGATGGAACACTAAACCGCATTGTGGAACAGGCCGATGCCAGTGAGGAAGAACAACAAATCCGTCTTGTGAATTCCGGCATCATGGTGATTGACGGCGAAAAACTGCCCGAATGGATCGGAGAAATAAAAAGCGCAAACGCGCAAGGCGAATATTATTTAACGGACTTGCCGAAAGTAATTCAGGAAGATGGCGGTTCCTGCGGTGTTGTCCGTGGACATTTTCTGGAATTGCGCGGCGTGAATTCGCGTGCGCAACTGGCGGAGCTGGAAGGGTTTGCACAAAACGTCCTGCGTCACGATGCGATGGACCGCGGCGTGACCTTACATGATCCGCACAGTGTCTATTTTTCGTGGGATACAAAAATCGGCAAGGATGTCACCGTTGAACCGAATGTGGTGTTCGGCCCCGGCGTTGATATCGACGATGACGTTATTATCCATGCTTTCAGCCATATCGAAGGCGCGAAAATAAAAAGCGGCGCGAGTGTCGGCCCATTTGCCCGCATCCGCCCGAAATCCATACTGGAAGAAAACGTGTCAGTCGGAAACTTTATCGAAGTCAACCGTGCGACATTGAAGGCTGGTGCAAAATCCAAACACGTCAGCTATCTGGGCGATGCCGTGATCGGCGAAAAAACCAATATCGGTGCGGGTACAGTGATCGCCAATTATGACGGCTTCAACAAAAACGATACTGTTATCGGAGACAACGTATTCATCGGGTCAAACAGCACGCTGGTTGCGCCCGTGACAATCGGTGACCAGGCGTTGGTTGCAGGCGGTTCCGTCATTACATCCGATGTTGATGAAAATTCTATTGCCATTGAACGTGCGGAACAGCGCATCATCAAAGGCGGAGCAGCCAAATACCGCGACACAAAATCTGCAAAGAAAAAAGCATCCTAAATCAGGCTGTCACGAATGACATTGGCGATGTCCAGCACCGTCTGGTCGATGGCAAGTCCGATAATCGCGACAAATCCGCCAAGATACCAGTTAAGGCGCAGCGAACATTTCACAACATAGGCCAGCATCACATACGAATAAATCGTGATAAAGATGGCATACGAGCTGATAGGCTCCCATTCTCCCGGATGCCGCACCAGAAAGACTATGCACGGAACCAGTAATAAAAACTGTATCACCCCGATCCAGTTATTCGCACTGATAAATGCATAAAACCGGTCGCTGCAATTTAGCCGCAACGATAAATAATACACAGCGGCAAGGAACAAACCGAAGCTGATGATAAAGCGAAAGGTGTGAATGGTAACCAACAGTTCCGGCGGATAATCGCCCGGCCTTAAAAACAGGATACTAAGACTAAGCGGTAAGACGATAAGCGGAATAATAAATGAACGAATCGCACCGCTGCGCGTATGGTCAAACCGTTCAATGGATTTATCCATGAACAGGAAAACTTCCAAACATCCTAAAAGACTGGATTGAATTTCTTTCTTTGAAAACATGAACAACTTCCCCCGAATTGTTTATTCTATCGCGGGTATAAAAACAGACACAAATTTTAAGGATTTGTTAATGCTGATAGCCGCTATAAACCCGCGGCTGGGTATGCGTTGCAAATTCCGCCGGCATAACGCTTTGCGCCATGTAATCAAGTGTCAGAAGGTTTGTGAATATTACGATTTCAGCGACAACCATGATAATCAGCACGGAACGCTTGAGGTTCAGCGTCCTGTGCCGCCGCCGCGACGGCTTGCCGTAGAACATGTTGATCATGATCATGTGAAAGGCAATGAAGCAGAAAATGTAAAAAAACATCTCCGTATCCGAGGAAAAAAGGACGGAAACACGGTCCGATAAATCCTGCAAAATCAAAGGTATACTGTCTGAAAACACCGGTAAACGACCTCTCCTGCCCTAATGGTGTCATTATAACGGTTAAATTACCATGAAAACAAATCTTCAAAAGACTTGAAACAGGCTGAAAAATAATGTGAATAGCGCAGGCGGGCAATTCTGATTAAGGTTTTTCTACTATGTGCGGAATTATTGGAATCATTTCTGAAGATCATGCGGCGGACAGGCTTCTCGAAGGGTTGAAACGTCTGGAATATCGCGGCTATGACAGCGCCGGCATCGCAACGCTTGTCGACGGTGAAATCGGCCGCAGGCGCGCCAAGGGCAAGCTGATGCATCTGGAGGACCGCCTGAACGAAAATCCGCTGGATGGAACAATTGGCATCGGCCATACGCGTTGGGCAACACACGGCGCCGCGACCGAAGACAACGCGCACCCGCACGCTACAGAGAAAGTTGCAGTGGTACATAACGGTATCATTGAAAATTATGCGGAACTGAAGGAAGAACTGGCCAAAAACCAGTGCCGCTTTGAAACCGATACGGATACGGAAGTCGTCGCGCACCTGATCACCCATTATATGAAACAGGGCAAAAGCCCGCAGGACGCAACAAACGCCGCACTTGACCGGCTGGAAGGTGCGTTTGCATTGGCCATTATTTTCAGCGGTGAAAACAATCTTCTCATCGGTGCGCGTCAGGGAACGCCGCTGGCCATCGGTTACGGTGATGGTGAAATGTTTATCGCATCGGACTCATATGCGCTTGCCCCGCTGACCAAGAAAATAGCGTTTTTGGAAGATGGCGACCGCGTGCAGGTAACCCGTGAAGGCGCCCGCATTTTTTCGAACGATAACGTAGAAGTCGAACGCCCCATCCGCATCACCGCGCAAAGCGGCGCAACAACAGGCAAGGGCGCATACAAGCATTTCATGTTAAAGGAAATCCATGAACAACCGGCCGTCATCGGCGACACAATGAATTCTTTTGTGAACCCGGCGACAGGGGGCATCGCAATCCCGCAGGATGTACTCGATGCGTTGTCTAAAGCTCCGCGCATTACGATGGTGGCGTGCGGCACCGCTTATTACGCCTGCATGGTTGCCAAATACTGGTTTGAACAAACAGCGCGCATCCCGTGCGATATCGACATCGCATCGGAATTTCGCTACCGCGAAGCGCCGCTGCCCGAAGACGGCGTGGCAATATTCGTATCACAAAGCGGTGAAACACTGGACACGCTGGAAGCCCTTCGTTACTGCAAAAGCCAGAAACAAAAAATATTGTCGATCGTCAACACGATTGAAAGTACGATTGAACGCGAAAGCGATATGGTGTTGCACACACTGGCCGGTCCGGAAATCGGTGTGGCGTCAACCAAGGCTTTTACGACGCAGCTCACGACGCTGGCCTGTATGGCGCTGGCGCTGGCTATCCATAAAGGTGCAGTGGAAAAAAATAAAGCACAGCAATACACCGATGCCTTACGCCATGTGCCCGCGCAAATTGCCGAAGCATTAAAATCACTGGAACAGCAGACCGAAGAAATCGCCCGCGATGTATTTGAAGTTTCCGATATGCTGTATCTCGGCCGCAACCTTCTCTACCCTCTGGCGATGGAAGGCGCGCTGAAATTAAAAGAAGTATCCTACATCCATGCCGAAGGTTATGCGGCAGGGGAATTGAAACACGGGCCAATTGCCCTGATCGATGAACAAATGCCGATTGTCGTTCTGGCACCGGGCAATGATCCGTTCTTTGAAAAAACCGCCAGCAACCTGCAGGAAAATGTCGCGCGCGGTGCGAAAGTGCTGCTCATCTCCGATGAAACAGGCCGCAAGAAATTAAAAGACCACATCACATGGTCCATCGACATGGAAACAGTTGAGCCCTTCGTTGCGCCGATTGTCTATTCCCTGCCGATCCAGCTTCTGGCCTATCACGTAGCCGTGACAAAAGGAACGGACGTCGACCAGCCGCGAAACCTCGCAAAATCCGTCACGGTGGAATAATTTTTTAGTTTCCATAATTTGTATTTTCCTTAAGTTTGGCTTGGTATTTCGCTAAGTAAAAGCCAAAAAACCTATATATTTCAATGGGTTTACTATAAGTATTCGCGCCCTTTACTTCGTTTTTTTCTTGCATTTTTTTTAGTTTCGGTATAACTAATATACATCCTAGTGAAGAAGAAAAAGTTTCCAGGGTAGGGGATTTTATAATGCGTAAGACACTGAATAAAGACGGTGTCTGGCCGCCAAATGGTTGGACATCGCTAGGGGGGGTAAAAAAACTGAGTGGCCAGTCACTGGTTAAGGATCCACAAACGGCCCGCATGCGCGGGATGATATACCGGATAGTGTCTGATCCGATCCAGTCACCGGGCGAAAATTTTTACATTCACCGCGTGCGCGTTGATGGCTGGGAGTACACAATCCAGAACGACAGCAGTGAATTTCCGATTTTATCGTTCAGCGTAATGGACCGGTTTGATGAAAACATTCCGGAAGAATATTACGTATCGTCCATCAAGATGATGTCATGCCCGGTAGAACTGTCCGAAAAAACAGTGAGCCGTACAATCAGCTTGTTCCGTTTTCTGGTGCGCCAGATCGACAACGGAACTGTGCCGGATATTGACAGGGTCATGCGGGTTTACAGGTTGCACCCGCTTCAGCTCTATATGCGGGACAAAATTAAAAAAACGGCCAGAAGCTGGCCGTTTTCTGATTACGATTATCGCGATCCGACAGGAACGGACTACTAGTTTTTATCTTCGTCCTCGTCGTCACCGTCTTCATCATCGGTGTCGTTGTCATCATCTTCGTCGTCATCATTGTCAATGTCGTCGTCGTCGAGATCATCAAGGTCATCACCTAACCCCATATCATCATCGTCGATGTCGTCGTCATCGTCGTCCATGTCATCCAGGCTGACAACATCATCATCATCGTCATCATCATCCAGAATCGGGGCGTCATCATCATCCATATCCAGATCGTCATCATCGTCATCGGATCCCGTATCCGGTGTAACCTGGCTGCTCTTTGTTTCGTCATTCGCGGCTGCGCGGCCACGGCGTGATTTTACCTTCACTTCACCGGTAAATTCCGTATTACAACTTGGGCATACGATCGGATCTTTATTCAGGTCGTAAAACCGTGTGCCGCAGCTCATGCAAATACGTTTAAGGCCTCTGGGGTCTGCCTGTGCGCTCACATTGTCCTCCATGTAAGGGGTTACAAATTCAATCTTTTGCTTACTTGCTGCATTTTGCCGCGTCTGTAAAGGTATTTTTTTGCCGTCGGGCTTCTTTGTCTATTTTTATACTATAGCTTGTAAAGTGCCCAATCCTTGCCTACTTTATTTTAAGAAGGAATTATTCAGGAGAACCAATTTATGCAAAAGCCGGTCGTAATTTGCGGATACAAGCGCTCCCCCTTTCATTTTGCCAATAAGGGCGATCTGGCCCGCACACGGCCCGATGATATGGCTGCTGCTGTTATTAATGCACTGGTGGAGGAAACCAGGGTTAACCCGGACGACATCGAAGATCTGTTGATGGGCTGTGCGTTTCCGGAAGCCGAGCAGGGTTTCAATCTCGCCAAGATAGTGGTGCAGCTCTGCGGCTTGCCGGTATCGTTGGCGGGTGCGACCGTCAACCGCTTTTGCGGCTCGTCCATGACAACCATTCAAATGGCCGCCGGATATATTCAGATGGGTGCAGGTGAAGTGTTCCTGACCGCTGGTGTGGAATCAATGTCCCGCATCCCGATGGGCGGATTTAACCCGATGCCGAACCCGAAGCTGGGTGAAACCTACCCGCAGGCTTATATGTCCATGGGCATCACAGCCGAAAACCTGGCTAAAAAATACGATGTTTCACGGGCGGAACAGGAAGAATTTGCGGCTGCTTCGCACCAAAAGGCCGCCGCCGCGCGTGAAGCCGGAAAGTTCAAGGACGAAATCGTCCCGATCGATGGCGTGGACCAGGACGGCTGTATCCGCCCCGAAACGACGGCTGAAACACTCGCCGGCCTGAAACTCGCCTTTGATGAAGACGGAACGGTCACGGCCGGTACGGCTTCCCCGCTGACCGATGGCGCCGCCGCTGTTCTGGTGGCGTCCGAAGAATACGCAAGGAAAAACAACCTGCCGATTATGGCGCGCATTAAATCCGTCGGTGTTTCCGGCTGCGCTGCTGAAATTATGGGCATCGGGCCTGTCCCGTCCTCTAAAAAAGCGCTGGAACGCGCCGGCGTCAGCATTGATGATATCGACATCGTCGAACTGAACGAGGCCTTTGCGGCGCAGTCCATTCCCGTGATCCGCGATCTGGGCGTTGACCCGTCAAAACTGAACCTTGATGGTGGCGCGATCGCCCTTGGCCACCCGCTGGGCGCGTCCGGTGCGCGCATAACCGGCAAGCTGGCTTCTCTGATGCAACGGGAAGGAAAATCCCTCGGTTTGGCCACCATGTGTATCGGCGGCGGACAGGGAACGGCCATTATTCTCGAATCCGTGTAGTCTGATGGACGATATTCAGGCTGAACTTCAGGCAATAAAGGACCGCAACGCGCGTGTCGAGGAAAACAAGGCGTGGGAAACCTCTTGGACCCGCCGTGCCTTCATTGTCGCTGTAACCTATTGTTTCGCTGCACTTTATATGACCGTTGTCGGCTTACCACACGCCTTTTTGGGCGCTATCGTGCCTGCCTCAGGCTATATTCTGTCCACTTTATCCCTGCCATACGTGCGAAAACTCTGGATTGCTAAAATTCAAAATAAATCTGTCTCAAAATCGCATTAAAACATCTCAATTATTTTCATAATATTTGATATAATGGGTGTTTGAGAAGCATAAGGACGGTGGGGACCGCGATGTTGGAAACGGAAGATTTCCATGCAGCCATATTACAGGAACTCGATAAGAACAGGTCGCTGAAACAAGGCGACATGCCGTCGTGGCACGACCATTTTTTAGACCTGTGGGAAACGATTAAAAAAGCGGAAAC
>JAUHXT010000062.1 GCA_030426925.1 Alphaproteobacteria bacterium | reverse complement strand
AAAGTTTGCCGCGCCAAGACCGGAATAATCAACCGTGTCGCTGTCCGCGCCACCGTCCAGCGTGTCAGATCCTGTGCTGGCGAGAAAAATATCGTTGCCGCCTGCACCGAAAATCTGGTCATTGCCGCCAGCGCCAAACAATACGTTGACGGCGTTATCACCGGAAATCGTATCGTTGAATGCGGAACCGGATATGTTTTCAATGCTTATGAATGTGTCGGTTGCGCCGTCACCATCGTTGGATGCGCCACCAGCCAGCAAATCAACGGTTACGCCCGATGCCGCGGCATAGTAATCAACCGTGTCGCTGCCCGTGCCGCCGTCCAGTGTATCTACACCCCCACGGCCCGATAACGTATCGTTGCTGTCACCGGATATAATGTCATCGCCGCTTGTGCCGATAACGTTTTCGATGTTACGCACTGTCTGGTTCGTTCCACCGTCTACGGCAACAATCGCATCGTTGATCGTATCCAGCACGACATCAATAAAGTTGATCGTGCCATCCAGTGTCGAGAAATCAACTGTATCAATGTCCGCGCCGCCATCCAGAACGTCCGCGCCGGCACTGGCATAAATTGTATCGTCCGCCGCGCCCGTCATCAGGACGTTGGTATTGGCATCACCCGTCAGCACGTCGATACCGCCGCCGGTCATTACATTTTCAACATCGCGGATGCGGTCTTCCTGGTAATCCGGGCCAAATTCATCGACCGTGGCGATTGCGTAGCCGCCGACAATCAGGCCAAGGTTCAATTCAACATTCAGGTTTTCGCCCGAGTAATCGACCGTATCGATACCGGCGTCCCCTTGCATGATATCGAAACCGGCCCCGCCGTTCAGGATGTCATCGCCGCCACCGGCGACCAGCGTGTCATCGCCGTCATTGCCGAAAAGCTGGTCGTTCCCCAGGCTTGTGTTAATTACATCCTGCGCCAGACCACCATAGACAATATCGTCGCCAATGCTGGTAAAAATACGGTTGTTGTTCGGATCGTTTGCCAGAACCCAGACCAGTTCATCTTCGGCATTCACGTAGTTCAAATCAGCCGGGCCGAAGACATTCTTTACTTCGACCATCTGGTCATTGGTAATTTCCAGCACCGTTTCATCGGGCGTAAAACCAACATCATCCGGGTTTAAAGTATCGTACAGCGCCTGATTAAATTCCGCCTCAACCGTGATGCCCATGGTGAATGTTTCCAGAGAGGGCACATCGTAATTCAAAACAACCTGATAGTTTCCTGTCGGGGTCTGCGGCGGGTTGTCAACCGAATAGCCGTCCGGACCTGCGACAGAATTATACAGTTCAAATCCGGCAGGAAGATCGGCAATTGTGATTTTTACGATCTGGAATCCGCTGGGCAGTTGCGGTGCAATCTCAATCACCCGGGACATTTCACCCGGACCAAAGAAGTCCGGGTTGTCAGCGTAGACCACAAGATCGGTCGGATCATCTGTCAGGTTTATAACTTCGGTCGAATACTGAACTTCGTTATCGGGGTTAAAGAACGACGCTTCTGACCCGCCGCCACCGTCAAACACACGTTTGAATACGCCGCCGCCGACATCTTCAATCGCGCTTTGCGCCGCCACCTGTAATAAGCGTGCTTCAAAAAATACCGGTGTTTCCGGTTCAGGTGGCGCGGTTTCCACTTCCTCGTTTGTCGTCGTGTTCAGGTTTTCTTCGGCTGGCGTGGCCGTGCTGGACGCCTGTTCCACGGCCGGTTTTTCAAAGGTTCCCTTTTCATCAATTGCAGTAGCAGGTGAGGAGCTTGTGAATTCTTCTTCCAGATCGGATGTGCGTTCGTCGACGGGTTCTGTTCTGAACTGCGCGTTATCAATCGCAGCAGAAATAAACATCATCTGCGCTTCGGTGATTTCTGATTCCTCTTCCTCCGACGATTTTTCACCTTCGTTCGGATTCCCTTCGCCGTCTTGCGAGGTGGTGGAATTGTTTTCAGGAAGAATGGTGGAAATCTCGATAAAGTCCTTAACAGACAAGTTTCCGACTTCACCGATTTTTGACAGTAGCTGCTGGGATTCTATCAGGACACCGTTGATCGAGAATGTCAGAAGGGATTCTTCATCAAAAAGGTAGAGAACCATACCGACCAGAACAAGTTGGGCGCCCGTTGCCGGGTCGGTAATAATCAGGTCATTGCCCAGAATATCAACCTGCATTTCCTCCAGGTTGATACCGGACAAATCAATTTGCGAATTCGGCTCTACGTTAACAGACAGCTCTTCGCCGGGGCCAGGAAAAGCCACGGCGATTTTATCACCTGCATTCGCTGCATTCTCTTTGGGGGTATTATCGTCCATCCCACCCTTTTAAATTCTGTTTTCGATTAACGTGTGAAGAAGTTCACCAAGGAAAGAAAATCATTTAACCTATTCATAGTAATATAAATTATTGAAAAATAAATCCCTTAAAGCATCACACGTTACTATTTAAAATTTTAAGTAAATTTTGTTAACAAAAGACGAACGCGCTGCACAAAAATGCGGTCATTAGACTTATATAATATACGGTGAGGATTTCTATTAAGCCATTGTAATTCAATGAAATTTTATGTTTTCTCCGCGCGTCAGCCGGGCCGACGCCGAAATTTATTTTGCCATAGTTACGATTTTTATTCTTCCGGCTGCTCCGGATCGGCAGATTCCTCAGGGACGGACTCATCCTCTGGAGAGGATTCGGATGGCTGCTCTGCGGCATCAGCCGGGCTTTCCGGTGTTTCGGCCTGATTTTCCTGTTTTTCGGTTGCCGGCTCATCGATTCCGGCGGGTTTTGGCGGGCCGTCTTCAACCAGTCCGTTGGTCTCCATCATTGCTTCAAACGTATCGTCAGAGCCTTTTTCGGCCTTTTCTTCTTCCGCTTTCTTAAAGTCCAACTGATACTGGAACAGCTTGTCCTGTAATTGCTGGTTATCCTTCAACAATTCGTCCGTACGCGTACGCAGTTCGGCCAGCTCTTCCGCGCCTTTTCCTGAATTTGTCTCCGCATCCTCCAGCGCTTCTTTCAACAGCTCGTTTTCTGCGCGCAGGTTGCCGACGATGCTTTCGAATTCCGCGATCACGTTCTCGTTAACGGGATCGTCGGTGAATTCGTCCGGCTGGCTGTCACATTTCATAATATTTGCGAGCATGCCTTCGCCTGAGACACTTAACAGTTTCTGGCGCAGTTCCTCCTTCTCATTTTCCAGAATTTGCAGCTTGCGGGTCAGGTTATGAATCACGGCCGTTCCTTGCTCATCATACGGATCATCGGATGGCCCGCATGATTCGCCCCCTATTGCTGCGGCGGCCCTGTTCCCTGCCTTGCTTTTTTCCGGGGTAATGCCTTCAATGTGCAGGTCCTGCGCCATTTCCGGAGAACCTTTGTTCAAAGACGCCACCATGACCTTGCTTTCCTCTTCAGGCGGGGATGCTTCATCAAGTGGAAGCAAGGCATCGCTTTCGGCCGGTTGCGGCCACCCCGGCGCAGGCAACGGTTCAGCCGTTACGGCGGCGTCCTGTTGCGGAATGGTCACAGGCATTTGCGGGTGGGATGATGCGGCCTGTGGCTGCCATTCGGGGTCTGCGCCGGGGATTTGCACTTCGCCGGTATTGATTTCCCGGCCCAGGGATTTCATGCAATCCCTGAAATACGTCATGTTTTCTTTGATATTTTCGAGCGGAAAGTTATAGACCACGTTATCCAGGTTCAGCAGAATACGCTGCCCGCCTTCCAGATATTCCAGATGGCTGATCGTGGCGGGCATGCCCATGAAAACCAAGAGCGGCGGCAGGTCGATGTCGGCAACACCCAGCTTGTGTTTCACGTCATTGACACTCAACGATGCAGCCTGCGCCATACCTTTGCGCAATGTCAGCGGTGGTTTGCTGTTTTTGGGGGTAATTTTGAAAACAAAGACCAGACGGTCCGTGCGGTTTAACGTCAGAAACAGGTCGAGTCCATCATCATACAGCCAGTGCATTTCGCAGGTCTCGGTGCCGCTCATAATCGAGTCATCTATCGCGACCCACCAATCGACCTTTTCCGGATTCCAGACCTGTATCTCTTTGTCAGAAGCGGGTTCTGCGAAAGCCTCGTTGAAAAACGATGCGAATAACAGCAGACATATGAATAAAAAAAATCTCATCAAAATTGTAAAAAAACCGCTTGCAGAAATTAAACAGCCAGCGAGCATCACCCGTAATATGCATATCCCATCAAATTTAAACGCAAAATTCCATTGTATGAAAAGGTTATCTACAGATATTGGGGAGTTATCCCTAGCTTCCGGGCCAGGATATCCATTCACTTCTGCTTATATACGGTGTTTATGCGGAGAATTTTCCCGGCCAGCGGACAAAACGCGCCAAAAAAGCGCCAAAACCGGATAACAGCACACGATCACAGGGCCGGACGGCAGGTCGAGAATGGCAGACAAGACAAGACCGCCCAGAAAAGATAATGCGGCAATCGCGTATCCCGCCGCCAGCCTGCTTGTCGCCAGTGCAGGAATAATCAGGCTGGCAAAAACGAGATACACACCAACCAACTGCACCGAAAGTGTCACCGTGACAGGAAATAAAAAGAAAAACAGGGTTTTCCGGCTACCCTGCATCAGGAACCATAAAACCAGAATGAGCGTATACACGCAGGCCGTCAGGACAATCTGTTTCCAACCGACCCATAGAACCTGTCCGGCCAGCAAATCCTGCATGTGTTCCCCGCCATGCGGATCTTTCGATAGCAACAAGATCACAAGACAGGCCGATATCACAAACGCGCAACCGATCAGCGCTTCCTGTTTTGCGGGCACAATGCGTTCCAGCAGCGCGAACAACCCGCCCGCACCCAGCGCAAATATCATCGCCATGACCAGCGGAAGAATTCCGCCCTCGCTCAGCAATACGACCTGCGCGAAAACAACGCCGAGCGCCGCAACCTGTGCGATCGCAAGGTCGATAAAGATGATGCCGCGCTTTAATACCTCCTGCCCCAGCGGGACATGCGTGCTTGCGACCACCAGTCCGGCGAAAAATGCCGGGGCAAGAAGCCCCAACATTTCTAAAGATAAGTTCATGAGGCGGCCTCACTCAACATGCGGAAGGTTTCAGAAAACATGCCTTCCAGCGTCGATGCGTTCGCATTCCCGCCGACGGTATACGGCAGGTACAGGATAGGTATTGCGGCTTTTTCTGACAGCCATTTTGCCGCTTCGTCATTTTCAAACGGGGCGACAAGTATGGCGCTGACCTTCTGTTTTTTTACGGATTGCAACAGGCTTTCCAGATGCGATGTCGTCGGCGGAAGTCCGGGTTTGGGTTCCAGCGATTCCACAACGTTGATGTCCGCCCAGTCGGTCAGGTATGCCCAGTTCTTATGATGTACAATAACGTTCGTGCCTTTCAACCGCGCAGCCTGCACTTTCCACTGGTTGAGATTTGTATTCCAGCGCGCCTTAAAGCTTTCCAGGTTATCTGTGTAAGTTCCGGCATTGTCCGGGTCAATCTGGTATAACCTGTCCGCCAAAAAATCCGCTATCTGCGGGATATATTCCGGGTTCAGGTGAACATGCGGATTGCCTTCCGGATGCACATGCCCCATGGACCGGTCCGCCTTTTCCATGACCTCAAGCTTGGGTACGTGATCGGATGCCATCAGCCAACCAACCGTATTCGGCTGCACGTCCGGCCCGCCTGCTTTTTGCGTTAAAATAGGAAGCCAGCCGGATTCCAGCGCCGCACCGGAACAAAAAACCAGGTCGGCTTTTCGCATGGCGGCCAGAAGGCTTGGCTTTGCCCGCATATGATGAACGTCCTGCGTTGCCTTCGTGGCGGTATAGATATCGACATTGCTGCCGCCGACTTCTTTGGCCAACGCGCCCCACTCCGGCTCACAGGCAAAGATGTTTACCTTTGCCTGCGCAGAAGCCGGGGCTGCTATCAGCAGCCCCAACCCAAACAGAAGAGAGAATATGTTCTTCATCGCTCTTCCTCCTTAATACGCATGCGCGCCGTGGGCGCCCAGGCTCATGATATATTGCAGGATGAACTGGTCGTCCTTTGCACCGTCGGCCAGTTCCTCGCGATTGACCTGCGCACGCACACGGGAAAATTCCGAGTTTGTCCAATCAACCATGGCCGCTGCCGCCCACGGGTCGTGCCCGGCATTATCCAGCGCACTGCCGGCAAGGCCGGCCGGAACATCCCCGGCATATAGCTGGGAATAGCGTGTACCGATACGCCATTGCGGATGGAACTTATATACGCCCTGCGCATACCATCCGCTCTGGTTGTCATCGTACGCGACAGGTCCGGTTCCGGCATCCATGTCGTCATACGTGCCGTCTTCGTCCCGGTAGAAATACTCACCCTGCAGGGTTATTTCCTGCTCGGCGTTATTTCCTGTCGGTGCGTAAACCAGCCGTGCATCGGCAATATAAAGGCCGCTGTCGCCATCAAAGACGACCATGTCCTCGTTGCCGGAGCGCTCGCCACCTTCGACCTGCAAAGTCGATACCCCCAAACGCCAGCTGGTATTATCGCCGATATCATCGCCGATACGGCCATAGGCCGTCCATGCCCCGATATCCGCGCCGTCAGCGCCGCCGCCGGGAAAGTCATCGCCCCGGAAGATACCGCCACCGATTTCGGAATAGACCGGTGTCGGCAGGACAAAGGAAAGCTGCACCCCGTCATCACCGTAATTGCTGTCGAGAAACGCGCGGTTGGGCAACGGCCTGTCCGCAAAATCATCGGCATGCGCGTGGTGGGAGTTCAGGTAACCCAGTTCGGAGAAGAACCGGCCAGCCTTGGCTTCCATCCCATATGGCAAAGCGGTTGTGGCAACATAGGCTTCCTCGATTTCCACTTCCGTTTCGCCTTCATGTTCATGCAGGGCAACGGTCGCGGCGCCGCGGAATTTGTCATCAATGCTGGCGGAAAAATTCAGTTCCGTTTCATCGATGCCCAGTCCTTCCTTGCCGCGTTCGGCTTCTTCACCCACAGCAAAGCCGCCAAACTCGCTCTCATTCTCGGAAAAGGACTGATAATTCCCTTGCAGGATGACGCCGATTTCCGGGTTGAAGCTGTTGTCGTTCACCTGTCTTGTTGATGTGGCAGGAATGGAAGACCCGGCAGACGGCTGCACATTCGCTACCTTTTTCGCCGTGCTGTCCGCCTTCGCTTCCAGTGTTTCCACCTTGTTTTCCAGAGCTTCGATTTTACTCTCGTATGCCTGCTTCATCGCGGAGATTTCCGCACGCAGAGCGTTCAGGTCGGCATCGTCCGCCGCGAAGGCCGGGGATGCGCTTATCATGGCAACCGCGCTGGCCGCCAATAGCAGTTTTCTAGACATGGATATGTCCTTTCTTATCTAAAAAATTTGAATGAAAAAATTGGTTTTAGATAAGGCGGACAGGAGGATCACGCGGACCGTACGGCGTACGGACAATTTGTGTGTAAGATGATGGCGCCAATGCCTGAACGGCCTGAGTGCGCTCTATAATAAATTCGAGATTTTGGGGACTGGATGCCAGTGCATGGGAAAAGCTTTTTGCGCTTAAGCAAATCTGGCATTGTTCGTCGGCACTTTTGCGATGGTCCTGATCGCCATCATTATGATGGTGTTCCATGCCATGGCCATGCACGGCAAAATGCACGGTCGCGTGCTGCGCCAGCCCTAACTGGGCCAGCAGCATGATGGTCACTAACAGCTTTGCTACATTATGTTTCATTGCCGGGCATATAAATAGTGTTGTGTGAACAGTCTTAACCCAACTCTCCTCGCCATTGCAATGTCTGTTTTTGCGCATTTCGTGCGTCTTAATGGTTTGTTTGGGGGGAAACGCTGATGCAGTAAAGGCGGACAGATCTTTGGGAAAGGTTAGAGATCTGTCAGCGAATGTAGCTTAAAGCGGTTCCAGACGCAAAAGCCGTCCATCGGATGCATCGGTCAGGAGATAGAGATATCCGTCCGGTCCCTGGCGGACATCCCGAAGGCGCTCGCCCCTATCTTTGAGCAATTTTTCCTGCCCCGTAACCGTCTGTCCATCCAGTTCCAGTCTGCGCAAATGTTTATGCGCCAGCGCACCGACGAACAGATCGTCTTTCCAGCCAGGAAACTTGTCGCCCGTATAAAACGCCATGCCGCTGGGTGCAATAGAAGGCGTCCATTGCAGGACGGGATCCTCCATACCCGGCGCACTCGTTTTATCGGATATTTCAAGACCCCAGTAGGAAATGCCAAACGTCACTTCAGGCCAGCCATAATTCGCGCCGGATCTGAGGATGTTGATCTCGTCACCGCCTTTAGGGCCATGTTCGTGAATCCATATTTCGCCCGTAATGGGGTGCAAAGCGATGCCCTGCACATTGCGGTTACCATAGGTGAACACTTTCGGATCCCCGTCCTGACCGTCGGCAAACGGATTATCTTCCGGAACGCTGCCGTCCGGCATGATACGGATCGTCGTCCCCAGATGATTGGATGGATTTTGCGCTTCTTCTTTATAATCAAAGCGTTCGCCCAAAGTAATGTGAAGCGCGCCATCTGGTGCAAACAGCAAACGGCTGCCCCAGTGATTGCCGCCTTCCACTTTCGGCTCTGCACGGAAAATCACTTCCATTTTGCTCAGGCGGTTCTGACCCAGATTAAGCTTTGCACGTGCCACTTCGGTGTTTGCCAGGTCTTCATCTTCTGCTGAAGACGCAGCATAGGAGAAATACAGCCAGCCGCCGTCTCTAAAATCCGGTTCCAATGCAATATCCAGCAAACCGCCCTGCCCGTGATGATATACATCAGGTATGCCGGTAATTTCGATTTTACGGCCGTTCGGCTCAATGCGCCAGAGCCTGCCGCGCCGTTCGCTGACCAGGTAATCTCCGCCTGACAGAAATGCCAGAGACCAGGGATGTTCCAGTTCTTCCGCGACCGTCACCACCCGGAAATCCGCTTGTTGCGAAGTCACGTTTGGATTGTCTTCTGCTTCGGCGCAGGAAGAGATAAAAATAAAGGCAAGAAAGAAAAATCGTATCATCATTGTCATACAGCCATTCATACCAGACGCCGCCAACTTTTCACAGGCTGCAAAAGTTCCGGAATCTCTGGAACTTTTTTAGAATAGAAATGTTGAAGATATTAGGAGAAAGGCATGCCCCAATCCATTAAGCAAGACATTATCGATCATCTGAATGGGTTGAATGAACTGGAACGCAAAACGAATTCCGATCATCTCATACAGGTACTGGCTAACCGGTACGATGTTTCGGTAATTATCATTGAAAAAACATTGCTGAATGGGAAGCGGGCAAGAATAGCGACGAATAAACAAGTCTAAAAAAAATATTAAGGATATTCAATTGCAGAATAAGGATATATCAGTTTGGAACAATATCACCGCAAAACGCAGAGATTTGGTGACCGCTTTGCATACGGTCTTGTCAAATTTCTGCGTTTTTTTGCCGATGCGTTTTTTGCACAGCGCTACGGTCATCGCGCCATAGTGCTGGAAACCGTCGCCGCCGTGCCGGGCATGGTCGGCGGTGCGCTCTTGCACCTGAAATCCTTACGGAGGATGGAGGATGATCATGGCTGGATACATACGCTGCTGGATGAGGCGGAAAACGAGCGCATGCATCTTATGACCTTCGTGGAACTGGAAAAACCCACATGGCTTGAACGGGCTATCGTGTTGATTGCACAAGGTGTCTTTTACGCGTTCTACTTCCTGCTTTACATGATTTCGCCGAGAACGGCACACCGTGTTGTTGGTTATCTGGAAGAAGAAGCCGTGATCAGTTATACGGAATTTCTGGCCTGTATCCACCGCGGAGAGGTTGAAAACGTTCCTGCGCCGGAGATCGCAGTTAAATACTGGAAACTGCAGGAAAACGCGCGCCTGAGCGATGTGGTGAGAACCATACGCGCCGATGAAATGCGCCACCGCGAGGTCAACCATTGCGCCGCAGATAAAATCGCAGGCCATGAGTGCAATATGCATATACCGGAAGATGTCTCACAGGATATTAAAGCCAAGCTTGAGGATTGCGCTGCCCGGAAAGCGCCGTAGAATCAGGGACTTCTTATGAAATTATTGCACAATAACCTTGGATTGAATGGTGGAGTGTGCTGGTGAAACTTCAAATCAGCTCATAGCCGTTTTGGAGGAATGGGACCAGCAGCTTCGTGCGCTTGAGCCGGTTATCCGGGAGCCAAAGCCATGACGCTGGGCACCTCTTCCAATCTCGGTTTGATGTTTTCCGAAACGACGAAGGTCAGGCCACAACAGAAAACCAAAACGCACGCGCCCGTGCTGTCGATCCGTCTCACGCAAGAGGAGCGGGCCATACTCGAACGACAGGCCGGTGGCCGGTCTTTGAGTTCCTATGTCCGCGCGCGCCTGTTTGAGGATGGTGTGCGTCGTCGGTCCTCCTCCACCCGCACAGTGGTCAGCGATCAAAAGGCCCTGGCGCGTGTGCTGGGGGCCATGGGCCGATCGCCTGCAATCGGCACCCTCAAGGGCGTGCTCGCCGCCTGTGATGAGGGGACCATTTTGCTCGGCCCGGACGCAGAAGCCGCCCTTCGATCAGCGTGTTCTCAAATCCATGCCATGCGCCTGGACCTCCTGAAGGCTCTGGGCCTGCGTCCAGAATAGGTCCGGCCATGATCCTGGTCGGCAATCAGCGTGGTGGTGCCAGTGATCTGGCCGCTCATCTCCTCAAGGAGGAGAATGTGCGGGTCCAGGTGCATGAGATACGGGGTTTTGTGGCCGATGACCTGCATGGAGCCTTCCAGGAAAGCTATGCCTTGAGCCGGGGCACCAAATGCAAACAGCATCTGTTTTCACTCAGCCTCAACCCGCCACCGGATGAGCGTGTCGATATCGCTGTCTTTGAAGAAGCAGTGGACCGGATTGAAGAGCGCCTGGGTCTCACCGGTCAGCCACGCGCCATTGTCTTCCATGAGAAGAACGGACGAAGGCATGCGCATGCCGTGTGGAGCCGGATCGATAGTGAGCAGATGAAGGCCGTGCAGCTCTCTCACAGCAAGACCAAGCTGCAGGAGGTGGCGAGAGAGCTATATATCGAGCGCGGCTGGTAGATGCCGCGCGGGTTCATCAGCAAGGAGTTCACGGACCCGCGGAATTTTACACTCGCCGAATGGCAGCAGGTCAAGCGGGCTGAGAAAGACCCGAAGCAGATCAAGGCGATCTTCCAGGATTGCTGGGCGACCTCGGATTCCAGATCAGGCTTTGCCCATGCGCTGGAAGAGCGCGGCTATATCCTGGCCAAAGGAGACCGGCGAGGGTTCGTCGTCGTCGATCATTCGGGTGAAGCCTATGCAGTCGCCCGCTGGGTGGGGCTGAAGACAAAGCAGGTCAAAGACCGGCTTGGCAGTCCGGATGATCTGCCGTCCGTGGACCGGGCGCATGCGATCGCAGCAAAGCAGATCACGATCCGGCTGCAGGACCTACGCAAGGAGCAGGTACAGGCGGCCTTGAAAGAACGCGAGCGGTTCCAGCAGAAACGCCGCTCAACCGAGCAGAAACACAAGGCCGAGACAGACCGCCTGGCACAAACCCACAAAGAGCGTCAGGCGAAGGAAGCGACAGAGCAGGAAGCGCGCATCCGTAAGGGCCTGCTTGGCTTCTGGGATCGTCTGACCGGCAGGCGGAAGCAGATTGAGCAGGAGAACAGCTTACAAGCCGAACTGGCGCGAAAGCGGGATCAGATGGAAAGCTCGCGTCTCACCCAGGCCCAGAGCGGCGAGATCAGGGCCATGGATGTCAAGAAAGCGAAAGCCCTGGAGCGGGGCAATGCCATCACGCGCGAGCTGCGGGATGATATCCGGGAACTGGGCAAAGTTGCCGATCGGGCTTCCATGCTGCCAAGGCCTGAGCCACGATCAGCGCGAAACCGGAGCGGGTCGAAAGCATCAGAGAAAGACAAAAGATCAAAAGATGGACGGGATATGACGCGCCAGCAGACGCCATGATTTTTGAGATTCTATTTATGTCTGTACGGATAGATTGGCTTAATTACTTGCAACGCAGGCCGTTCTTTACGAATTGGTTCGGTCGGGGCCGAGTACTACAATCCTGCGAATGTCGTCACCCAAAATGCCATGCAACAGTGGCTGTCTACAATCTGCCAGAATAGCTGTGTCGTATATCTCTTTAACGGATCCTGTGATCTGAAGCGAATGAATCACATCTAATGTATCAAGGTCAACAACGTCCAGAGCGCAGCGTGGCTCTTCTCCTCGAGCCTGAAGTTCTTGTTCCAGTGGCAAACCTTCAAATGTTTTGTCGCGTGGGGAGGAGCAGCAAATAAGCGCGTAATTCTTATAAAATCTTAAGCCTCTCAGAAAGCCCGGTCGCCACAATACTCTCTCGATTTCACCTGTTTTCAGATCAATCCGGCACAGATATCCATTTCCGGCTTCGACAAACCAGAGAGCATTCCGATATATGCGTGGTGTGTGGGGCATACAAAGACCTGATGCTATTATTTCGTCATTACGAATGTCCATAATAACGCCACCATCAGCTTTCAGTTCTCTCCAACCGCCCGCCTCGTTGGATTGTCCGACTAGGGAAACATAAGCAAGTTCTTCATTTTCAAGACACAGGCCGTTAAGGTGACAACGATCCTCCCCTGTTATCATGTCAATAAATGGCGGTTTCCAATATGGTGAAAGCCAATGCCGACAGCCAACGAAAGATCGTCAGTAAGCCCGTGAAGCTGCAGGAACTAATTGATATGATCGAGGCGGAGCTTGGGCCTTAGTTGTCCGGTGA
>JAUHXT010000061.1 GCA_030426925.1 Alphaproteobacteria bacterium | reverse complement strand
ATCCACAGCGCCGATTAGGTGCTCTCCTCCAATCCTTGGTATTCTGGAACTAATTAAAGGCCATGACAGTTTGTCATAGCGGAATACAAAAACAGGAGGACACCCGATCATGTCTATACAACCAGATCACACGATTACCACTGAGACCATCACAACAGAGTTGCCTTTGCCGCCGGAAAAACACAAGGCGGCGGAGATGGAAATTTACGCCCGCTTCATGCGGCACTTACGCCACGTGCCGAACAGCCGCATGGACATCAAAATCCTGTCGGCCATCCAGTTTACGGCGGACATGCTGGATGTTGGCGACGCGTTGATTGCGAAGACGCTGGTCGATTTGGGCCTGCGGGCGCCGCGCGCCGCGTTCCCGTGTGCCTATCTAGACCACATCGACCAGAGCCTGATGCGCACGGGCTGGGACGTGGGAGGACCGGCCCGTTCTTCGCTTTTGCTTAAAGAACACTGGGACACAATTGGCGAGGACAGCTTTGCAGCGTTCCGCGGTGAGCCGGTCACGGTAGAAGCGGAGGGGTTCTATGTCAGGAGTTAATCGTTCAGGTCCCACTGGTGGCGGCCAAGCGGCGTGTATTCTGATTCAGTACCGGCAGCAGGTTTTGTGCCGGATACAGGTTGGTAACCGTCGTGGTCCTCAGAGCCAAACAGGCGGGCCATCATATCATGGAAGCTAAAGCCGCCATCGGAGGCGTAAACAGCGCCGCCGTAGCGCATGGGAGGTACCGGTTTCGGTTGAGCGGTCAGCATGATTTCACGCCAGACGCTTGCCGGAACCGAGCCGCCTGTCACCCGTTTCATTGACGAGTTGTCATCATTGCCGAACCAGACGGCTGTCGCGAATTTGTCGGTAAAGCCGATAAACCACGCATCCTTATATTCCTGTGACGTTCCGGTTTTGCCGGCGGTGGCGTATCCGGTTTGCGCACCCTGACCCGTTCCGTTTTCAACGACGGAGCGCATCATGTAGGCAAGGTCATTGATATTGCGGCGGGCCACGACCTGGCGCGCGGAGCGTTCAGGCTGGTGTTCGTAATAGACCTTGCCGTCGACATCGGTGATTTTCTGGATAGAGAACGGTTCAACGGCCAGACCGCCGCGGCCGATGGTGGCGTAAGCGGTCGCCATCTGAACCATCGGCACGCCGTTGCTGCCCAGCGCGATGGACAGGTTCGGTTCGAGGTCGGCGGTGATGCCAAGGCGGCGGGCCATGCCGACAATTTCACCGGGGCCGACATCTTTCGCCAGATTTACGGCGACAGTGTTGAGGGACAGTGTCAAAGCCTGCAGCAGCGAGACTTCACCGTAATATTCATTGCCGAAATTTTTTGGGCGGTAGCGCCCTTCGGTAAAAGGTTCGTCCATGATGACGCTGTCCGGTGTCCAGCCCTTTTCCAGCGCAGTGAGGTAGACGATGGGTTTGAAAGACGAGCCGGGAGAACGGTAAGAGTGTGTGGCGCGGTTGAATTCGCTGGAGCTGTAATCACGTCCGCCGACCATGGCCGTGATAGCACCGTCGAGGCGCATGACCACGGCCGCGCCCTGACCGATATCGCGCTCGTTACCGTATTTTAACAGCGCTTTTGTAATTGCTTCCTCAGCTTCTTGCTGGATGTCCTTATCAATCGTGGTTTCGATGATGAGGTCTTTTTCCACCGGGCCGATTAGTTCGCCGATTTGCCCCACCACGTAATCGGTGAAGTAGCGCACGGTTTCACCGCTGGACGGTTTACGGCGCGGGGCGGGGGGCAGTGATTTGACGGTATTGATTTCGTCTTCTTCGATAAATCCGGCTTCAAGCATCGCGCTTAACACGACTTGCGTGCGCTGGGCCGACAAAGTCGGGTTGCTGGCAGGGGAGTAGCGCGAGGGTGCCTTCAACAGGCCGGCAAGGGTCGCGCATTCACGCAAGGTTAAATCACGTGCAGGTTTGTTGAAATATACACGCGCGGCAGCATCCACGCCATAGGCGCCGTTGCCCATATAGACGCGGTTTAAATAGGCGCTTAAAATTTCATCCTTGGTCAGTTTCTGTTCAAGCCAGACGGCGAGCATCGCTTCCTGAATTTTGCGTTTCAGCGTACGGTCGCGGGAGAGGAACAGGTTTTTGGCGAGCTGCTGCGTTATGGTCGAGCCGCCCTGAACGTATTTCCCCTGGCTGATATTCACCACAAACGCGCGGGCGATACCAACAGGGTCCAGACCGTAATGGGAATAGAAGCGGCGGTCTTCGATCGCCAGAATTGCGTAGATGAGGTTGGCGGGCAGTTCTTCGACCGAGACACTTTCGCCCTTAATATCGCCGTAACGGTCAAGAATTGTGCCGTCGGTCGCTTTCACAATAATCGTCGGGCGGCGTTCAAAGACCATGGCTTCAGTGACATCGGGCAGTTCACTGGCGTACCAGGCGATCATAATGCCGACGATGATGAACAGCCAAAGCCCGGCCACAAAACTCCATTTTACAACCGTGCGGAAAAAAGCCGGAATCCCGCTGGACGCCTTCTTTTTCGTGGAATTATTCTTTTTTGCTTTGGTCTTCTTTTTGGCCATCCGTCCTTATACACATCTATTGATTGAAGGTAAAATGCTTAAAATCAATGTAAGCAGCGAGTTATGGCAGGGAAATGAGGCCTGAAAATGGCGTGTTTTCCGTCTCGTTTAAATTAGTTGACATAATTAAAACTTATGCGGTAATAGAATGCTATGCTACGGTATTTTATAGAATATTTTAAAGGGAAAGATTATCCCCGCATTGAGCGTGCCAACCGCGAGTTATTGCTGGAAACCGATTACCGGCATACCGATGGGACGCTGTATATTGACGGGGAAGGCACAGCCAGTGCAGAGGTTGCGTTAGCGGCTGCCGAGGTTTTTAATCAGGGTGGGTATGAAAATGTTGTGATCGCCGGGGGTAAAAAGCCGTGGCTGGACATCAAGGGTATTTTCACATTTCCGGTTGTTCGGGCGTTGGGATTGCCGTTGCCGCGGCTGAAGGATACTGAAGCCAGTTATCTGCAATCTGTTTTTGCCGCGCATGCAGACCCGGAAAAGATAAGTAACACGGATATCGTTGTTATTCCGAAGGGCAAGAATGCCGGTGCAAAAATAACTCTTTGTCAGGAGCATTTCCGCAAGAGTGTTCATATCGTGACCCTAATGCCTACAGCGTCCCGTCTTACCTGGACGTTTTTAAAGCAGTGTGGAACAGATAAAGCCGTGACGGTTGACGGCATTCCAGCATTGAACATGGATAAAGATACGTGGTCCGGCGGGCGGTTTCTGTCGTTTCTGGCTTATGCGTTTATCATGGGAGAGGCAGACAAGTCCGGCCCACGTATGGACGGTCGTAAGCCGATGTATGAAGACAAGTTCTTTACCCGCGTAGCGTTCGATGAATTGAACCGTCGGGCGCGGGACAATGGTGCGGTATTAAAGCACGGTTAGGCGGCTTTACCGAAAATGGACGGGGTTGGCGCGGTATTTACGGCCATCAGCCGTTTGTGGCCGTTAGCGTTTCTTGGACGGCGGAAGCGACGTTCGACCATGACCCATTCGGTGGTGTCATTTTCGGGTTTGTCGTCTTTCTTGTCTTTTTCCTTGTCCTTTTTCCTGTCCGGTGCGGGGCCGTACGGGGTCATAATCATACCGGCGGCAAGGCCTGTGGCTGCGGAGGTGAAGTCCTGCATCTTGTCGCCCGCGTTTTTTAATGCTGCGCCGGGTTTGACGCGCAGCTCAAGAGTGTATTCGTGTTCTTCATCATAGTCTGCGTCTGAATTGATTTGATTGTCGGGGGCGAAGGGGTTGTTGGCGTTGAAGCGTTTCCTCATCGCGATGTTACGCCCCGCCAGATATAACGGACGTGAGCCGTACATCATATCGTCGTCTTGTAATTTCCTACCCTGTGCTGACATTGCTGCCCTTATGTTTTTCTCTTTGCCTAAAAATAGCAAAAAGCGGGGAGGCAAAACAAATTTTGGGGAGAATATGTTTTTAAAACAAAAGGATAGGGCGGTTATTCGCAATTGAGCCAGTAGCGCTTGCGGGCCGGGAATTCATCGGTTTCCGGTAATTCGTCCTCAAACTTTCCGCCGCAGAATTCAATGATGCGGATGGCGGCGATATTTTCAGGGTCAACGGTCAGAAGCGCGCGGTCAATCCCCAGATAGTTGATGTAGGGCATTGCCTTTTGAAGGATTTTTTTACCGAAGCCTTTGCCGCGCAGAGACGGACGGATAGAGAAGCTGGCGTGGCCGCCCCATTTTTCCAGGTGCCAGTTCAGGCGGTGGCGTATATAGACGCTGCCGTAATATGTGCCGTCCTTAACCATCCACAGCACGGTTTCAGGAACGGGATCGACCCAGTCCTGAAAGTCATGCTGGGGATATTGGCGTTCATCGCGCAGCTTATCAATAAAGGCGTCGAAGTCGGTGTTCAGTTCCGCGATGCTGACATGGCCGTAGCTTCCCTCGGACTGATATTCAATCAGGGCTTCCATAAAGGAGTCTTTGAATGTGTTTGTCGGTCTTACTAATTTTGATGCAGCCATGCGTCTTTCCGTTGATTCACGGCCCTATTGTAACGGTTTATATTAGGAAAGAAAGAGGGCGGCAAGCCCCAGAAACCCAAAGAAACCGACCACATCGGTTACGGTCGTCAGGAATACCGTGGAGGAAACGGCCGGGTCGGCGCCGCTTTTTTGCAGTAAAATCGGGATTCCTGCTCCACAAAGCCCGGCCACGATGAGGTTTGCGACCATGGCGATAGCGATGACAAAGCCGAGCGCGGGGTTTGAATACCATAGTCCGGCGATCAGACCCATGATGATGGCGAAGCCGATGCCGTTTAACGTGCCGACCAGTGTTTCTTTCCAGATAATGCGCAGCATGTTGGAAGAAGACAGTTCCCGCGTTGCCAGTGCGCGCACGGCCACTGTCAGTGCCTGTGTTCCGGCATTGCCGCCCATGGATGCGACGATGGGCATGAGAATGGCCAGGGCCACGACTTCCTGAATCGTGCCTTCGAACAAGGAAATGACCATCGAGGCCAGAATGGCCGTTAGCAGGTTTAAAAACAGCCAGCGAAAGCGGCTGCCGGTGGTTGAGAGAACGGCGCGGTACAGGTCACCGCCTTCCACCCCGGCGAGTTTGAGGATATCTTCCTGCGCTTCCACGTTGATAACGTCGATGATGTCGTCCACGGTAATTACACCGATCAGGCGATCATCGGCATCAACCACGGGGGCGGAGCCCAGCCCTTCGCGGCGGAAGATGAGGGCGACTTCTTCCTGGTCCATATCGGCGGGGACGATGTGGGTTTCATCAAGGGTCAGGTTTTCCAGTTTTTCTGCGCGCCGTGCCTTGATCAGGCGTGATAGCGGGATTTCACCGATCACGTGATAGCCGGGATTGATGACGATGATATCGTAGAAGTCATCGGGCAGGTCGGGTGCGGCGGCCCGTAAATAGTCAATTGTCTTGCCCACCGTCCAGAATTGCGGGACGGCGACATATTCACGCTGCATCAAACGGCCGGCGCTTTCCTCGGGATAGCTGAGGCCTTCTTCCATCGCCACGCGCATTTTGGCGGACAGCTTGCGAATGATGTCCTTCTGGAAGTCTTCATCGAGATTGATCAGCAGGTCAAGGGCATCGTCACTATCGAGTGAGGAGACGATTTCCGCGATTTTCTGCGCCGGCATGGCAGACAGCGCGTCCTGACGCAGACCGGGGTCAATTTCCACGTAAATGTATGGATCAATTGAACCGCCATGCAGGGCAAAGAGCTTGCTACGCTGTTCGGGGGTGATTTTGTGAATGAGGTCGACGGTATCGGCAAGGCTTAGCCCCTGCAGGTCGTTTTCCAGCAGCGTGTCGTCTTCGCTGTTCAGGTCGTCGATGATTTCGGAAATGCGATCGTCGCTCAAACCCACCGTTTTGGCTTCGGCAAGGTCGTCAGTAGTGTCTTCTGTTTTCAGAGCGCTATCCCCGGTCATTCATCCTCCCGGAACGCCCTGTTCGATGATCATGGAATTTACGCGGCAGCGGCGTTGTCCCCAGCAGAGCCTTCCTGCTCCTGTTCATACACTTGCGCTTCGGTACTCGCAAGGGCTGTCACGTTAAATATCCCCCGCGCGGTGGAAGCAGGCGTCAGGATATGCGCCGGACGCGCAGAACCGAGCAGGATAGGACCGACCGGTATTGCATCGCCCAGAACCTTGATAATGTTATAGGCGATGGAGGCTGCATCGACGTTCGGGCAAATCAGCAGGTTCGCCGTCCCTTCGAAATTACAGTTCGGCATCAGAACCTTGCGGATATTTTCCGACAGGGCGGCATCAGCGTGCATTTCACCGTCCACTTGCAAATCAGGTGCGCGGCGTTTGATTTCCAGATAGGCGCGGCGCATTTTGTCGGCCGATTCATCAAGGTGAGAACCGAAATTGGAGTGCGAGAGCAGGGCAACCTTGGGTTCAACGCCGAAGCGGCGGATTTCCCTGGTCGCCATCAACGCGATATCGGCGATTTGCGCGGATGTGGGTTCGGTGGTCACGTGCGTGTCGGTGACGAAGAACGTGCCCTTGGCATGCACCAGTCCGCACATAGCGGCGGCGGTTTCCACGCCCGGTTTCAGGCCGATAATGTCGCGGATATGTTCACGGTGGTTCAGGAATTTTCCTTCCGTACCGCAGATTACCGCGTCCGCTTCGCCCTTATGCACCATCAATGCACCGATAACGGTGTTGTTGGTGCGGACCACGGTGCGCGCTGTTGACGGTGTGACGCCGCTGCGTTGCATGATGGCGTGGTAGGTTTCCCAATATTCGCGGTAGCGGGAGTCATTTTCAGGATCGACAAGTTCAAAATCCTTATCAATTTCAATGCGTAAATGTAGTTTTTTGATTTTTGACTCGACCACATAGCGGCGACCGACGAGGATCGGTTTTGCGAGGTTTTCGTCGAGAACCATCTGAACGGCCTGCAGGACGCGGTCATCTTCACCTTCGCAATATACGACTCGTTTTGGATCGCTTTGTGCCTTGGAGAAGAGGGGGCGCATGACGAGGCTGGTTTTGACGTTAAAGCCGTGCAGGCGTTCCTTATACGCGTCCCAGTCCTTGATCGGGCGTGTGGCCACGCCGCTATCCATTGCCGCTTTCGCCACTGCCACGGGCAGTTCGACGATCAGGCGCGGGTCAAAGGGTTTGGGGATCAGGTATTCGGGGCCAAATTCGAGGCTTTCATTGCTGTAGACGGCGGCGACTTCTGGCGTTGCTTCTTTTCTTGCCAGTGCGGCGATGGCCTTTACGCATGCGACCTTCATTTCCTCGTTAATCGCTGTCGCGCCGACATCGAGTGCGCCACGGAAGATGAACGGGAAGCCAAGGACGTTGTTGACCTGGTTCGGGAAGTCGGAGCGCCCGGTGCAGATGAGTGCGTCCGGTTTTCCTTTGCGCGCTTCTTCGGGCATGATTTCCGGTGTCGGGTTGGCGAGCGCCATGATCAGCGGCGCATCGGACATTTTGGCAACCATGTCGGCGTTCAGCACATTTCCTGCGGACAGGCCGAGGAAAATGTTTGCGCCTTCCAGCGCGTCATCCAGTGAACGAGCGTTGGTTTCAACAGCGAATTTTTCCTTGTACGGGTCCATGCCGTCTTCGCGCCCTTTGTAAATCACGCCGGAACGGTCGCAGACCATGATGTTGTCGCGCGGCAGGCCGAGTTCCACCAGCAGGTTCAAGCAGGCCATGGCCGACGCGCCAGCGCCGTTGGCAACCAGGCGGACATCGGTGATTTTTTTGCCGGCATATTCGAGCCAGTTGAGGAAAGCGGCAGAGACGATAATCGCCGTTCCGTGCTGATCATCATGGAAAACCGGGATGTTCATGCGTTCGCGCAGGCGGCGCTCGATTTCAAAACATTCGGGTGCTTTGATATCCTCCAGATTAATGCCGCCCCAGCTTGGTTCCAGTGAGGCAACAATATCGACGAATTTATCGACATCGGTTTCGTTGATTTCCACATCGACGGAGTCAATGTCAGCGAATTTTTTGAAGAGAACGGATTTTCCTTCCATCACCGGCTTGGATGCCAGCGCGCCGATATCGCCGAGACCAAGCACGGCCGTTCCGTTCGAAATAACAGCAACCAAATTCCCTTTTGATGTGTAATCAAGGGCCTTTAGCGGGTCTTTTTCAATTTCAAGACAAGGGGCGGCGACGCCGGGAGAATAGGCCAATGCCAGATCGCGCTGGGTCGCCAGTGCGGTTGTCGGCTTAATAGAGATTTTACCCGGTGTCGGCTTTTTGTGATATTCCAGCGCCGCATCGTATAAGGGGTCTTTGTCTTTACTCATATTCCTAGTGATTCCCTCTGATTTATTACTAGGGGAGAAGACACAATCTCGGACGAAATGTCCAGAACTTCGTGTATTGCAGAGCAAAAGGTAAGATATTTAAATGGTGCGGCCGAGAGGGCTCGAACCTCCACAGGATTATCTCCCACAAGATCCTTAGTCTTGCGCGTCTACCAATTCCGCCACGGCCGCATGCTGTGTAGGACTTTCGTAATCGCAGGTTTAATAACATTGTGTATTCAAGATGGCAACATTATATGAAGTGTATGGTGGAATTTAAGATATCCGGAAATTTGGTCGATTACGACGAGGCAGTCGCATTCATGGAGGCGCGTGTGGCCGCTATCCGTGCGGGTGAAGCGGACGAGTGCGTGTGGTTTTTAGAGCACCCGCCGCTTTACACCGCCGGGACATCGGCAAAGGATGGGGATTTGCTGGATGCGCGCTTTCCGGTTTTTAAAACCGGACGGGGCGGGGAGCATACGTATCACGGGCCAGGTCAACGGGTCGCTTATGTGATGCTGAGCTTAAAGAAACGGCAGCAAGCCCCTGATATAAAACAATATGTGTGGCAGCTTGAAGAGTGGATTATCCGTACGCTGGCGCATTTTGGTGTCACAGGGGAGCGGCGCAAGGGCCGCGTGGGTATCTGGGTTGAGACAAGCGGTACGGAGAAGAAGATTGCGGCCATCGGTGTGCGGGTGCGGCACTGGGTCAGCTATCACGGTATTGCGATCAACGTGGAGCCGGATTTATCGCATTTTGACGGGATCGTGCCGTGCGGGATATCGGAGTACGGTGTGACCAGCCTTGCGGATTTGGGTTTGCAGATAACAAAGAATGAGCTGGATCAAGCACTGGAAGCCGGTTTTCACGAGGTTTTTTAAGGGGCCGGTGTAAGGGTTTTGCCGTGTTTTTGCACAAAGGCGCGGATGATTTCAAATTGCTCCTCGGCAACCTGTAAACTTTCATTCAGAACCGTTTGTTCCTTGGCCGTCAGGTCGGTGCAGTTTTCTGCCCATTCGCGTACTTCCGCGATGCTGCGCGGGATTGCGGCTCCGGCTGTTTCCCCTTCGAACCCGCTGATACCGCAATTTGCGAGTTGGCTGGGTTTGCGAAAGGTCTGGAACAGGCGTTCGATTGATTTGTTTATGCCGTCATACCGGCCTTCGGAATCCGGTGATATCTTTTTGCCCGCAGGAACCACGAACATCATCGTTATACCGATGCCGTTGCCAAATTCACCGGGTAAACCGCAATGGCCGTGACGCATATGTTCTTCATCACTTTTCAGGCGCTCCGTCAGGATATCGCGAATGTTACGGACGGCCTGGTTCAGCCGGTTCAGTGCGCCGCCCGGTGCGAGTAGATCTTTCATGTCCGCGTGTATTTCCAACATACGGTTGTTTTATCGTTGGTGAATATTATGTCAAGTTTAATCCGCGGCGAGGGGGATGAGGCGCGAGTGCGTATAATCGGCGATGAAGCCGGTGAGCTTATCAAGATCGTATTTCAGCTGTTTATAGCCCTGATGCGGTTCGCAGGTTTCTTCGTTCATATACAACGATTTGTTGATTTCGATTTGCAGGGATCGTGCCGTGCGGGATATCCGATTATGGCATAACTAGTTTCGCGGACTGTGAAAAAAAATCAATTTAAATCAAATAGATGATTTCTTGCAGAAATTTTTTGGTTCCATATTTGAAGTGCAAATTTTGTCCTCTTTTGCGTATTATGTATAATAAAAATTATGAGCAATGATTTTTCTATACCGGGAGAAGTTCCACCACTTGGCGAATGTTTTAAGATTGCGCATGACGATAACTGGGTTTTTAATCCTACAAGACCCAATCCTGCACTGACACAAACAATTACTGAAGCCGGAGTAGGGCATGATGATTTGTTGCTTGGGGAAGTGCATCCTTTTTGCGGAGCTTATTCCAACACGAGTTTTTTAGCACAGAATCCGGAAATTTTTGAAAACATGGTGGCGCAGGGCAAGGTTCATTTTGTCTTGGAGTATTCTGACGAATTTCAGCCTGTCATCGATTCCTACATGGACGGCGCTTTGGATGAAACAGGATTGCGTGAGGCTGTTTTTAATAGCCCGCTTTCTATGATTATGAATCATGATAAATGGCTAGAGGGTGAGGATTTATCCACCCATCGCGACAATTTTGTCACCATGTTGAAAAATGCGAAAGACGCAGGCATGAAAAGCGTTTTGTTTGTCGATGATCGAATGGAATCGAAATTGGACAACGAGTTTTTTTCCGATCCAAGCATACAAGAGTATTTCGGGGATCTTCAAAGTTCATATGAACAAGCAATGGAGAATGGATATAACGACACCATTGCTAACTACAATTCAGAAATTTATATCCCCCTAGTGATGTCGGATGGTTTAAAAACGCGCTTTTTAGCCGCTTCAGAAAAATATCAAAATTTAAATCAGCAGGATCGTCTCGATGACAGGGGCGAGGTGGAAAATGTCATGAGGCGCGTGGGGCCGGGGGAAGGAGTTTTTGCTGTATATGGTTTAGGGCATTTTACGAACCCTATGGATCCTGATGCTGCGTTTTTACCAGGAATGGATGACTTGCTGGAGCAAGCAGGGCGGACAGTGAATGTTGTTGAAATATATGTCTCTGAGTCTTTGAGACCAATTGTTCAGGCAAAGATAGAGTCCGGCGGGGAGGAAATGCACGACCCTGCGGATCAGCGTATTACTTTGAGAGAAGGGACCATTGAGGATGTTCCGCCGCGCCATCCGGGTGCCACGCTTGCTGCTTCGCCTTAATCCGCGGCGAGGGGGATGAGGCGCGATTGGGCGTAATCGGCGATGAAGCCGGTGAGCTTATCAAGATCGTATTTCAGCTGTTTATAGCCCTGATGCTTTTCACAGGTTTCTTCGTTCATATAGAGCGATTTGTTGATTTCAATTTGCAGGGAATGACGCCCGGCCGCCGGGGCGGAATAACGCTGCACCAGTTCAACGCCCTTATACGGGTCATTGATGGTCACGGAGTAGCCGAGTTTTTTGATGTAATCGCGCACAGCGCGGGTGAACGCGGGGTCGCAGGTGGTTCCGTCCCGGTCGCCCAGAACGAAGTCAGGCATCTTAAACGGGTTTGCGCGGCGCAAGGATGACACGAAGCTGCTGTGCGAGGGCATGGAGTGGCAGTTGATGTGCCAGACTTGCCCGAAATTATCGTAAGCTTCATCGAGCAGGGATTGCAGCGCGTTGTGATAGGGGCGGTAGTAGGTGTCTATACGGTGTTTGATTTCGCCGACGCGCAAATGGCGGTCATAGACCGGCAGGCCCGGGCGCACGAGGCGGCGGATGAGGCCGATGCCTGCTTCCGACCTTGGGGTCGGGTTGCTTTCTTCGGGCCAGAGTTCCTCCAGCAATTCGTGGTCGATATCGGTTTCACAGCGGTTCACATCAATGTAAGAGCGCGGAAAACGGGCGCAAAGAAGCGACGCGCCGTGCTTCGGTGAACCGGAAAAGAGGTCGTCGACATATTTGTCCTCCGCCTTTTCCAAAATATGAAAGCCGCAGGAATAATCGAAATCCGCGGGGTATTCATGGCCGCTATGGGGCGAGTCAAAGACGAGGGGAAGCGGGTTTTCGGGCTTGTGTAAGCTATAAATTCCCTCAATTTCAGTCTTGTACACGCCGTGACTCCTGCTTATTGTCTTCTACCATAAGATAACCCCTGGAGAGTAAAGGTAAAGATGTTTGACATTAAAGCCATTCGCGATAACCCGGAAGCGTTCGATGCGGCGATGAAACGCCGTGGGATCGAGGCGCAGTCACCGGCAATTCTGGAACTGGATGAGAAGCGGCGCGCGATCCAGACGGCGTTACAAACGCTTCAGGCCGAGCGCAATGACAAATCCAAGCAGATTGGCGATATCAAAAAATCCGGCGGTGATGCACAAGGCATCATGGATGAAGTTTCCGCGTTGAAAGACAAAATGGCGGAGATGGAAGAACAGGACAGGGAGCTGGGCGAGCAGATCAAAACCCTGCTGTCGAGCCTGCCGAACATACTGGCAGACGACGTGCCGGATGGCGCGGATGAAGACGACAATGTGGAAGTGCGCAAGTGGGGCGAGCCGCGCGATGCGAAAGACATACCGGAGCATTTCGAGATCGGTGAAGCGCTGGGCATGATGGATACGGAGACTGCCGTGAAGCTGGCGGGCAGCCGTTTTACGCTGCTGAGTGGCGGTTTGGCGAAGTTGGAGCGGGCGTTGGCGCAGTTCTTTTTGGATACACATACGGAAGAGCATGGTTATACCGAATGTTCGGCGCCGCTGCTGGTGACCAGTGATGTCATGTACGGCACGGCGCAGTTGCCGAAATTCAAAGACGACCAGTTCGAGACGACGGACGGGCGGTGGTTGATCCCGACGTCCGAAGTTGTGCTGACCAATATCGTGCGTGAAGAG
>JAUHXT010000060.1 GCA_030426925.1 Alphaproteobacteria bacterium | reverse complement strand
GTTCTGGTTGTCGATGATATTTTGCCCAACGTAAAGCTTCTGGAAGCCAAGCTGACCAGCGAGTATTACGATGTGCTGACGGCGACCAGCGGACAGGAAGCGCTCGACAAAGTTAAGAACGACAGCCCCGATATTGTTCTGCTGGACGTGATGATGCCGGGCATGGATGGTTTCGAAGTATGCCAGCGTATCAAGGAAGACCAGAGCACATCGCATATTCCCGTTGTCATGGTGACGGCTTTGACTGATTCCGCTGATCGTGTACGCGGCCTGGAATCCGGAGCCGATGATTTCCTCAGCAAGCCTTTAAACGACACTGCATTGATGGCGCGCGTACGTTCACTCGTCCGCCTGAAAATGACTGTCGATGAATGGCGTACACGTGAAACAACGGCCACGCAGCTCGGTGTTGTGGAAGAAAGCGTCACCGTGATGAACGAACCGGTGGAAGGCGCTCGCGTTCTTGTTGTTGAAGACCAAAGCTTTGAATCCGATAAATTTGTCGAAGCGCTGGTTGTGGACAAGGACGTAGTCATTGTCTGCGATACCGGTGTTGAAGCCATGCAGAAGATATCAGAGGCGGATTACGACCTGCTGGTAATTTCCCTGAACCTTGAAAACGAAGACGGCTTAAGGCTGGTTTCTCACCTGCGCTCGGCCGAACGTACCCGCCATGTGCCGATCCTTATGATTGGCGGGCAGGACGATATGCCGCGCGTTGCTCATGGCCTGGAAATCGGGGCGCATGATTATATTCTGAGGCCCGTGGACAGGAACGAGCTTTTGGCGCGTGTGCGCACACAGGTGCGCCGTAAACGGTTCCAGGAACGCCTGCGTTCCAATTTTGAAATGAGCCTGTCTATGGCGCTGACAGATTCTCTGACTGGCCTGTATAATCGCCGCTATTTTGAAGTCCACCTGCAAAAACTGGTGCAGAAGAACAAGACCAGCAAGAAATCGCTGGGCGTTCTGATGATGGACATCGACCATTTCAAAGGGATCAACGATACATACGGCCACAATGTCGGGGACGAGATATTAAAGATATTCTCTCACCGTATTCAGGATAATCTGCGGTCTTTCGACCTTGTTGCCCGCTTGGGCGGGGAGGAGTTCGTCGCCCTGCTGCCCGATGTCGGGCATGAAAAAGCGAAATACGTTGCCGAACGTTTGCGCAAGGCGATTGCCGAAAAGCCGATCAAATGCAGCGCCCCGGAAGGGGAAGTAACCATTACGGTCTCCCTTGGCGGCATCATCCTCGATCACGGGGATTACACCAACGAAGAAGTTCTGCGCCGTGTGGACGATGCGCTGTACCAGGCCAAAAACGGGGGCCGGAACTGTACGGTCTTTGAAGGTATTGGCAAATTGAAAGAAGACGACTTTAAGGAAGAAGACAGAACGTTTATGGATTAAAAAAGAGGCCGTTTGGCCTCTTTTCATTAAATCTCTTAGTTTTTCTTCGATGGCGGCATTTTCTTTTCTTCGAAAATGACATGCTTGCGCGCAATCGGGTCGTATTTGCGCATTTTCATCTTTTCAGTCTGGTTTTTCGGGTTCTTTTTCTTGTAATAACGGTAGCCGGTACCTGCCGTGCTTTCCATACGAACCTTAACAACTGCGGATTTCTTAGCCATTTTTCTAGCCCTTCCTTGAATTCAGCCGTGTAGATACACGCTTTTGTCGGTTTAAGTCAAGCCTTGTTTTTGCGGGGTTTCCGCCGTTTTGGCCCTTTATTCCTTGTTTTATAAGGTTTTTGCTGCTTTTTGCCGGTTTTGGGCAGTTTGACTTTGAAACCAGGCAGATCGGCGCTGGCATCGCCTACCAGTTCAAATAGCGATGATCCGGTGAGGCGGTCTGCCTCCACCAGCCGCACGGTGACATTCGCCCCCAGCCGGTAAACCCGCTTGTGCTTGCGCCCGATCAGAGCGTGCTGTTCTTCGTCATGGATATAAAAGTCATCCGGCAGGGTTCGCATGGGGATCAGCCCGTCCGCGCCGTTCTGGTCCAGCGTAACAAACAGGCCGAAGCGGGTGACGCCGTTAATCCGTGCGCTAAATTCCGCGCCGATGCGTTCCGACAGCCAGCTTGCTGTAAAGCGGTCAACGGCGGATCGCTCCGCTTCCATGGAGGTGCGTTCGGTCTGGGAAATATGCTCGCATTTTTCGCCCAGTATGCGTGCCTGTTCATCGTTAAGGCCGCCGGGGCCAAGACCGTAAGCGGTGATAAGGGAGCGATGCACCAGCAAATCGGCATAGCGCCGGATGGGGGAGGTGAAATGCGCATACCGCCGCAGCGCCAGCCCGAAATGCCCGATATTCTCGGTATCGTAAATGGCTTGGCTCTGGCAGCGTAAAATTACTTCGGAAATCAGGTGGCTGTATTCCATCTCTGATGCTTTTTTAAGAAGTCCGTTAATCTGGTTCGGCTGGATGGTCTGCCCCTTGGGAACGCCAAGGCCAAATGTTTCAAGAAAGTCGCGCGCATTATCCAGCTTATCGCTCGATGGCCGGTCATGGACACGGTACACACACGGCGCCCGCCGGTTCTCAAGGCTCTGTGCGGCCGCAACGTTGGCAAGGATCATAAACTCTTCGATCAGCTTATGCGCATCCAGCCGCACGCGGTTGGCAACGCCGGTCATGTTGCCTTTATCGTCAATGATGATCCGCCGTTCGGGAAGGTCGAGTTCCAGCGCGCCGCGCTTTGCCCGTGCTTCATCCAGAACACGGTAAGCTTCATACAAAGGTTTGATAACAGGCCATAAAAACTCACCGTCATCCCGCGACTTGATCGCGGGATCTTTTTCAGCTTTGGAAGATCCCGCGATCAAGTCGCGGGATGACGGGTCCTGTGTTTTCTGGTCATGGATAGCCTGCACCTGTTCGTAAATCAGCCGCGCGGCAGAACGCATCAATCCGCGCACGATCTTGTGCTTTTTCAAATGGCCGTTGTCGTCGATCCATAAGTGAAACGCCATGCACGCCCGGTCTTCCTTAGGACGCAGCGAGCAAAGGTCGTTGGATAACGCTTCGGGCAGCATCGGCACAACCCGGTCAGGGAAGTAAGTGGAATTCCCGCGGCGGTACGCTTCTTTGTCCAGTTCACTACCATCGCGCACGTAGTAGGCGACATCGGCAATCGCGACGATCAGGTGAAAACCGTCATCTGTTTTTTCCGCGAACACGGCATCGTCAAAATCGCGTGCATCTGCGCCGTCTATCGTGACCAGCGGAATATCACGCAAATCTTCACGCCCTTTCAAAGAAGGGACTTTTAAGTCTTTGGTTTCACTCAAAACCTTATCGAGGAAATCTTCATGCAGTCCATGTTCATGCAAGGCGATGAGCGAGATGGCTTTCGGATCGTCTTCTGACCCGATGACTTCGACAATCCGCACTTTCTTGCGTTTCAGGCCGCGCGCAGGCTGAATCTCGCCAACGGCAAGGTCGCCAGGATTCGCGCCGTTTAAATCTGCCTGTGGAATATCAAAATCATATTTTGCTTTTTTATCAGTGGGCTGCAGGGTGAACTGGTTTTTCTGTCTTATCACCACACCAAGCACACGCCCGCGCTTGTCGTCGAGCTTGCGGATAACCTTTCCTTCATACAGCGTGTCAGAAAATTTCCGCAAGGAAACGAGCGCACGGTCCCCTTCAATCAAAGCAGGGTGCCCCTTTGCTCCCGGCACAATTTCAATACGCGGAATATCGTTTTCCCGGTCGGACGGCCAGTCGGTCGGTTTGGCAATCACATCGCCATCAATATCAACTTCTACAACTTCGACCACCGCAACGGACGGCAGAGAATCGGGCATGGAATACGCCTGACCCGACTGTTTGACGACACGGCCGTCACGTTCTAGTTCACGCAGCAGGTGTTTGAACATAACCCGGTCGTCGCCCTTGATATTAAAGGCGCGCACGAGCTCGCGCTTGGTCAGCGGTGTTGCACTGCCGGATAGAAAGTCTAGGATATCATCTGCGGATGGCAGGGGCATGGTTGCTTTATGTCTTACTTTTTGTCAAAAACGCACAATGACAGGTGCACAAAGTCATAACAAGTTAAATATCCTGTTCCTGATTTCCGATATGCAAGGAGGCGGGGCGCAGCGCGTTGCGTCCCTTTTATGCAATGCCTGGGCGGGGCGGGGCGACATGGTGACGATTGTCACGTACGAGCCGGAAGGCACACAGCCCTTTTACCCGCTGTCCGAAAATATAGACGTCATCGGCATGGACCTGCAGGGGAATGGCTCCGGCGTTGGTAAGGCGCTTATATCCAATTCAAAGCGCGTCCTGCGCATCAGCAAAATAATCAAGGACACAAAACCGGACGCTATTTTGTGCTTTGGCTACGATGTGTCGGTCTTGGGCGTGTTGTCAGCAATGGGGCTGCATAAAAACGTCATTGCATGTGAACGTTCCGACCCGTCCGTTTATCCCGCCGCAGGAATCTGGAAAAAACTGCGGGATTATGCGTATCGTCATGTTGACCAGCTGGTGGTGCAAACACCGGCAGCGCAGGAATATTGTCACCAGTTCAGGCCGGCGGTAGATATTATTCCCAACCCGGTATCACGTCCGGATACGACCTCGCCCGCGGATATTAAGAAACCTGACAGGCGCTTTATTGCTTCACTGGGCCGTTTAAGCCATGAAAAGGGACATGACATTCTGATAGAGGCGTTCGCCAATATTGCCGGAACGCACAAAGACACGGATTTATTGCTGATAGGCGGAGGCCCGTGCCTGGAATTCTATGAAAAGAAAGCAGCGAGCCTGGGGTTAAAGGAACGAATACATTTTACCGGTCAGTCCAAAAATCCTTTTCCAGTGCTGGAGCAAGCGGAGCTGTTTGTCCTGCCCTCACGGTTCGAAGGGTTTCCAAACGCACTGGCCGAAGCGATGGCGCTGGGCTTACCTTGTATCGCAACGGGCGGCGCAGCCGGGGCAAAAGCGCTGATTGATTACGGCAGGAACGGGTTGATTGTGCCGGGCGAAGACCCTAAAGCGATGGCGGAAGCCATGGATTCGCTTTTGTCTGATAAAGATTTTGCCCAAAAACTGGGGGCAGGCGCGGCAAAGATAACAGAGTATCTGGACATGGATAAAGTCATAGCGATGTGGGATAGCCTCATAAAAACAGGCGACGAAGACAATGTCGAACAGCGGGCGTAAAACAATACTCTTCGTCCTGCCGAACCTGGCCGGTGGCGGGGCTGAACGTGTTATGATTACGCTGCTCAACCATCTTGACCGCGAAAAATACAATCCGCACTTGGTGATCTTAAACGACGATGGACCGTTAAAGGGGATGTTGACTGACGATATCACCCTTATATCCTGTAACGAACGGCGGGCTTTGCTGGGCATCTTCCCGCTTTTTAAAACGATTAGGGCGCTGCGCCCGGCGGCTGTCGTCTCCACAATGGCTTTTTTAAACGTCATCGTTTTATGCCTGCGCCCGTTTTTTCCGAAGATAAAATTTATTGTTCGGGAGGCAATTACGCCTTCTTACTTCCTGTCGCGCGGGGGTAAGGAAAAGCTGGAATTTTACCTGGGGCCCAAATGTTTATACGCTCTGGCTGATTTTATTCTTTCACCGGCCCGTGCAATTTTTGACGAATTCCACGCCCATGGAATTGACCGGGGCAATAAGGAAATTGTGATTTATAATCCGGTGGACAGGGAAACGATCCTGCAACGCGCGGAGCAGGGCACAGCAACGTTTGATAGCAATACGATCAATTTCGTTTGTTCGGGGCGCCTGCATGAACAAAAGGGATTTGACCTTCTGCTGCAAAATCTTCCGTCTATGGCTATAAGAAAATCATGGCACATCTACATTTTAGGGGAAGGGCCGCAGCGCCAGTATCTTGAAAAGCTGATAGGGGATTACAAACTGGATGAACGTGTAACCCTGTGCGGCTTTCAGGACAATCCGTGGTCTTATTACAAACAGGCCGATTGTTTCTTGCTGCCGTCACGGCATGAAGGTCTGCCGAACGTGGCATTGGAAGCTCTGTTGTGCGGCACGCCTGTTATCGCCATGCATACGGCTGGTGGTATAAAGGAAATTGCGGAACAGTCAGGGGAGGGCGATGTCATCATCACGCCGGATATCAAGGATTTTGTTGCCCGCATGGAAAAGGTGGAAAAAAAGCAGAACTGCGGGCCACGCCTTGCAGATACGTTTGATATAGACAATGCGGTGCGAAAACTCGAAACCCTGCTTTAGGCTTTTTTGCTTTTGGCTGTAGACTTCTTCTTTGCCGCCGCTTTCTTTTTAGGAGCGGCTTTTTTCTTGGCGGGAGCTTTCTTTGCCGTTTCCCCTTTTTCGGCTTGTTTGGCGGCTTTGGCCGCATCACGTTCCATCTTTTGCGCGATTAAATCAACGGCGCGGTTCATGCCGATGGTCATCACATCTTCATCTTTGGGGATGGAAGCAAACTTCCCGTCATGATTAACGAACGGCCCGAAGCGCCCGATACCCGCGGTAATCATCTTGCCCGTTTCCGGGTGGTTGCCGATGTCCCGTGGCAGGGAAAGCAGTTCCAGCGCCTTGTCCAGCGTCACATCGTCGACAGTCACACCGGCGGGCAGGCCCTGGCGCTTGGGCTTCGGTTCTTTTTTCTTTTTCGGTTTTGGCTCTTTGGGCGGCTTGCGTCCGGCTTCTTCCGCCTTTTTCACGCGTTCTTTCCATTTGGCGACGCGTTCTTTTTCTTCCTCTTCCCACTCGGCTTCCATGGCCTTGTACTCTTCCGGCGCGGGATCGAGCTGCACATAAGGCCCGTACGGACCGCGGCGCAGGGAAACGGAACGCCCGGTACCGGGCTGCTCGCCCAGAATTTTCGGCTCGTTCGCTAGTTGCGCTTCTTCGCTGTCCACTGCTTCATCGACAATCAATGGGCGCGTAAATTTACATTCCGGGTAATTGGAACAACCGACAAATGCGCCAAATTTCCCAAGCTTCAGGGATAGTTCCCCATCACCACAGGCGCGGCACTGACGTGGCGGGCTGCCGTCATCCCGTACGGGGAAGAAGTGATGGCCCAGTTCGTGATTCAGATGGTCGATGACTTCCGTGATGGTCAGCGGCTTGGCATCTTCCACCGCTTTGGAAAAATCAATCCAGAACTGGCGCAAAGCTTCTTTCCATTGCACATGGCCGGAAGCGATGGCATCCAGCTCTTCTTCCAGATTGGCGGTAAAGTCGTAATCGACATATTTGGTAAAGAATTTCTGCAGGAAAGTGGTCACCAGCCGTCCCCGGTCTTCCGGTATAAAGCGGCGCTTTTCCAGTACCACGTAATTCCGGTCGCGCAGTACTTGAAGGATAGAAGCATAAGTCGATGGCCGGCCAATACCCAGCTCTTCCATCCGTTTCACCAGCGATGCTTCGGAATAGCGTGGCGGCGGCTGGGTGAAATGCTGGTTCGGGCGCACTTCGATCAACTTCGATGCATCGCCTTCGTTCAGCGGCGGCAAACGGCGGTCTTTATCATCCGTATATTCTTCGTCGTCCTTGTCTTCATGATACAAGGTCAGGAAACCGTCAAACGTCACAACGGATCCGTTGGCGCGCAGGATAACATCATCCGTACCATCACTGATATCAACGCTCATCTGGTCGAGGACGGCGCTTTCCATCTGTGATGCCATGGTGCGCTTCCAGATCAGATCATACAGCTTTTTCTGGCCGTCATCCGCGCCGCCTGATTTTTTGGATAAGTCGGTGGGGCGAATGGCTTCGTGAGCTTCTTGTGCGTTCTTGGCTTTGGACTTATATAAACGCGGCGCATCGGGCAGATATTTATCGCCGTAATCTTTTTTAATCACGCCGCGTGCCTGCGATACCGCTTCCTGCGACAGATCTGTGCCGTCAGTACGCATATAGGTAATGAGTCCGGCCTCATAAAGCTGCTGTGCGTTACGCATGGTCTGGGACGCACTCATCCCCAGCTTACGGGATGCTTCCATTTGTAAGGAAGACGTAATAAAGGGCGGGGAAGGATTCCGGCGCACCTGTTTCTTTTCGATCTTCTGAATGGACAGGTTTTTCTGGCGAATACGTTCAGCGGCCTTGTTGGCTTCGTTTTCACTGCTGATATCCAGCTTGTCCAGCTTGTTTCCGGCCAGATGCGTCAGGCGTGCGGTAAACGGCGCCCCATCTGCGGAATGCAGCAATGTTTCAATCGACCAGTATTCCTGTTCGTTGAATGCTTCAATCTCTGCTTCCCGTTCACAGATCAGGCGCAAGGCAACGGACTGCACACGTCCGGCTGATCGTGAGCCCGGCAATTTTCGCCACAAAACAGGAGAGATGTTAAAACCGACGAGATAATCCAGCGCGCGGCGCGCAAGATAAGCTTCCACCAATGTATTATCAACTGTGCGTGTGTGACTGAACGCTTCCTGCACAGCTTTCTTGGTGATTTCGTTGAACGTGACGCGCTCGACCTTTTTTCCGTCCAGCAATTTGGCGTCGTTCAGAATCTCTTTGACGTGCCATGCAATGGCCTCCCCTTCGCGGTCGGGGTCGGGGGCAAGGTAAACAGCAGACGCGGCCTTCACGGCCTTTTTTATGTCTGCAATGGTTTTGCCTGCCCGCGCACCTTGCTCCCACTTCATGGCAAAGTCTTCATCCGGCAAAACCGAACCGTCTTTATTCACCAGGTCACGCACATGGCCATAAGACGCGATTACCTCGAAATCAGGTCCGAGGTATTTGTTAATGGTCTTCGCCTTGGCAGGGGACTCAACTATCACTACGTTTTGCGTCATGTCTCAATCAAACTCACACGGCCTCCGGGAAGCCTTTGTAGCCGTCCGGCAAGCTCCAATTCCAGCAGTACGGTCTGCACCGCCGGAATCGTGATATGACAGCTTCGCACCAATTCGTCAACTGTCACGGGCACATAGGAAAGATTTTGTAAAATCAGGTCGCGGGCCTCAATCACCTCGTTTTGATCGGTGGAAGCCATTGACGTTACAGGGGATTCCGCCTGCCGGACCTCGTGCAAGGAATGGCCGGAATAGCTGTTAATATTTTGTAATATGTCTTGTGCGTTTTGTATCAATATCGCCCCGTCCTGAAGCAATTTGTTCGGCCCCGCCGCACGCGGGTCTAATGGAAAACCGGGGACGGCGTACACGTCACGCCCCTGTTCCCCCGCCATGCGGGCGGTGATCAGCGAACCGGACTTTAAGGTGGCTTCGACAACGACAACGCCCGATGACAGGCCGGAGATAATGCGGTTACGCTTGGGGAAGTGTCGCGCAATCGGCTCAGTTCCTAAGGGACTTTCGGCGACTATTAACCCGCCCTCGCGGATTTGTGCATGAAGCTGTGTATTCTCCTGCGGATAAATAATGTCTACTCCGCCGGCGACCACGGCAATCGTTCCGGTGTCCAGCGACCCTGTATGCGCCGCCGTATCAATCCCGCGTGCAAGGCCGGAAATCACGACCTGTCCGGATTGCCCCAGTTCGCGCGCAAGTTTCTCCGCAAACTTCCGCCCGTTCAGCGACGCGTTACGTGCCCCCACCATGCCAATCCCCTGACGGGGCAGCAGGTCTTTGTTGCCGATGACGGATAAAACCGGTGGGGCGTCTTCCGTTGCGGCCAGCGCCAGGGGATAGTCTTCCTCACACGCGCAGATAATATCACCGTCAAGTTTATGAAGCGCTTTCAGTTCCTGTTCAATCTCACCGACAGGCGGGGCGGTCAGCGGTTTGGCACGTCCCCCGCGCTTTGAAAATTCCGGCAAGGCGTCGAGTGCTTTGCCTGCACTGCCAAACCGTTCCAGCAGGCGGTAAAATGTGATGGGGCCGACATTCTCCGTGCGAAACAGCCGCAGCCAGTTGAGGCGCTCCTGCTCGTTAAGCACGGTGATTTGCCGTTCAGCCAGCATGGCATAGCTCCGTGTAGTCATCCTGAGCGTAGGGCGCGTTTACGCGGCCGCAGTCGAAGGATCTTTGGTGGTGATGTAGGGTAAGATCCCTCGGCTTCGCTCGGGATGACATTATTGGCTTTCTTTCTTTTTAAAGGAAATTTTTGGCTCTTCACCTTTCATCAAACGCTGGATATTCGCCCGGTGCTTCCAGAACACCAGTGCGGAAATCAGTACGCAGACAAATGCGGGAGCAGCGCCATAGACAAAGAATACAACAACCGGTGCAACGGCCATTGCGATCAATGCAGACAGCGAGGATATTTTTGTTGTGAACGCGACGAGCAGCCATGTCAGGCAAGCCGCGACCCCGGCCAGGGGCACAGCGGCCAGCAATGTGCCAAGCGTGGTTGCCACACCTTTCCCGCCCTTAAACTTCAACCAAACCGGATAGCAATGCCCGATGATAGCGGCAAGCCCGGTCAGCAGTCCCATTCCTGAATTGATAAAAAGCGAGACTATAACAACGGCAATAGCCCCTTTTCCGCTATCCAGTAGCAATGTAACAAGAGCTAATGTTTTATTGCCGGCTCTGAGGACGTTCGTTGCGCCGATATTGCCCGAACCGATTGTGCGGATATCTCCATAGCCAAAAACCTGACACAGAACCAATCCAGACGGGATACTGCCTATCAGGTATCCCAGTACAATGGGTAGAATATAGTCCATCTCTAAAACTTCCCTTTGAGGAGAAGGTCGAGGACGGCCATGCGGGTCGGCACGCCGTTGCGCACCTGTTCCAAAATCAGCGAGCGTTTTGGATCATCCGCCACATCGTCGGCGATTTCCACGCCCCGGTTCATCGGTCCGGGATGCATCACCAGCGCGCCCTTGTTGGCGTGAGTCAACTTTTCCTGTGTCAAACCGTACTGTTCGAAAAATTCTGCTTCGGATTTGATCAATCCTGCTTCCATGCGTTCATATTGATTGCGCAGCATCATCACAACGTCACATCCTTTTAATCCTTCTTCCATCGAATCAAAGGCTTGCACGCCATCTTTTAGTTTTTCAGGTAACAGGGCAGGCGGCGCAACAATATTCACGCTTGCGCCCAGTTTTGTCAGCAAATCAATATTTGATGCAGCCACGCGGGAATGGGATACGTCTCCGCAAATCGCGACTTTTAGCCCATCAATCTTGCCAAGCTTTCGGCGGATGGTCAGCGCGTCGAGCAGCGCCTGCGTCGGATGTTCGTGCCAGCTGTCACCGGCATTGATAACGGGGCAGGGGACTTTCGAAGCGATGAAGGCCGGAGCGCCATATTCCTTGTGCCGCACAACGATGGCATCCGGGCGCATCATCGAATTGAGCGTCAGGATGGTATCCATGAAACTCTCGCCCTTGCTTTCCGATGATGTACGCATGTCGAGGTTGGCAACATCCGCGCCCAGCCGCTTGGCCGCCACTTCAAATGATGTCCGCGTGCGCGTCGAATCTTCGAAAAACAGGGTTAAGACAATCGCGCCTTTGAGGATATCTGGCTTGAAAGAACGGTCGTCGAGGTTGTCTGCGTAATAATCCGCAAGCTGGAGGATAATCTCGATTTCTTCAGCATTCAGGTCGGAAATGCCCAGCAAATGTTTATGCTTGAACTTGCTGCGGTCTACTTTTTCTACGGGTTTGCTCATAGTGGCAGCACTATAGTGCCACTTTTCTCTAAAATCCAGAGGCCAGATAGCACGATCCCGACCGTAAAGCCCGGCCCGGCGGGGATAGCCAGCCGGTGAAAATTCGGCTTTGTCCCTTCTTTGACGGCAATAAACACCGCATATCCAACCCCGTGCAAAAGGCCAGCAAAGGCTCCAACGGTCAGCGCCATCAAAATGCCTTCCAGCCCAAGCCACAGACCCGCACCGCCCATCAGCTTCACATCACCAAGCCCCAGGGAGTCTTGCTTGTAATAGGCGTTGGCGGCTGCGCGTAACAAAAAAAGGAAACCGTACCCGATAGCACCGCCGATAAGCATGTCCTGATAGCTCAGAATCTGGAAATCTGTGACAAAATGAAAAACAACGCCAAGGACTGCGAACGGAAATACAAAAATATTTGGCAGAAGCCGGACGCGCAGATCAATAATACAAAGGATAACAAGAAGTATAAATGCGCCAGTCAGGCATAGAAGAGGAAGCAAATTCAATATCATGTTAAAATCCTGTCTTGTTCGCCGGTATTTGGCAAGACGGGATAGACATAAGCTGTATTTTTAAGGGGATAGTCAATGGCCAAAGCATTGCGTCATAGAAGTCTATCCTCTACGGTTTGAAATTAAATCAAAGTTAAAGGCAATCATGGGCGACGGTAAAACTATTCTGGTGGTTGAGGACAACGATTTTGTTCGCATGCAGATCGTACGGTTCCTGACTGATTCTGATTATAACGTCGTAGAATGTTCACGTGGGGATGAGGCAGTTGATCAAACGTCGAAGGATAAATCCATAGGGATGGCGATAGTGGATGTGCGCATGGAACCTGTGGATGGTTTTGAATATATTCGTACTATTCATGCCCGTAACATTGAAATTCCGGTTATTTTAGTCACCGGGGATAACAATCCTGATCTCTTGGCGCAGTCCGGAAAATTAGGTGTCGATGCGGTTCTTATGAAGCCTGTAGAAAAAGAAAGACTGATCAAGACAGTGGACAGAACATTTCAGGTATATGCAAGAAAGGCGAAGGGTTAATGCGGCTTTCGGACAAACTATTCTCCGGGTTTCTATTATCATGGCTGTTTACCGGATGCCTTGTTGTTTCTGGCTGCGCACAGGTTAGTGTGCCGGATGCCCGTAACCTGGACGTTCCGGCTCCCAAATACGCAGACGCGCGTAAGAAAGCCGTAAACGAACGTCCTGACAGTGTCATGTACCTGCCGTTGGGTGAAGATGTTCTGGTTCC
>JAUHXT010000059.1 GCA_030426925.1 Alphaproteobacteria bacterium | reverse complement strand
ATATGCTATAGGACGTTTCATACAATGCCGCAGGCTCCATAATTTGCGGCTGCCCCGCCGCCGGCTGCGGCTGGTACAACGGGCTGTCATTATTGATCATGGTTTCCGGCTGCGGCGGTGCGTTGGAATATCCGGCCGGGTCGGTGTATTGCAGGGACCCTGTCGGGCCAGCCGGCGCGGTATAGGAATAATCCTGTTGCGGTGGCTGCTGCATCGGGGCCGGTTGCTGGGCCGCCGCGGTTTCAACTGCGGTGATCCGGTCTTGCAACTGGCGCATCTGGTAATTCTGCTCTTCTACCTTGCCGGTAAGGGTTCGCAGCTCTTCTTCCATTTGCTGTAAACGCACTTCGATATTTGCCTGCGCTGCTGAATCCTGCGAATACGGCGGCGGTGCGGCATTATAGGCAGGTTCAGGCAACGGATCTCCGCGGTAAACGGCTCGGCTCAACGTTTGTAATTCGTTCTCCAGGTATTTCAGCCGGTTCATCAACTCATCGGATTGCGCATTGGCCGGAATCGAAAGCATGCAAGAAAGGCACAGGAGCATAAATCCCTGTGCCTTTTTAAGTTTGTTTGTGTCGTCTTTGTCGAAAAACATTTATCCGTATTAATCAACACGCGTTACGCCGCGGCGGTTCTGGGCCCATGATGACGGGTTTGCACCCAGCACAGCAGGCTGTTCCTTACCATAGCTGATCGTATTAATACGACGTGGGTCAACGCCCATGGAAATCAGGTAGTTTTTAACGGCTGATGCGCGGCGTTCGCCAAGCGCAAGGTTGTATTCCCTTGTACCGCGCTCGTCGGCATGGCCTTCGACCGTAACACTCAGGTTCGAATACTGGTTCAGCCATTGTGCCTGACGGTTCAGCAGGTCACGTGCTTCATCGTTCAGGTCGTAACGGTCATAACCAAAGAACACGCGGTCGCCGATTTCGGAAACAAGCTGCTGCTGTGTTCCTGCACCGACTGCTGAAGAGTCGTAACCGTCAACGCCGTAGCCTTCGCCACTTTCCAGCGGGCCGCCTTCAAAGGATTCACTCCCCGTAGCAGAGGTTGTCAGGTCGTCGTTTTCCATCTCGTCCGTAGAAGAACAGGCGCCCAATGTCAGGGCGGACATAACGGCCAGAGATAAAATTTGGGTGCGCATCGGGTTGGCTCCTTTTCGAATCGCGTAATAGTATTTCATAAAAGTATTATTCCCTTGTGAAACAACATGCAAGGGGGTGCTGAATATTACCTTGCCATGTCCACATTTTTGCCCAAATTCCTTATGAAATATCAATCGAGTGTATCCTTGAGTTGTTGAAGTAAAAGCGCCGCTTCCTGGCGGTCTTTGGGGTTACGGGCCTGGTCGATATAGTCTTCAAGACACCGTACGGCGGCTTTCGGCCTGCCCACCCGCGCATACAGCACTCCGGCATCCAGCAATAAACGAAACTCGTCCGGGTCGATCATGCGCATCGCCTCGACAACGCCCGCCGCCTTTTCGTACTCTTCATTTTCGATAAGCCGCAACTTGATATTGTTCTGCAGCCGAATCAGGATATCCCGGTTCGAAGCCGCTTCATAATAATCGGCAGATAATTCCGCGAAATCCCCTTGTGTCTTTTTCAATAGCGCGCGCAAATCCGGCGCATTCAGTATTTTTGCCCGGTCGAACGCATCGAAAATCAACCGCTGCCCGCCGGATTCAAGACGGCAGACAAAATGCCCCGGCATGTTTAACCCGTCCACCGTCCAACCAAGCGCGCGTCCCGCCTGTATGTAAAGAATAGCAAGCGCAATCGGCATGCCTGTGCGCCGGTCGACAACGCGGATCAGATCGGCATTTTGCAAATCGTCATAATTTTCTTCGTCCCCGATATACCCTTCCTGATCGGCAATAATATGCTTCAGTGCCGCAAGCTGTGTCTGCGCCGTATCCTGCGCCCCTTCGGCAATCAACGCCGCATGGCGCTCGCTGGTATCAGCAACGATTTTTTTGAAATGAGAAAAATATTTTTCCAGTGATATGCCCGGATGCTCAGCCGCTGCCAGCGCAATCCCGGCGGTAAAAAGGTCAATCTGTGAATCTTTTTGTGTCCCTAGTAATCGCAGCGTGCTGTCCGGATCAAACTCCATCAGCTCTAATATCCGCCATTCTCATAGGCACTATTGTCAATCGGCTCTGCATGGACCGGCGCGGAATAAACGGAATTATCACCTGATACACCGCCGTCCGAATAATCTTCCCGGTAATCAACCACCGGTGACGGGTTGACCGGATGCGCAGCCTGCAACGGTGATGGCTGCACCGCGTTCGGGTCGGTATTATATCCCGTCTGGTCGTTCCAGCTGACATCGTCTTTGGCTTCTACCACTTTCACGTAACTGATGACCTGCTTGACGTTGGGAATCGTGCGCGCCGTTTCCATCACGCGGTTCAGTTCTTTCTGGTTTTGCGCATACCCCATCAGGTAGACAATCCCTTGCACCGTATCAATGTTGTAATTCAACGACTGTACATCGCGGTCTAGTGTAATGGATGTCCGCAGCCGCGTGGAAATCCAGTTGTCGCGGATAAATCCGGGAACCCCTTCGCTGTCCGCCACGCGAATTTCATTAATCACCTGCTGCACACCTTCCGGCTGCCATGCAAGCCGCACGGCCTCAACCCGGTGTTCGGGGTTTTGCACCACGCCGGTGATCAGAACACGACCGTTATTGACGGTTAAATCCAGCTTGCGAAACATGGTGAGGTCTTGGCGGAACCACAATTCGTTAATCTTCGCCTGTATCACGGCGTCGCTGACCGCGCGCTCCACGCCGCCTTCCTGCGCAGCGGATATGCCCAGCGTCGCTCCCGCCCCCACGGCTGCGCCCACAGGGGTACAGGCCTGAAGCACAGGAACAGATAAGACGGATATGGATGCGAGTAAAAAGAATCGTTTCATGGTGAATAAATTATGAGCGCGGACGCCACGCATTGTCCATATGAGCAATGAAAAAAGGCAACTTTATGGTGATAACATCAAAACGCACATCTTTATCCGCCCATTGCGGGCGCCGGGAAATGTAATAAGACACCGCCCGTTCGATACGCTCCCGGCTTTTGGGCGTAACTGCATACAGCGCGCTTTCCGCATCCCTCCGTGCCTTCACCTCCACCGCTATCAGCGTATTGTTTTTAACCGCTAAAATATCAATTTCACCGACCGGTGCTTTATACCGCCGCTCTAAAATCCGGTAACCTTTCACTATCAGGAAAATTTCCGCCGCGAATTCCGCCCACAGGCCGTTTTTATATCGCCTGCGACGTTCACTGACGGCCACGCTCATGATTTCAGCTCCAGCGCACGGTTATACAAATCTTTTTTGGAACGGCCCGAAATCTCGGCCACATACGCCGCCGCTTCCTTAACACTCATGGTCTTCAGCACTTTTTTAAGGGCCGCATCCATATCCGCATCACTCATCGCCTCTTCTTCCGGCGGGCCGATGACAAGCACGATTTCCCCCTTCGGCTGTGCATAGCCGTTCAGCAAATCTTCAACCCGCCCCGCCCGGATCGTTTCATACCGCTTGGTAATCTCGCGCACGATCGCCGCCTCCCGGTTGCCAAGAACGGACAGCGCGTCCTGTAATGACGCCTCCAGCCGCGGCCCCGCATCGTAAAACACATGTGCGCCGGGCATCGCCTTCCACTGTGTAAACATCTTCTTCCGCGCGCTCTGCTTTGTTGGCAAAAACCCATGAAATGTAAACGTATCAGACGGCAGGCCCGATAACTGCAGGCCCGTCAGCACCGCATTGGCTCCTGGCATGGACGTAACCATCGCACCATCCGCCAGGCACGCCCGCACCAGCTTGTATCCGGGGTCCGATATCAACGGCGTCCCCGCATCACTCACCAGCGCAATGGCCTTACCGTCCTGAATCTTCCGGACGATCGCCTTGCGCGCTTTTTCGTCGCTATGGTCATTATAAATGCTGAGCGGTTTTTTAATGCCATACGCCTGTAACAACTTTCCGGTTACACGCGTATCTTCGCACGCGACCTCGTCAACCCCCGATAACACGTCCAGTGCGCGCAGCGTAATATCGCGCAAATTCCCGATCGGCGTTGACACAAGGTACAGCCCCGGCAAAATGGGCTGTGGTGTTCCAATATCTTTTTGTGTACTCTGGTTACTCATTGCAAAACAAAGATTATCAGTGCCATGACCAAAATTCACCGCCCCATTTCATTTTTTTGTTCTTTTTTCCTTCTTCTTGCTGCATTGACGCTCGGCGCCTGTGTTTCGAATAACAATTCCTATACCAACGGCCCGTGGGGAACACCGACCCGCAACGCCAGCGAAACGCCCGAAGCGCTGGATAACAAGGTCGCCTCGCCGCAAACGCCGGCACAAACGCCCGCCCCCGCGCCGGAAGATCAGTCCATTGACTTCGCCGGACTGCCGCCGGTCAAGGTTGGCATTCTTCTTCCTTTAAGCGGACCGCAGGGGCCTATGGGACAATCGATGTTACAGGCCGCGCAACTCGCGCTCTTTGACATGGGCTACGAAAATTTTGAATTGATGCCGCGTGATACGCAAGGTACGCCGCAAGGCGCACTGCAGGCCACAAGTTCCGCCATCAATGACGGCGCGCAATTGCTGCTTGGCCCTCTGCTGTCTGATTCCGTCCGCGCGGCAAAAACCGTTGCCGCCCGCAACAATATAAATCTGATCGCTTTTTCAACCGATTGGTCGCTCGCTGGAAACGATACATATGTCATGGGCTTCCTGCCGTTCGCGCAGGTACAACGCATCACGCGTTTTGCCGCCGCCAACGGTATCCGCCGCGTCGGCATCGTCTCTCCGGCTGACAAATATGGTGATACGGTCACCAAGGCGTTCAAACAAAACACCCGCCAGAACGCGATTACGATCGTAAAAGATCTGCGTTTCAAACCCGGCGATCCGACCTTGAACGCGCAAATTGAACAATTCGCCAAGTCCGCCCCAAATGCGGGGGTGCAGGGTTTTGCACCGTTTGAAGGCGTCTTCCTGCCTCTTGGCGGTGCGCAGGCCGGGCTGGTCGCCGGAGGCCTAAGCTATTACGGCCTGACACCAAACAACGTCCGCCGCCTTGGCACGGGTTTGATGGATGACGAAGCTCTGGCCCGCGAACCGGGTCTGGACGGCACATGGTTTGCCGCCCCGTCTCCACGCCTGCGCCACAGCTTTGAAAAACGCTACCGCGATACATTCGGCAGCGAACCGCTAAGGCTCGCAACACTGGCGTACGATGCAACCGCGCTTGCCGCCGTTCTCGCTGCTTCCGGTTACCAGACAAAGGGCAAACCCGCCTATGACCGCATTTCGCTGACAAACCCCAACGGCTTTGCCGGCATCGACGGCATCTTCCGTTTCGGGCGCAACGGTCTGGTGGAACGCGGGCTGGCAATTCTTGAAATCAGGAACGGCCGGATTGTGGAAGTCGACCCCGCCCCAACAACTTTTCAGGCTTTGGGATATTAATTAAATTAAAGGAAATTAATCCGCTGACGCTTCTTTTGTATTCTTGGCGTCCTCATCCGGCACGGCTTCATCGGAATTGGCAGGCTGCTTTTTCACATCACCATTGGCCTGTTTTTGCTGAAGCCGCTTTTGCATGGAACTGAAAATCTTTTCCGGGATATTTACGCCGGACGCTTTTTCAAGTCCCTTGAAACCGGGGAACGTATTGGCCTCGCAAATCGTGTAGCCGCCACCTTCCTTGAACAGCAAATCAATACCGGCGATTTTAATGTCCAGCACCTCTGATGTGGTAGTTGCCAACTCAATCGCCTCTTCATCCGGCTCGAAATTATGCACGGAACCACCGGAACTGAAATTCGCTTTAAAGCTGCCGTCCTTCGCCCGGCGTTCCATCGCCGCCACCACTTCACCATCCACGACAAACAGACGCAGGTCGCGCCCCTTGCTCGTTGCGACAAACTGCTGGAATATCAACTGCAGGTCGGGGTTCGTCTCACCAATCAGCTCCATCAAATCCATAAACGCGTTGGAGTTTTCAATCAGGAACACACCGATGCCCAGCGCACCGTTCAGCGTTTTTACAACAACCGGAAAACCAATGGTGCTTTCAATCAGGTTCAAATCCACCGGAAACTTCGCAAGCATGGTGGATGGTGTGGCAATGCCCCGCTCTGCCAGAATCTGGTGCGTGTGCAATTTGTCGCGCACTGTTTCAATCGTCTGCGCGGTGTTGTACACCTCGACGCCCAGCCGCTCCAGCTGACGCACAATGGCAAGGCTGAAATACGAATGATCGTTATGATTAAAATACGGGTAAACAAAATCCGGAAGTGAAACGGGAACACCGTCAATCAAAATGGAATCGCGTGCATGTTCATTGACCAGCAGGTCGAATTGTGACGGGGCGTAAATTTTGACATCGACCTCCATCTTTTCCCCTTCGGACACAAAACGACGCACTTCGTGCGCCAGGTCCGCCGTGGATTCAATGTCATCGCCGTATAAAATCCATACTTCCATATACTTGCTTGTGCGTAGCCCTGTAGTAATGACAGTCGGCTTTGCCGCTCCTCTATGTCGCTATCGAAAGGTCTTTATACACCAATTTTCGTGATGCACAAAGAAGCCCGCTTTATTCCATATTGAAGCCGTAAATGAAAGAGAAATCTAATTTACAAAACACCCCTCCTGTGCAAACACGCCATTGACATTCTTATTTTAGGCGCATAATCAGGGACTTATGAAACGGATCGGGTATTTCGCCTCTGTACTGGCGGTTCTGATACTGGTGGGCATACAGCTTTCACCGGCCTGGATGCCGTTTTTTGAAAAAGACGGCCAGAAAATCCAGATCTGTACCCTGCAGGGAATCAAGACCATCGTCTTTGATGCTGATGGCCTGCCGGTGGAACAGGAAGAAGAACACCAGCCGATTCAGCACTGCCCGTTATGCATGCTGCGAACCGCGGCCCTGTTTGTTCCGCAAACAATTGATATACCGCTCCCCCTTCTTCTGGAAAAAACCGGCGGTATAACCGCCGAAACGGCGCAAACCCGTTCATTACAAACTTACGCGCTGTTCCGCCCGCGCGATCCTCCTTTCACCTCCGCATAAAAAACCAATAACCAAAACAAACTTTTTTATACGGAGAAAATTATTATGAAACTTCTGACAACCGGCCTGATGGCCGGCGCAATGTGCGTATATGCAATGGGCGCACAGGCACAAGACCATTCCCACCATCAACACATGAACCATAGCGGTCACCATGCAGAACATCTGGATGCCGCCCCGCTGGCGGTCATGGGCGGCCACATCCATAACAAAGGCGAATGGATGCTGTCCTACCGCTATAAGCATATGGATATGGACGGCAACAGGAACGGCACCAACGACTTGTCACCCGAACAAATCGTGACGAACTTTGTGAACCCGAACGGCCCCCCGGCAAATTTCCGCGTTGTGCCGACTGAAATGACGATGGACATGCATATGTTCGGTGCGATGTACGCTCCGGCCGACTGGCTGACCCTGATGGCCATGGGCATGTATATGCAAAAGGACATGACCCACATCACATTTCAGGGCATGGCCGGAACGACCCGACTTGGCGAATTCACAACCGAAACGTCCGGCTGGGGTGATACAAAACTCTCCGGCCTCTTCCGCGTGTATCAGCAAGGGGCGCACACAATCCACCTGAATGCGGGCCTAAGCCTGCCGACCGGATCGATTGATGAACAGGATACGGTGCTGGCCCCGAACGGCATGCGCCCGACCTTACGTCTGCCTTACGCGATGCAGCTTGGAACCGGAACCTACGATGCCCTGCCCGGCATTACCTATACCGGGCACAGCGGCAACTGGGGATGGGGCGCGCAATATACAGGTGAAATCCGCCTCGAAAGCGATAACGACGAAGGGTATTCATGGGGCGATAAACATACACTGAACACCTGGGCCGGGTATCAGGCGACGGACTGGCTGCTGCTCCAGGCAAACGCCAGCGCATCAACGCAAAGCGAAATTGACGGGCGCGATCCGCTCATCGCTGCACCTGTGCAAACCGCGGATCCGGATAACTATGGCGGGGAAACCATCGCGCTTGGCGGCGGCTTTCAGATCAAACCGTCTATGGCTGAACTGCGTAACCTCACCTTCGGTGCGGAAATCAGCGTCCCGGTGTATCAGGACTTAAACGGCCCGCAAATGGAAACAGACTGGGTCGGCACGGCCGGTCTGAAAGTAACCTTCTAACCTACTTGGGTCTTGTAGCGAGCGCGGCATTCCGCCGCCTTGCTGCAGCCTCTTGCTGCTCTTTACTCAGCTCACGAAAACGCTCATGCGTTTTTAAAGAGGCTTCAGCACCTCTCTGCGTGCCTGCGAACCTGGACGTCATAACCCCGCCCGCACCGCCAGAGGTATAGGCAACAATACGTGAAGGATCTGGAGAGGCGGGTTTCTCTTCTCTATCGGGGTCTAATTCAACTTTAAAATCTGGCACACCGTCCATAACAATCTCTCCTTCTTGTATGAAATAATATGTCGTTGAAGGAACAAAAAATTAATATCTTAATATGCTTATGTCAATCTGAATCACCCTGTGGATAATTCGCTGCTTTTACTTGAAGCAATCGCGACAACGTTCTAAAACGGCGCGTATTGTTTATTACTTTAGTTTGGGAAACATAAATCGTAAGGTAAGAAAATCATGAGCGCATTAGCACAAGACAACGACAGCAAAAAAGGCAGACCAAGATCGGACGCGTCCAAACGCGCCATTCTCGACGCCACACGCCGCCTGTTAAATCACACGACCGTCCAGAAATTATCCATTGAATCCATCGCCAAAAAAGCGGGCGTGGGCAAAACAACAATTTACCGCTGGTGGCCGTCCAAGGCGTCAGTCGCCATGGATGCGATTTTCACACAACCGGGATTTCAGAACATTGTTCCGACAACCAGTTCCGCCGCCGAAGGCATCCACATTCAACTTCAAAAAATCGTGACCCAGCTGAACGGCAAAAACGGCCGCGTGGTAGCACAGATCATCAGCGAAATTCAGGATGATTACGAAGCTGTGGAAGCCTTCCACAAAAGCTTCATGCAGGCGCGCTGCTTCCAGCTCGCAAAACTGGTGGATCAAGGCATGAAAAGCGGTGAGTTCCGTGATGACATCGACATCGAAACAACGGTCGATACATTGATGGGGCCGATCATCTTCCGCCTGATGAGCGGACTGGTGATGACCGAAAATTATGCCGACAAGGTGATGGACGCGGTCCTTCCCGGCATCAAAGCCTAAAAAAACCGTCATTGCGAGGAAGCTTGCCCCCGGCCTGAACGGGGGCGGCAATCCACCTTAAATGGATTGCTTCGCTCACTAATGACAAAACTGAATGTTACCAGCTACCCGTATTCTGCATCGATGCCCACGGCTCCTGCGGTGCCAGATGCTCACCTTTTTGCAGCAATTCAATTGAAATACCGTCCGGTGTCCGGATAAACGCCATGTGGCCGTCGCGCGGCGGACGGTTGATCGTCACCCCGCTGTCCATCAATGTCTGGCATGTCTCGTAAATATTATCGACGCGGTACGCCAGGTGGCCGAAATTCCGCCCGCCCGTATAATCTTCTGCCTTGCCGTTTTCATCAGGCCAGTTATAGGTCAGCTCCAGCAGCGGGGATTTCGTGCCCTTTGCCTTCGCCTCGTCGTCATTGGCCGCCAGAAAAATAAGTGTGAAGCGTCCGCCTTCGTTTTCCATGCGGTGCGTTTCCACCATGCCCAGCTTGTTACAGAAAAAATCGAGTGATTCATCAATGTCGCGTATGCGAACCATCGTGTGAAGATATTCCATGGTATCTGCTCTCCTTTACCTGCCAGTAAACTAGCGGAAAGGAGACGCAAAACAACCCCTATCTTACTTCTGTGCGGGGCGGGACGGATACCGCGAATACTTGTAAACAACGATCGCGACAACCAGTCCGTTCAGGAAAAAATTGGCAACGGCCACCAAAGAAAACATTGTATCCTGCAAATGCAACAGTCCGTAGAGCATTGTTACCATCGCCGTAAACAGCCACACCAGCCACGTATGCAATGAAAACCCTTCCGGCACGGTTTCCAGCCGTAAAAGCGATACAATCTGCGGAATAAAGCCCATCATGCCGATCATCGCCGTCAGCGGATAAATAAACAAAATAGCCTTTATCAAACCGTCGCCTCCCTTAAAATGATTTTATCTCTTGCTGTTTCGCGCTTTGGAAAACGAAAATAGCGCGTGTAAACAGCCAGTGCGACAATGCCCCCCATCAGGAAGAAATCAAGCGCGCTCAGCGCACAAAAAACTGCATCTTTTAAATGAAAATAGCCGTAACCGAATGAAATGGATGTTTCCGCCATCCAGAATATCCACGTGCCGATAGCAAAACATGTCGGTGCTTTTTGCGCGGTTACAAACGCCTTTATCTGCGGTAAATAGCCGATAAAACAGCTTATTCCCAAAAGAGGGTATAGATACACGAAGAGTGACTCGATAGTCATGATGTGCCTGCCTGTTTAATGTGTTTTTTTATTTATATTGTTATGTAAATAACAGAAAAGGGTATGCATTTCAACAAAAATCGTTAAAATTTGGTTAATGCTGACCCCTGAAAAAATCGAATCCCTGAAATCACAAGCGCTGGAATGGCTGGACGGAAACATCCTGACTACTGACTTTGGCTTACAAATTGGGCTAATCCTCGTTGCCTTTGGCATCGGGATGATCGTCCATAAATTGGCCAGACCCTGGCTACAGGATAAAATAAACAGCTTAAAAATTCCCTACCGCATGGCGGAAATCCTGCGCAGCCTGACAAAACTTATTCTGCCGCTCGTTGCCCTGCTTGCCCTGCTGATGGCCAGTGCAATTATCGGCGGGCTGGACATGGATAACGGCTTTTCCGAAGCAATCGCCAAGCTGCTCATGGCGTGGATCGGAATCCGTATCATTGTTCAGTTCATTCAAAATACGTTCATGCGCCAAAGCGCGGCTCTGGTCATATGGTCCATCGCGGCCTTAAGCATTTTCGGCGTACTCGATGAAACATCGTCCGCGCTCGACTCGCTTGGCATGGATATCGGGGAATTCCGTATCTCCGCCCTGTCGATTACCAAGGGAATACTGGCGCTCTTCGCACTCATCTATATCGCCAGCATCCTTGCAAACCTCGCCGACAGACAAATCAACAAGATATCCAGCCTAACGCCCTCCTCCCGCGTTCTGCTGACAAAAATATCGCGTGTGTTCTTGATCGTCACTGCACTTCTGATCGGTGTCACCACCGCCGGTATTGATTTGTCGCTTCTTGCGGTATTCTCCGGTGCCGTCGGTTTGGGGATCGGTTTTGGTTTGCAGAAAGGAATCTCAAACCTCTTTTCCGGCATGCTGTTGCTGCTCGATGAATCAATCAAGCCCGGCGATGTCATCGAAGTCCCGGCACCTGACGGCATGGGAGCCACGTTTGGCTGGGTCAATCACATGGGAGCGCGCTATACCGAAATTGTCACGCGCGATAACAAATCCTTCCTCGTCCCGAACGAAGATTTTATTACGCAAAAAGTCGTCAACTGGTCGCACGGCAACACGCTGGTGCGCATACAGACAAGCTTCGGCGTGCATTACGACAGTGATCCGCGGGAGGTAAAACGCTTGGCCGAAAAAGCGGTGGGCAAGGTAACCGAACGTGTCGTTGACAACCCGCCACCCGTTTGCTGGTTGATTGAATTCGGCGACAGCTCTCTGAACTTCACCTTGCGCTACTGGATCAAGGACGCGGAAAAAGGCGTCACCAATACCAAGGGTATGGTGATGATGACACTGTGGGAAACGTTCAAAGAAAACGGAATCCAGATCCCCTACCCGCACCGCGAAGTCTATCTGCACGACGTCACGGAAAAACCGCAAAAAAAATCCGCTTAAACAGCGGCTCTTTCTCGATAGTATTGAATGATTCCTTACTGCTATGCGGTGCCGGCTGTATTTAACTGGTGCAACGGACCGGAATAAAGCGACATCTGCTCCGCTTCAATGCTTAACGCCCGCATACCGATATCAAGGCTCAGATTGCATACCTGCCGGTAATCGTCTTCGGTGTTCAGCCGAAAGGCCAAATGCCCCCCATCTATGGTTTTGTCAAAGGTGATTTTGTTATCGCGCAGGATCTGCTCCGCTGCCTCGACCCATGACTGCAACTGGATGCCCGTCATTTTGTCCAGGAAGGACGGTTTAAATACATACGATCTGTGGTTTTGTATAATTTTCATACACTTATATCATCTTAACAAAAAGTTAACATAATATTAACAAAAGGTTAACGTTATGTCAAATAAATTAAAGGATAGCTAGTGCAGGTATACCTGCATGACGCCATGGCATTTTTGATCCGGGCGCTACAACTTCCTCGATTTTAACCAGCGCCGCAGCCTGCGCATTAACATTACTGGTATCAAGCGCCGCATCCATCGCTTTCTTCAATGACAGCGTATTAATCCATACGACGGCATCTGTTCTTTTATAATTGTCAGGCGAATACAATTGCTGACCCAATAAATCGCTGGCACCTTTGAGTATCAGACCGGCTCGAAATACCGGGATATTGTACTGTGTTTCGGGGAAAGCCTGCTTCGCAATAGAGATCGCATCACGTACAATTTTTCTCGCCTTGTCCAGCGGGTTATCTGCTTCGGTGTTTTTAAGCATCTCTTCGGTATCCGGCTCACTTGCCGCCCCTGTAAATGTCCCTGTAGCAACAACGCCACCCAAAACTGTCGTATTCGCTTGAAGCGCGCTCATAGCATACCCCCTTCAATTTAAAATCTGGGGGAGCATACAGGGACAACCCTCATATTGCAATATGAAAATACACCGCAACGCAAAAAA
>JAUHXT010000058.1 GCA_030426925.1 Alphaproteobacteria bacterium | reverse complement strand
TCGTAATGACGCGCAAGGAAATTGATTTCAAGCGTGAAATTTACACGCGCTGGTGGACAGCCATGGATAAGCTTTACAGCGAGATTCAAAAAAACGATATGCTTATGACCAGCTTTAACGCGATGCCGCCAATCGCCGAAAAAGCGCCGTGGCTGTGGGAATAAGAGAATCCAGCCTTGACAAAGCGGAAAATGTTTGACATGCTTGTAACAGAGTAGGATTCTGCCTGGAATAAACCGCGTCCAAAAAAGACCGCGGTTTTTTTGTGCCTAAAATCTGGAATCAGTTCGCCCCCGCAGCCGGTTTGACCGCCGCTGCGGGTTTTTTATTTCAACCTCACAGCAAAGGAGAAAACCATGAAAAAAGAAAAACTTATCAAAGAATTATGTTCCATCCGGAACGATCTTGAGGAAGCGATTGGCATATCCTTGGGACGTGCGCCCGATAAATTTTATAGTTTTGACGAATTCGGAGAGGACGTAATTATCATGGCGACAATGAAACCGTTCGCAAAACGAGCGGACAAAGCGTTTCGCCGCTTGTATGCGTTAATCGACAAAATTTAAAACCTGATTTGAAGCTTATCCCCGTAGTCGGTTTAGCCACCGCTGCGGGGATTTTTATTGGCGTAATTTGAGTGTGTGCTTTTTTAACCCCTAACATTAAGAGGAAACTAAAATGGTTAAATTCATTTCTGCTGGCAATCAGCATATTAACCTGAACTATGTCCGTGTCATTAAATGCACTGGCAAAAACGAGTATGCGGCCATCATGGATAATGGAGAAATTATCGACGGCATCCGAAACTTCGAGACGATGCCAATGGAGGAAGTTCCTGCACAAGAGGGCTGGGAATGTCTTGGACCAGGCGGAGAGAAGGGAGAATACCAAGCTTATCCTGTCGTTTCATGGTCAATCACGCCAAATGGTGTCCGGGTGCCTGTTCTTTCTGAGCAGGCAGACGTCCAGGAAATTTTTCCGGATTATGTTGTACGGCGGATCGGTGATGATGCCGTTCACCATAGCTTTTACGGTACCTTTAAAAATGTTTTCGAGTGGCTTGATACCTTTCGTGACACTGAAAAACTGAAAGCCGTATAGATCAAAGCGGCCAATATCCCCCTGTCCGCCAAGACAGGGGGATACCTTTTTCCAAACAAAGCCACACACAATGACACAGAAAAAAGACATTCCATCTGAGAAACCAATATCGCCTCCAGGAGGTATTGCCGCGCTACGCAAGATCATACGCGACGCATTGGCCGCAGGCCCATATGAGCCGGATTTGGCACTAGCCTGTTCCGGCAAGTGGGAGGAATTTCCGGAGCAGGAGCGCAAACTTTGCGTCAAAGAGCTAAACGATCTCGGCAATGCGGCGCGGCTGGTTTCCCGCTACGGCAAGGACCTCATGTTTGTACCGAGATCCGGCTGGCACGCATGGACCGGGAAAGACTGGTCGCGGGATGAAGGCGACAGGATGCTGCAACTCTGCGCTCAAAAAACCGTCCGGAAAATGAAAACGGAAATCTTCGCCCGCGCCGCCAAGGCTTATCATGACGAGGTATCGCCCAAGGAAACCAAAGAACTATTCAAAGCTTTTTGCCGCTTTCAGGTCACATCCGGCAATACCAACCGGCTTGCGGCCATGTGTACCGAAGCCAGGCCGCACTTGACGGTCAGCAGCGACGAGCTTGATACGCATAATTTCCTGTTCAATATCCAAAACGGCACGCTCAATTTAAAAGCGCCCGATAATGGCACGGAGAATTTCGACGGCATCGTATTGGAAAAGCACAACCGCAAACACCGCATTACCAAGCTGGCCGGGGTTTCTTACGACCCGGAGGCGCAAGCGCCGGTCTTTCACAAATTCATTCAGGAAATCCTGCCGGATGATGAAGTGCGCCTCTTTATGCAACGCTTCTTTGGCTATTGCCTGACCGGCAGCAATGAGGAACAGGTGCTTGTTATGCTCTGGGGCGAAGGCAGCAACGGCAAAAGCACGCTCGTGGATTTGATGAACCGGATTTTCGGCAGTTACGCGCTTGTTACGCCGGTGGACAGCCTCCTGCATACACGAAACAAGGGACAGGGCAATGAGGCCACGCCCGCCCTGGCGCGGCTTATCGGCGCGCGATTTGTGAGCGCGGCAGAGCCGGATGTCGGCGACCGGCTGGCTGAAGGCGCGATCAAGAATATAACCGGCACGGAGAAAATGACGGCCCGTCATTTGCGGCAGGACTTTTTCGAATTTATCCCGCAATTCAAAGTCTGCATTTCCTGCAACAATAAACCCTACGTCCGCGGACAGGATGACGGTATCTGGCGCAGGCTTTTGCTGGTGCCGTTTGAGCAGCGCTTTGTCGATCCGGCTTTGCTGGAGAAATACCCCGGCGCATTGCCGAAGGTGAAAAACCTTGATGGGAAATTACTGGCCGAAGCGCCGGGCATTTTAAACTGGATTTTGGACGGTTACCGGATGTGGCAGGAAAACGGCCTAGCCGTGCCGGACAAGGTCCGGGCCGCTACGGAAGAGTACCGGCAGGAATCCAACCCTGTGCGCGAATTTATCGGCAGCATGTGCGACCGCAGCGTCAATTCCTCCATCCAGGCCAACCGGCTTTATGAAGCGTTCCGGCTCTGGAGCATTGATAACATGATGGAGGTGAAATCCATCCAGTGGTTTGGACGGCGCGTCAAGGAACTGAATATTGAGAAAACCAACGACGGCAAGAATTACTATTACCGCGGCTTTGCCCTGACGCGCACCATGGAAGAGCGCCTGCAACAGGACGAAGAGCAAAAAACCTATAAGCGGGATGAGGACGAATAATGCCGGGATCGTCGGCGAATGTTGGAAGCCTTAAAGGGCGGGTTTATACGCCTTTCCGGTAATCCCGATATTTCCGGATGAATCCAAGCCTTAAAATAATGGGCCTATATAAATATAGGCCCATGGCCCTTAACGGGAAGATATCCCGGAAATGTCGGGGCAAAACCCTAGAGGGTTTGTTTTATTGGGAAAATTGCGGTTTCAATTGTCGGAGAAATGGCGTCCCATAATTGATACAATTCGAACACAGCATTATCAAGATATTTTGGCCATTGTTAGCATCATACCAGCGCCAATAAGCCACAGAATACAGGCAGTTTAGCCGTTCGTAAAAATACGCAACACCAGTTCGAATCCTGTTTTCATATTGAGAACCGAGCATTTTCAGTGTTTTGCTGCCCCTGCGACAAAGCGGCAACATGGGTTCGAATCCTAATTTCCGTGACGCTTGACTAAACCTGTAAAAAAACTCTACTCTGGACTAGAGAGATTCTGTCTAGAATCCAAAACCCAGCCCGCAAAATGCGGGCTTTTTTATTGTCGAACGCTGACGGGCCTAACGCCGCGTCGGCTTTTTTATTCCCAAAGGAACAATGTAATGATTCGTATTCGCGACGATTTGGTGTTGTCGAGGTAAGCACCCATCGACAACTTTTACCGCTCTCTCAAAAGACATACCAACGGTAATGAAATAGCACAGGATGACGCACGGGAAGCTTTCATAAATCTTACGGGGTTTATGTCTGTTCTGATCCGCGTTAATGAGCGCGAACAAATAATCCCGACAAATCAAAAAGGCTCCGACGATGAAAATCAGTGAAGTAAATATCATCCTGATAAAGCCGCGTAACGGACTGATCGGTTTTGCCTCACTGGTCATCAATGAGGCCCTTTATCTGGGCAGTATCGGCATACACCAGAAGCTGAACGGCAACGGATACCGCCTGACCTATCCCACGAAAAAGACCGGCACGAACAACATGGATATTTTCCATCCGATTAACCGTGAAGCCGGAAAAGCCATAGAAACCGCCATTTTTAACAAACTGAACGATGTAATGAACAGGCTTGATGATGCTGGATACGATTGTAATTTCTTTGCCCGAACATGATTTTCGGATCAAATACCCGGAACGCTTTAACCCGAACGCGGGGGCTGTGTTCAATCCCATGTTCGGCGATACCGGCCTGATTAAGGCCATATACAACCCCACGAAGGCAGAAAAGGCCAGAGGGTACAAACCGCGCCTGACACTGATGAAAAGGCCCTATACGGAACGCGCCCGCGCAATCTGGCTTAAAATCGAGTTTTCCGCGCCGAAGCTGTTTTTCGGCAATAACTTTGAAGAGTTGCAGGGCAATGATCTGGAAGCCGTTTTGACCGCGCTGCACCGGGCGCTAACAGACATGGGCATTGAAACCGCTTATGAAGCCCTGCGCAGTGCCAGAGTTAGCGCCATTCATTACAGCAAAAACATTTTACTGGAACGTGCCACGCCCTGTTTTTTGTTGATACAGGCGCTGGAAAAACTGGATTTGTCAGCCAAGCTGGATTTGACTCAGACCGATTTTCGCAATTGCGGGCAAATGGTCAAATACCACGCCAGCACCTATGAAATTGCGCTGTACGATAAGGTCAAGGATTTGGAACAGGCCAGCAAGTACGGCGACAAGCGCGGCATTGAAACGGATTACGGCTGTATGGACGATCTGTTTACTGACAAACGCAAGCCGGAAGTCCTGCGCTTTGAAGCACGGCTGACAAGCAGGAAGATCAAGCCATTGTTCAAAACCCTGGGATTTACACAGGACTGCACACTGAATGATTTGTTCAATGCCAGCCTGTCCCGCGCCGTTTTGCTGCATTACTGGCATACGATTACAAACGGCCTGTATCTGATGAACATCGACACAAAGGATATTGAACGCCTTGTTCATGCCGTCCGCGCCGCTTTTCCCAAAAAGCGCCCCGGCAAAATCATGGAAATGATCGGCTTTATCGCAGCGTGCCAGAATTTAGGCGTTCGCGGCGCAAGGCTGGCGCTGGGCCTGAAAAATCATCAATGGTACAGGCTGAAAGCAGACACGAAAGTTTTGGAAAATAACAAAACCTGCCCTCGCTTTTTGATCCTGAACGGGATAAAACAACAATTAGAAGAGTTTATCCCGCTGGAACGGCAGGACATTGTAATTGAAGATTTGTTGAGATAGTCCCGAAGAAAGTAATGAAACTATGCAGAACCTGCTGAATGACCTGATTGCCCTTTTGGAAAAAGATGAACGTCTTGTTTTCGAAGGCCAGCTTTTGAAAAACAAGGTTGTGGAAATGGCTTTGGGCATGGATGCAGGGCTTATCAAGCTGCTGATGACGCATGAAGACATACGCCGCCACTTTTTCACCGATGCAGACAACGTTGCCGTGTTCGATAAAATCAAATTTCAGCAATTCGTTATGAACAAGCAGTTTTTGCCTGACAGCTACACGGCCTATAAAAACAAGATCGGCCTGACGGTAAACGGGCATTATCTGACCGACAGCAAGGAAGTGGTGCTGGCATGGCCGTATAAGGATTGTGTGCTGGAAGGCGGACAGGACAAGGAAGATACAAAGCGCGATGAAGTGTTCTGGAACGAAACCCTTGCCCCTGACCAGATCGACCGCCTGCTTGCGCCGAAGGCTTTAACAGGCTTCAAAAAATACGACAAGGACGGCGAACATAAAGTCACCGGCATCAGCCAAAACGACAACCTGATTATCAAGGGGAATAACCTACTGGCCTTGCACACGTTAAAGACGGCTTATGCGGGTAAGATTGACCTGATTTACATTGACCCGCCGTACAATCCTGACAGCAAATCAAACACCTTTTGTTATAATAACAGGTTTAATCATTCCACATGGCTGTCATTCATCAAAAACAGACTAGATGTAGCGCGCTTTTTATTGAAAAAAGACGGCGTTCTGATTGTTGCTATTGACGAAAACGAACAAGCACATCTAGGCGTTATTTTGAAAGAAATGTTTACTGAACATGAGGTGCATTGCATCACGATTGTTCACAACCCAAGGGGCGTACAAGGAACAAATTTTTCCTACACCCACGAATATGCGTTTTTTGTTATTCCCAAAGCTAAAAAAAGCATAGGTAATAGAAAAATTGATGAATCTGAAATTGACTGGTCACCTTTAAGAAATTGGGGCGGCGAATCCGAGCGAGAGGATGCAAAAAACTGTTTCTATCCAGTTATCCTAGACAGCAAAGGAAAAATCATAGGTTTTGGGGATGTTGCACCGGATGAAGAACACCCAGAACAAACAGAAAAAGTGGGAGATAATTTTTACGTCTATCCCATAGACACAAAAGGCATAGAGAGAAAATGGCGTTATGCCCGCCAAAGCGTTGACGATATAAAGCACCTTCTTCGCGCAAAAAAAACGAAAACAGGATTTGATATAGAGATAGGCAAAGATTTTGGAGCTTATAAAACAGTATGGCAGGAAACGCGTTATGACGCTAACAAATATGGGACTCAAATAGTAAAAGAGCTTGTGCCAAACTGTAAATTCGATTTTCCAAAATCTCTTTGGAATGTCTATGACTGCTTATACGCCGTAGTGGAAAACAATAAAGATGCAGTCATTTTAGACTTCTTTGGCGGAAGCGGCACAACTGCCCATGCCGTATTAGAACTGAACAAAAATGATGATGGCAATAGAAAGTTTATTATCTGCGAACAGATGCACTATGTTGAATCTGTTACCGTTCCGCGAGTCCAGAAAGTCACAGAAATTGACAAAAAAGGATCGTTTGTATACTGCACACTATCCAAAGCCAACCAGACTTTCTTCGACAAAATTGAAACCGCCGAGGCAACCAAAGACCTGCAAAAAATCTGGGATGATATGCAGGAACGGGCGTTTTTGAGTTATCACGTTGATCCGAAGGCGATTGACCCGAACAGCACGGATTTTGAAAGCCTGTCCCTTGATGACCAGAAACGGTTTTTGATCGAGGTTCTGGACAAGAACATGCTCTATGTGCCGTACAGTGAAATTGATGACACGACATACGGCATCAGCGAAGATGACAAAAAGCTGAACCGCCAATTCCATGAAGGCACGGGGGAATGACGCGCTATGCCTGATGTGAAAACCCTGCAACAAACGCTGATCGAGGAACTGGGCAAGAAAACGCTGGGCAGCACGGATGTGCCGGATTTTATCACAGAAAACCTGAACCCTGCCTTCCCGATCCGCCCATACCAGACACGCGCTTTCCAATTTTACCTGAATTACTGGGAGGAACCTTTTGAAGGTAAACCGCGCCAGAACCACCAGCTTTTGTTCCACATGGCAACAGGCAGCGGTAAGACGATGATGATGGCGGGATTGATCCTGCATCTGTATGAGCAGGGCTACCGCAATTTCCTGTTTTTTGTGAACAGCACGAACATTATTGATAAAACACGCGGCAACTTCCTGAATCCCCTGTCTAGTAAATACTTGTTTGCGCCACAGATTGCGATGGGCGATAAGAAAATCAACATCCGCGAAGTCACTAACTTCCAGTCCGGCAATCCTGATGACATTAACATCGTCTTTACGACCATTCAGGGGCTTCACATGGCCTTGAACACGCCACGCGAAAATGCACTGACCTATGATGATTTTGAAAACCAGAAAATCGCGTTGCTTTCCGACGAGGCGCATCATATCAATGCCGAAACAAAAAAAGGCGGCAAGCCTTCACAGGAAGAATTGTTTGCCACGATAAGCTGGGAAGGCACAGTGCAACGCATATTCGAAGCCCATGAAGACAATGTGCTTTTGGAATTTACGGCCACGGTTGACTTTAATGATGAAAACCTTGCCGCAAAATACAGGCCAAAGCTGATATTTGACTATTCCCTGAAAGAGTTTCGCAAGGATGGTTATTCAAAAGAAGTAAAGGTCTTGCAGGCCGACTTACCGAATTTTGACCGCGCGTTGCAGGCTATTCTGCTATCCCAATACCGCCGCAAAGTTTTTGAAAAAAACAAGCTGCATATCAAGCCTGTTATTCTGTTTAAGTCCAAGACAATCAAGGACAGTAAGGCTTTTTTTGAAGAGTTTGTACAGGGCATGGCATCCCTGACTGACGATAAAATTACAAAAACACTTTCGCAAGATGATCCCTACATGCAGGCACTGTCCGCCTATATGAAGGACAACAAGATCACACCGGACAACCTTGCCGCCGAATTAAAGGAAGATTTTACCGAAGACAAACTTATTGAGGTTAACAGCAAGGAAGAAAGTGAGCAAAAGCAGCTTGCCGTCAATACGCTGGAAGACAAAACGAACGAATACCGTGCCATTTTCGCCGTGGATAAACTAAATGAAGGCTGGGACGTTCTCAACCTGTTTGACATTGTCCGTATGTATAACACCCGTGACAGCGGAAAAACGACCATGAGCGAAGCGCAGCTTATCGGACGCGGAGCGCGTTACTGCCCTTTCCGCATATCGCCGGATCAACCGCTTGACCAGCGCAAATACGACAAAGACCTTGATAATGAGATACGTGTTTGTGAAGAACTTGTATATCACAGCGCCTACAACCCGAAATATATTCAGGAATTGAACACAGCCCTGCATGAAATTGGTATCAAGCCAAAAGAAACAAAGCAACGACGCATCAAAGTCAAAGACAGTTTCAAAGGAACGCCGCTTTACAAGGCCGGTCTTTTGTTCCTTAACGAACAGCGCAAATATGACCGTAGCGATGTTACCGGGCTGGATAGCCGCGTCAAAGACAGTGTTTATAAAATCCGCCTGCACACAGGGCAAAGCGATACGGAAACGGTTTTTGAAGATGATGTACATGCAGGCAAAGAAGACCGGAAAAGCAAGGATTACAAGCTGGCCGATTTTGGCAGGCATGTCCTGCGCAAAGCCATTCATCGCCTGCCTTTCTATGAATTTTCAAACTTGAAAATATACCTGCCAAACCTATCATCTATTGATGAATTTCTGGCCGCTGACGATTATATGGGACAGGTTAAGGTTGAAGTATCCGGCACACCCGAACGGGTTGCCAACCTGACACAGCACGATAAACTTCACGCCGCCGTGAAGGTGCTGCAAGAAGCCGAAAGCGGCATTGCATCCGACAAGGTGGAATACAAAGGCACATCAGACTTCAAGCCCTTCCAGATCAAAGACAAAATTACGGACAAAACGCTAAATTTCGCGCTGGATGACAGCGATGATAAAGAATTTGGTAAGTCCATGAACGACAACACTGAAACAGGCATACACCTTGATCTGTCTACTCGTGACTGGTTTGTGTTCGATGACTGCTTTGGCACATCCGAAGAAAAGCTGCTTATCAAATACATTGACAAGCGTTATGACGACCTGAAAAAGAAATATTCGGACGTTTACTTGATCCGTAATGAACGGCATTTCAAGGTTTACGCCTTTGACGATGGCAGGCCACTTGAACCCGACTTTGTCCTGTATCTGATCGGCAAGGAAAAGATGGACACAATGCACTACCAGATTTTTATTGAACCCAAAGGCGGGCATCTGCTGAAACAGGATGGCTGGAAAGAAAAATTCCTACTGCGCTTGAAAGATGAAGCCTTAATTGAACAGCTTTGGAAAGACCGCAAATACGCCGTATGGGGCTTGCCGTTTTTTAATGAAGCGGAACGGATGCCGGAGTTTGAAGAAGGGTTTGAGGACGTTTTAGGTTAAGGATTAAGCCCTATTAGTTGACAATTACAGCCCGTTCGATAAAAATAAATCTAAATCGAACGAAAGTTGTAATGTCATGAAAGCCGTAATCCTCGCCCGCGTATCCACCAAGGAACAGGAAGAATTTGGCCATTCCCTGCCTGCACAGACCCAGAAACTGCGCGAATATGCTGAAAAGAAGGGTCTTGAAGTTATCAAGGAATTTTCCTTTTCCGAAAGCGCCGGGACGAAAATCCGCAAGAAATTCGAAGACGTGCTGGCCTTCCTGAAAAGCCAGAAGGAAATGCCGGTTCTGCTATGCCAGAATGTTGACCGCGTAACGCGCAATTTCCGCGATGCCGTCGATCTGGATGATATGCGGATCAATCATGGCCTTGAAATTCATTTCGTGCAGGACGGCTTTGTTTTAAGCCGGAACGCCAGCGGCGGCGAAATGTTTATGTGGGAAGCCAAGGTTTTTCTGGCCAAGCAGTATATTAACCGCCTGACTGATGATGCCGTGCGCAGCATGAACCACAAGTTGGAACAGGGCGAATGGGTCAGTAAAGCGCCGCTGGGCTATCTAAGCGCCAAGGATGATGCAGGGCGTAGCACGGTTATTGTCGATCAGGAACGCGCCTTTCTGGTCAAGCGCCTGTTTCAGGAATATTCGACCGGAACCTGTTCCCTGAACGAACTGCGCCGAAAATCCAAGGATTGGGGCTTACGAACCCTTAAAGGCAATCCGATAACGCCGCAAACGCTGCATAGGCTGATCCAGAACCCGTTTTACTACGGCGTCATGGTTTTGAACGGCAAGGAATACAGGCACAATTACCCGCCCCTGATAAGCAAGGAAATGTTCGAAGCCTGCCAGCGCGTCCGGCTGGGCAATAAACGCACGAAAGCGGCAAAAGAAACAAAACATCCCTTTATCTTTCGTGGGCTTATCAAATGCGCTGTATCAGGCCGAAGAGTGACCAGCGACCTGAAAAAGGGCAAATACGTATATTTGCACTGCTACAATCCGGATAATCCGAAAAAGAAGCTGTATATCCCTGAAAGCAAGATCATGGAACAGATTGAACAGGTTTTTCAGTCTTTACAGATACCGGCTGATGTTTTGACCGAAATTATCGACGATCTGCGCCAGACCCATGAATCCGAAAAGAAGTTCCATAACGATTCTATAAAGCGCCTGCACCGGGAAAGCGAAGATTTGTCGAAAAAGCTGGACAAGCTGACCGATCTTTTGCTGGACGAGAGTATTACAAAGGATGTGTATCACAAAAAGCATCAGGACATGACCCAGCGCCAGTATGAAATAAACCGAGAACTGGAAGGACACCATGAAGGCAATGACCAGTTCAAAATCGCCCTGTCCATGCTGGTTACGCTGGCTTCAAAGGCATGGGACATATTCCAAAGTTCGACAATTGACGAAAAACGCCAATTGATCGGGTATGTATTTTCGAACTTGGAAATGGAAGGCGCAAACCTGCGCTATGCCTTAAAGACGCCGTTTAATCTGTTCGTAGATTTGGCTGATAGTCAAAAATGGCGTCCCGTACGGGATTTGAACCCGTGTTGCCGCCGTGAAAGGGCGGTGTCCTAGACCCCTAGACGAACGGGACGCACTAGAAAATCTGAATAGACTGGGTGCTTTATAATGGAGAAAAGCCATAAAAATCAAGCCTTTCTTTTCGCTTAAATGAAAATATTTATGGACCTTGAAAAAATCTAGGTTCTTTCAGGCGTTCGACCGGATACGGGTTTGGGCGGCGCGGGGTGCCGCCAGTTACGGCGCTCCAAACGAGGTTTACAATCAATTGACTTAGTTGACAAAATCCGCGGCTACCGCGGGTTAGACGGAAAAATCAGACATGGATAATTGCTATGACGGATGAAAAGCCGAAGCTTCGGCTTGCGTCCAAAACCAAATCTTCGAAGAAAACCCCCTTGCGGCAAACGCACCCCGTGCATCCGGCGATCCACGAACTGGCGAAAATCCTGGCTCACCAGGCCGTCTGTGAGTATCTAGGGGGAGAATTGGCCGAAAAGGCCCTGAAAAAGGAGACAAAACCATGACCATCATAGCCCTCTATGCCCGCTATTCCAGCGACCAGGAAGACGTCGCCACCATTTGCAAGCGCCTCAAGTTGCGCAGCGGTCATTCCAGAAAGGCTAGATTCGGAAACATAAGCTGCCGTTCCATTATCCCCTGATATCATGGCAAACAATAATTCATAGGCGCGAGCATACGCTCCTTCGGTATATCCCATGCCTGCCGCAGTATTTCTGGAACTTGTGAGTGCAATATCTAATAGAGCAAGCTGCTGTGTCCCAAGTGAATAGGTCATTGTTGATTTCCTTCTGATATGTCGATTAGAATAGTATTCAAAGTTTCTAAATAGAGAGGATAAATATCTAACCAGGCATCCATACTTTCGGGATCAGGTAGATTTTCTTTCCGATTGCCAATTTCACGAACCGAAACACCTATATCTGACTTCCAATTAAAACTGACTCCACATTCTAATATCTTCAGAACTTCCATACAGTCAGCAACAACTATGGGAATACCTTGCGAATCAACAAATTTTTTGTCGGCTGAAATGTAGTGAGCAGAATTAAATTTTTCACTTTTCGTATATTTATAGAAAGCACCAACTCTAGGTAAATCTTCAATTCTTTTATTTTCAGTCTTCAACAGGTCTTGTATTTGTTCATACATATTTTTATCTGTTTCAGAATAAGGTGCCACAAAAAATTGAATGTTATAATCGTTCTCATAATCGGGAATCTTAACTCTGGTCGATAATGATATAAAATCGACTTCAACTGGATTCAGCTCTGTCGTAAAACAGCCCGCATTGACAGTTTCATGCTGATAGGACACATACAAACCTTTGCGCGGGACCTTAAATAAATAATCATTTATTTGAAGATATGCATAAGGGTTTTGATTACAATGCTTTGTTATTTCCTTAGCTTTCTGAATACGGTCAGCTCTTTCTGCTTTTCCATCATCACATCCAACCAAAACCAAAACCATCAACAACGCATAAAATCTCTTCATCTCGTCTCTCCACAAACCGGGGTTACTGGGCGAGAGTATAGTGCCGTTTGCGGCGAGGTAATGTCTATGGCCTGATCGTTCATTGGCGATTTTGTGCCCATACAAATGAAATCTGCCCCAAGCTTAAGATTATCCAAACCATCGAGTCAAGTTAATTTTTCTTTTGTTTTCAATAGTTTAAATGGACACAACGCCCCTCGCGAGCTTCGTCAGTAACGCCCCAAAAGGCGCACAAAGCCCGTTAAAGGAACAGCCCGCTTAAAGCTGTCCATCTCTCTCACACATCGTTTTTTTTTAAAGGGGAGCTTTTTTGTTCTTCGATTATGCTGCTGCCCTGTCAACATATCTCTTCCACAACTGAACTTCACAAAAGCACAAGTTTGCAAAAAACACAATCATTCTTTTGCAGGGCCATCCGGTCAAACAGAAAAAATCCCAAACGAAAGTCCCAAACACAGGGCCAATCAAAAAGGCAAAAAGAGCCAAGTCATTGAAAAAATTGGTTGCGGGAGTAGGATTTGAACCTACGACCTTCAGGTTATGAGGGGGATTCTGACAATTAACCACAACACACAAAAACAGAATACAACAAACAAATCAAATGGTTAGCAGAA
>JAUHXT010000057.1 GCA_030426925.1 Alphaproteobacteria bacterium | reverse complement strand
GAAATGGAAGATTATATTTCTGCCCTGAGTGTCCAGGATTTTGCGGCCTATGTCGAAAATATGAACGGTCTTTTGAGTGCGATAGGCCAGGGCGATCTTGCTTTAACCGAAGCGGAGACTGCCTATCGTCACCGCGCAGTTAAACGCGTTGTAGCGACAAGTGATCTGAAGCCCGGAACAGTTCTGGATGCCAACACAATTAAACTGTCCCGGGCATCGAATGCCGCCGGCGCGTTCAAGCTTGATGAAATTCTAGGAAAGACCCTTCAGTCCCCTGCCAATAAGGGGGAAGGTATCGATGTGGGGATGGTGGCATAGTCATGAGTGAAAGAAAACTTATTGCAGCGCTTGCGTGCCGTGTCGGCGGTGGGCGGCTTTATGGCAAGCCTTTGCAGATGCTGGACGTTGACGGGGGCATCACGATTCTGGATTACATTATTCTTGGGCTTCAGAAATCAGGGATTATTGACCAGATTGTCTTGGGAATTGCGGAAGGGGAGGATAACAGAACGTTTATCGACGTCGCCAAGAAACACGGAATTTCCTATATCATCGGGAGTGAAAAGGATGTTTTGCTGCGTCTGGTGGACTGCGGGCGGAAAGAAAATGCGACGGATGTTTACCGCTTAACGCCGGAATGCCCGTTTCCAAGCTGGGAATTACTGCGCACCGCCTGGGATGCGCATATTGAAAATGGAAACGATATTACCGTTACGGATTACATGGCAGAGGGGATGAATTTCGAGATTTATACCCAGGAGTCACTGGAGCGGAGCCATAAAAACGGCGGTGATTATGAGCGCAGCGAATATTGCTCGGCTTATGCGCGCAGAAACCCAGGGCAATTTAACATTCAAGTTATTGCCCCGGAACCGGAGTCCCAGCGGACGGATTTGCGTGTTACGGTCGACTGGCCGGAAGATTTATATGTATGCAGAAAAATATATGAGGCCTTAAAAGCCAAAGCTCCGCATATACCTATCGCGGATATTATTACCTATCTGGATAAAAATCCGCATTTAACCGAACTTATCTCTCCGTATATCGATACAACGCCAATCTGGGCCTCTGTTCTGGAGAAGAAGACAGCATAAGGATTAATAAGATGATATCTGATGGACAATTTTCGATTGAAGACCTGAAGACGGTTTATTTGCTGGGGGCAGCGGAGAACTTCCCCATCTATGAAGAGATTAATAAGGAGCTGGGGTTAAAGACCGTTTTTATTACAGCGCCGGACCAGTTACATTCCCTTCTGAAATCCGAAAATACAAAAGTCTTTAAAAGTCTGAATAGTGAATTTTTAGACTGGTTCAAAAAAGAACAAAAAGACAATTCATTTATATGCATTAGCTTTGGCGCCAGATGGATTTTTAAAGACAGTGTGATACAGGATGTTTTCCAAGGGAACCTGGTGAATTTTCATGCGGCGCGGTTGCCGTTTGACAGGGGGGCAGGCGGATATTCATGGCGTATCATGCGCGGCGACAGGATTTCCATGCAACTTGTCCATCTGGTGGATGGGGGGCTGGATACAGGATATGTTCTGCGCAAACAAGCATCTGTTATTCCCCCGTCTGTTCGTAAGCCGGTTGAATTCATTCACTATGATAACCAGATGTCCGTTCCATTCTATCGCGACTTTATCAGTCAATTACTGAAGGGCGAGGCATTTCCCCTTGAGAAGCAGAATGATGATATTTCATTTTATATGCCGCGCCTCAATACAGATATTCATGGATTTATTGACTGGAATATGCCGGACAGCGACCTGGAAAGATTTATTCTGGCCTTTGATGAACCGTATGCGGGTGCGTCTACTTTTATCGGGGACAAAAAGGTGCGCATTAAAGATTGCCAGTATCACGGCGGGGAAAGCGTATTTTCACCCTATATGAGGGGGCTTATTGTCAGAAATAACAAGGAGTGGATTGTCGTTGCCGGTGCAAATAAGGGGGCGTTCGTTATACAGACCGTTCTGGATGAAGCGGGGAAAAATATTATACCGTTACTGAAAGAAGGAGACAGGTTGCACACACCTTCCGAATATCTGGATACGTCATTTTCAGAGCGGGTGTTTTACGGTGCAGAAGGATTGAAAAAATAATGCCTTTGAGCGGAATCAAAAGCCGTTACCTGTGGCGTAAATGCTATCATTTATTAAAGTCTCATCGCAGTCTAATAGACTCACGTGTGGGCGAACGCAGGATATGGGAACGCACAAATTTTTTGGCCAAGAATATTCCTATCGCGCAGGCAAAAGATTTTACGTTTGTTCTGCCTGAAGAGTTCAGAGAGAATGCTGTTGCAGCATTACAACAGAAGGTGTTCGACAAAACAATCGGGGTTACGCTTAGCCCTTCGATTATGCTTGCGGATGCGGGCAGTAATTTTTCGATTGTTGCGCGGTATCCGGGAAAATGGCGGCGCTACGCTAAATCCATTGGCGCAAATATCAATCCTTTTTCCGTGTTGTTCTGGTCGCGGGATGTTGTTGCGGCTTATCGACAAGGGATTGCGCGCTATAAAATTTTGTTGCAACAAAACCTTCCGGATATCCCACACGGGCATTATGGCGTCATTGACGGTTTGACCATTAATGCTTTTAACGGTTTTGCCGATAAAAACACTCATTGTGAGACTTTCCTGACATGGTTTCAGGGGCGTTTCGGGCATCCGCATAACTGGGTTATACCGGTTTTCCCGTATGATGATTATCAGGATGAGCGGGTGACGATTTCCAATGAGATATTCGGGAAGTATCCTGATGCCGATACATTCAGGGAGTTTAAGGCCAGTGCGCGTAAGGCGATTATATTGTCTGTCTGTATGTTTCTGACGGGCCGGTGGCAGACGGCGTATTTGTTGCCGGATATAATAGATTTTTACTATATCAGGCATTTCCCCAAAGACCGGTTGGCGGATTTGTATGCCTTTACCAATTCACGCTATATCCACCGTCCGTTATGGACCTATGCTGCGGAACAAGAGGGGTGTGGTGTTGCGCTGATTTTCTATGCGACGAATACGTTCAATTACATGTTCAGAGATGAAGAACCGCTTGGCATAGCGCAGGGATATCCGACAATGACGTGGCCGGTTATTCATACCAAGAGTCAGGAACATGCGGAGTATTTGAAACAATATGCGGGCCCGTGTGAGGCCATTCATGTCGAGGGCGCTATTCCGTTCGAAGATTCTTTGGATGAAATAAAGATTACCGGGAAGCGGAAGGTTGTTATTTTTGATGTGCAGCCGTTCAGGGATGCATTTATGGCCGGTATCGGCCGCCCGTGTCATGTTTATAACCCCCAAGTGTCGATTGATACGATCTTGCCTATATTAAGGTTGGGGAAAGATATGGGGCTGGACTTATACGTTAAGCCAAAGCGCGATGTTGGGACACGTATTTCCAAGGCCTATATGAGCGTCTTACGCAAAGCAGAAGAGCAAGGCATTCTGACGGTTCTGGATTGGTCTGTCAGTCCCGAAAAGCTGTCGGCGCAGGCGGACGCCGTAATATGTCAGCCTTTTACGTCTGCGGCATTGTACGCGAAAAAATTTGGCAAGCCCGTTGTCTTTTTTGATGAGCCGGGTTTTTTTGAGGAAGGTCAGCCTGCTTGTCAGGAAGTTGATATTATTTATTCAGAACAGGAACTGAGAAAATGGCTGGAAGGGATTTTCTATGAATCTAAAACGGCTGCGTGAATATTTAGGCGTCATCGGTTATGACGATAAGCGAAAGGTTCTTCCGATTTTGCTTATCAGCGCGCTGGTGGCTTTGACCGAAATTGCCGCGATCGGGATTATTTTCCCGATCATACAGGCGTTTGTGGACTTCGAAGCGTTTTCAGAAGGAAAAATAGCGGCAAGCCTGTCGCGCATATTGGGTATAGAGGATATGCGCAACCTTTCCATTGTTCTGGTATTTGTCTTTATGGGGATGGTGCTGTTTCGTGGGGCTTTCACATACCTTGGCTATAAAAAAATATTCCAAGTTATTGCTGACGATGAAGCGCGGTTCATTTCCCTGAAATTCCATGAACTTCTATACAAGGATTACATTAAGTTTCACGATATGCCGTCGTCGAAAATTATCCGCGACCTTGCCGTTGCTATACCGATAGGGTTTTCGAATTACCTGCAGGGGTTGCTGGTTATATTCTCTGAGTTTTTTGTTCTTATTGGCGTTGCCATTTATCTGGTTCTTTTGGATCCTGTGATATTCGCCACAATCGCCGTTACTTTGATATTGTCCGGACTTGTATACCTGAAGGTTATCGGGCCCATCCTGCGGAAACTGGCGCGTGATCGTCACGAATTGACGCACGTTACGATCGGGATAATTTCGCAAAGTATCGAAGGTGTCATGCAGATTAAAAACTGGCAAAGTGAGAAATTTTTTAGCAATTGGTATCTGAATAAAAAGTTAGAGCAGGCAAAGATTACTTCGTCACTGATGGCCATGCAGAATGTGCCGAGATTTTACTTTGAGACGATTTTGGTTGTTGGCGTATGCGGAGCTTTGATCTATGCCTTTCTGGCGGGTGTTTCCTCCGAAGAAATGCTGCCAATCCTTGGCTTTTATGTGTTTGCCGCGTTCCGTTCAATGCCTTCGGTCTTAAGGCTTTCCGCGCAGGCGAATACGCTGTCCGCCGCTGAACCTTCGATCGAAACGATCATGAATTTCGATAGAAATATTAGGCTGGAGGAAAAAGAAAAGATACAGCCGTTTGCGGTGGATAAAACACTCGATTTCCGGGACATAGATTTTTCTTATCATGAAGATGCGCCTGTTCTGAAAGATTTGTCATTACATCTTACTATGGGTGAATGTGTCGGCATTCGCGGGCGTTCCGGGGAAGGGAAGACTACGCTTGTTAATCTTGTGTCAGGGTTGATCACACCGGGTGCTGGATCGGTATTGATCGACGGGCAAACGCTGGATAACAAAGACTTTAACAGGTTTCTGGCCACGGTCGGTTATGTGTCACAGAATACATTTATTTTAAACGATACGTTGGCGTCGAATGTGGCGTTCGGGATCAATAAGGCCGATATCGACGAAGCAAAGGTCAGGGCCGCGTTGAAGCATGCGCAGCTTGAAGATTATGTACAGGGACTTCCGAACGGTATTGATGAGCCTGTGGGGGAGCGCGGAGCCAAGCTTTCCGGAGGGCAACGCCAGCGTATCGGTATCGCACGGGCATTTTATTTCGACCGGCAGATCTTTATCTTTGATGAGGCTACGGCTTCGCTGGATATAGAGACCGAAAACAGGTTTATCGAGGTTCTGCGGTCCCTTAAAGGTCAGAAAACAATTATCGTGATTTCCCACCGGCTTGCACCACTGAGTGTTTGCGACACGGTTTATGAGCTAAAAGACGGGAAGTTGCGTCAGGAACAGCAAGACGTCAAATATGCCTAAAACCTATCAATATGCCGTTACCGGAGCATCCGGCCTTTTGGGGCAGGGAATTTTGCGGTCATGCGCGCAGGCAGGGGATGCCGTTCTTGCGATCAGGCATAACCGGCCGTTGCAATTTCTTGGTGATGGCGATGGCGGCATTGCCTGTGAACTGAATGATGAAGATGCCGTTCGTTCTATATTTGAAAATCATACATTCGATGCGCTTATTCATACTGCGGGGCTGACGAATGTTGATCAGTGTGAAGACGACCCTGATCTTGCGAAAGCGCTGAATTGCGACATTGGGGTCACTCTTGCGCGGCTGTGCGCGGAATACGGGCGGAAGTTTGTGTTTATCTCTACCGATCATTTGTATGACGGAACCAAGCCCTTGCGCGCGGAAGGCGATCCGGTATCACCGATTAACATGTACGCAAAAAGCAAAGTTATGGGTGAAGACGGCGTTCTTAAAGCCAATCCTGATGCGCTTATTATCCGCACAAACTTTTTTGGTAAGGGGCTGCCGTGGAGAAGCTCGCTTACGGACTGGCTGCATGACAAGTTTTCGAACGGGCAGCGTGTGCCTGCTTTTATAGATTCCTACTTTTCCCCTATCTCCATCCCGTTGCTTGCCGGGGCTATTCAGGCGCTTTGTTCCAAGGGTGCTTCCGGCATCTTTAATGTCGGGGGCAGGGAGCGATTGTCCAAGTATGAGTTTGCCTGTTCCTATGCGGATTTTTTCGGTTTTGAGCGCGCCCTTATTGATAAAACGAAAATGGCCGATATAGGACTGAAAGCACCACGTCCGGCCGATATGTCTATGGATGTATCGAAGGTGGGAGAGGTTCTTGGGGAGCCAATGCCGGATATTCGAGATAGTTTTCTATCTATCAAGAACGATTATGATCCAAATTAATAACGAACAAGTCAAAGCGATTGATGTGTATCGTGGGATGTTGGCACAATATGTGATTATTGCGCATGTCATTCCGTCCTTGTTTGGCGGCGTAATGGGGGTTCCTGGAACGTTGGCGGTTTGGGGTTTTTTTGTTACTTCCGGATACCTGAACGGTTTGTCGTTACAGCGTAACCCGCAGGCATTGTCGTATTTTAAAAGGCGCTTTATACGGCTTTACCCTTTGCTGTTCTTATCTTTCGCTGTTGTAGCGTTATTTTTGAAGAGCATATTTATTTCTGATTTTTATACTTTGGCACCTTTTATTTTCTGGACTAAAGCGGATATGCCAAACAACGGAGTGTTGTGGACACTGATAGTCGAGCTTCAGCTTTATATATTGTCGCCGTTTGTATATGCGCTTCTGGCGAAATCAAAAATACCGGATGCCATGATAAAATGGTCCGTTTTTGTGTTGCCGCTTATCAGCATATTTATGTCAGCTGTCGCCAGTGAAATTGCAATCGGGACACTTGATCTTGATGACAGGACAGTATTGTCCGCTTTTCCGATGTATTTCTTTGGCATGCTGATAGCGGTGAAGGGAATAGACGCGTTTAAGGATTTTTTTGGTCATTATGTTTTTGCGATAGCGAGCATGGTTTTGTTCGTGGTCGTTGTATATTTCCGCAATGCAGGCGAAGGGGCGTGGTCGCACCTTAGTATAGAGGGGCGTTTCATACCGTTTTTTCTAACAGCATATGTTTTAAGCCGTTACCGGGGTTTTTCTGTATTCCGTGACAATGGAATTTTTTCGAAGCTGGGCAAGCTAACATATGAGATATATTTGTTTCATGGATTGTTCGCGTTTATTTTATATCAGATCTTGCCTGAACACGGAGCAGTTCTGATTGTACTATTTTTCTGGGTTTTACCGGTTTTTGCGGCTTTTTCTTACGACTACTTAAGGAAAAAAACGCAACTTCAAGGAAGTATTGTTATGCAATCGTTAATGTCAAAAAGGAAAATTTGAAATGTCAGATCAAATACGCGTTTTTATAGGAACCGACGTATCGCAAATGGGTGCGTCACAGATATTGAAGTTGAGTGTTGAAGAATATAGCAGCCTGCCTGTGCAGGTTGAATTTATGGACAAGCTGAATATTCCCGTTCCGAAAGATGCGCGCCAGACACAGCGCACAGGGTTTTCTTTTGCGCGGTGGGCAATTCCGGAACTTTGCGGTTACAAAGGAAAAGCCATTTACGTTGACGCCGATATGATGGTCTTTACCGATATAAAAGAGCTTTGGGATACTCCTATGAACGGGGCGACTATCGCGATTGTTGACGGAACAGATATGTCTTACTGCTCCAAAACCGTGCGGGGCAATAAGAACGAAACGTCTGTCATGGTCATTGACTGTGAAAAAGCTGACTGGTCGCTTGAAAAGCTGGTTCAGGGGCTTGATAACAAAGATTATGATTATGGCCAGCTTATGGGTGATTTGTGCTTTATCCCGGAAGATAAAATTGTTCATGCCGTTCCACGCAAATGGAATGCAATGGATTACTGGGATAACACTGTCGGGCTTCTTCACTACACCAATGTTCCAACGCAGCCATGGGTTTATGCCGGACATCCGTATGCTTATATTTGGGTTGATACTGTTAAACGGTATATCCAGGACGGCAAGATTACGCTGGAATATTACCAGCAGCAGGTGGATGCAGGACATTTTCGTCCTTCCCTGTTGGAAGAGCTGACGGGGGAAACTTATAAGGAAGGAAACGAAACTTACCTGGAGCAGCTGCGGGAGATTGACCGGGTGGCAAAATATGTTCCTCACCGGTCCCTGATTGATTATACCAAAAAGCGGGAAAAGGCGATCCGTGCATATGAGCTGAACGAAGCTTTGCGGACGGACTTTAACGCATTCCTGAAATTGTCCGCGCGGCATGCCGTGAATGACCTGAAAGGGGTCGCGCGTAAAATCCTGCGCCGGGCATAAATAACTATCTTCTGATACGATGTGTGGAATTAGCGGCCTTTACATTTTCGGTTCGCCCGGAATAACGGATGCACATGTGCGCGATGTCGAAACCATGACACGCGTACTGGCGCATCGTGGGCCGGATTCGCAAGGTATCTGGCATGATGACAAGGTTGCATTGGGACACTGCCGCCTTTCGATAATAGATTTATCGGATGACGGCAACCAGCCTATGGTGAGTTCGGATGAACGTTATGTGATTGTCTATAACGGTGAGATTTATAACTTTATCGAACTGCGCGACGAGATAATTGCAGATGCCGGGTACAGTTTTTCTTCTTCTTCCGATACCGAGGTTATTTTACAGGCAATCAGGTTATGGGGGCTTGATAAAACCCTGCCGAAACTTAACGGCATGTTTGCGTTTGCTTTATGGGATCGGCAGCGGAAAACTTTGTCACTGGCGAGGGATAGCGCAGGAATCAAGCCGCTTTTTTATGCGCCTGTATCCGGCGGTTTCTTGTTTGCATCGGAACTGAAAGCGATTAAAGCATCCGGTTCTTTTAAAGCTGAGATTGATGAGAACGCTTTAGGGGAATATTTCTCCCAGCTTTATATTTCGCATCCCCGCACAATTTATAAAAATTGTTTCCGTGTGTCGCCGGGTGAAATCATTACGATTGATTCCGGTGGTGCTCTGTCCAGGTCTTCATTTACCCCGCTATCGTCCCTGAGCCGTGATTTATCCGGATGCTCAGGCGATGAATTGATAGGGTTGTTTGAAGATACGCTGGATAAGGCGGTGCAACGCCACAGGCGAGCGGATGTACCGGTGGCTTCGTTCCTTTCCGGCGGCAATGATTCCGCGCTTGTTTCCGCATTACTTCGCAAGAGCGGTGACTTCCGCACTTTTTCAATCGGGTATGAGGAAAAAGATTTTGATGAGAGTGGACGGGCAGAGGAGATTGCGACGCATTTGTCACTGCCGCATGAAAAGATTATCGTTCGTCCGCAGGATGCCGGTGATGTTCTTGACCGGATAACAGATTTTTATGACGAGCCGTTTGCCGACGCATCCGCTATTCCTACGCACCTGATTTCCAGTCATGTGAAAGGCTTTACCAAAGTTGCCCTGTCCGGCGATGGGGCAGACGAGCTGTTCGGTGGGTATCCGCGGTATTTTAACGCTATAAACGAATGGAACAGGCTTAAGGGGATACCCGTTCATCTTCGGCCGCTTGTATCGTCCCTCATTCCACAGAACCCGCCTGATGCTCTGTGCCGCCTGTTAAAGCCTGCGCTTAAGGATGCAAAGAAAAGCCTGCCGCATATCCGGCAGATATTGCTGGAGCCTTCCGTTATCACATATTTCCTGCGTCAGAATTACCTGGGGCTGGAAGGGGGGGCGGTGAAGAACGCCGAGATTTTGGATGGATACCGTGATTATCTGGCAGGACTGAATATTGTTCCGGGCAATACGTTACGGACTTTGTTGGATTTTGACCAGGGATACCGCCTGCCGGATGGTATGCTGACCAAAGTGGACCGTGCCAGTATGGCTGCTTCATTAGAGGTGCGCGTGCCTTTTTTGGACAATGATATGGTTGCTTTGTCCCGGTCATTGCCGGATTCTTATATTGTTCCCAGAAGCGGGCAGTGCAAAAAGCTGCTGAAGGACGTATTGCGACGTTATCTTCCCGATAGCATTGTCGATGCCCCGAAAACAGGGTTTCACATTCCTATGAAAATCTGGTTGCGTACACATTTTCAGGACTGGGCGAACGACCTTTTGTTTGCGGACGAACAAGACCCTTACCTGAACATGAGGCAGGTGCGGGTGTTGTGGAAGGATTATGCCGAGAACCAGAACAATGCCGCGTTTTACCCATTATGGTGTGTGCTGATGTATAAACAATGGCTGCGTAAGGCGGCATTGTAGAAACTTATTATGCCTGTTCATTTTTCTTATAAGAAAGCTGTTTCAAAAGACGCCTATTTTTATCTGGTGGAACCGGATGACTGGCGCGCCTGTTACCAAGCGGGAGGGCGTTTCCTGCCGGCTTTGTCCGAAGGGGAGGCCGGGGCTCTGGTCAAACGATATCAGGATATATTGGAGCGCTGGCGAAGCGTTAACAAAGACAATACTTTATTTCTTTCAACCCCTTTTTCCGCCGGTAATACATGGCAATCATCTTTCTTTCAGGGAATGGAGAGTTTTGAGAGACTGCAAAAACTTATGTCTTCGGTCGAGAATAGTGCTGAAGTGGTTTTTATCGATCCTTCGTGGTTTTTATACGCGCAGAAAATCTGTGAAGTCTGTGAAGTTGATAGTGCGGATGTCCGAAAGGCGAAGCGGGATTCATATGGTTTGTTACACCATGTCAAAATGGTTTACCGCGCTATTCGTTTTTTCCTGTCCAGAACCGGTCTTTTCCCCGCGAATAAATCCGATGATATGGCACTGCAGTGGCTGTGTGCCAGCATCTGGATGCCCAGAGCGGTTGCGGTATGGAATAAAGAACGGCGTGACCCGTTTTGGGGGAATCTGCCACAACAGTTAGCAGGTGGCGGACAGCAGGCAGCGGTTATATTTTATCTTGAGCAATCCGCAGATGCAGCCATTCATAACGGTCATCCGCCTGCGGCATTCAACATGATTGATTGTCTGTCGTTTTGGAATGTATTAACGAGCCTGTGGGGTATCCTGACATTTCGTTATAAATGCCCGGAGGGGGAGTATCCCGTTTCTATCGTTCACAGCGATATCATGAGCGGCATTCAGGCGCAATTGCCGCTTACTCTGATTGCCTATCACGCCTGCCGGAATGTTCTGAAAAAAAATGTTCAGGCAAATGCGCTGCATTTGTATGAGGGAAATTGCTGGGAAGCGGGATGTATTGCCGCCGCCCGTGACTTAGGGCGTAAAACCATTGGTTTTCAGCATACCGCGATTATGCCGTCCGGTCTTAAGCAGGATGGGGGCAGTGATTACAAAATATATCCGGATGCAGTGTTAAGCAGCGGTAAAAATGCTTCGGCCATCCTGAAAAATATTATGCATCACGACTGCGTGTTAGATGGTTGTGATTTGCGGCGGCAGAACACGGAAGATGTCCGTTATGCTGAAAGCAATGAGGGTAGACTTCTTGTTTTGCTCCAGGGATCGCCGTCTGACTACGGAGTATTGCAGGTTATAGAGCGGTATATAGCACCGGACTACGGGCAGAAAATTTATGTGCGCATGCATCCGTTACAGCCGATCGGGCAGGAAACACTGTCGGATATTTTTGTTATAGATGAGCACAAGACACTGACGCAGGCTTTGCTGGAGGCCGAAGTCGTACTTCACAGCGGAACTACAGCGGTATTTGAGGCTTTGCTATCCGGCAGGCCGGCGGTATATATCGATACAGGGCAGGCCATGAGTTCTGATCCGCTGTTCGATATGCCTGACAACCCGGTGACAAGGCACTGGAAAGCCGGAGAAGATTTTGGCAATATTCTAGCGGCCGTTCGAAACCTTTCACAGGACGATAGAGAGCAGGATTTTCAACTGGTGCGGAATTACATTAGAGGTTATTTCGTGCCTGCCGATGTTAATGCAGTGGATGGTGTTATTCGTACGCTGTCCGGTTATTCCAAGAATGATACGTGAGCTATGAGCATATCTGTTATTATACCGTCTTATAACCGCGCTGACCTGCTGCCCCGGACGCTGGGCAGTATCGCGGCGCAAACACTTCTGCCTTCCGAAGTCGTTATTGTCGATGATGAGTCGCAGGATAATACGCCGGAGGTCGTTGACAGGCTTCAAAAAGAATTCACCAACATCACCATCACGTATATCTGTCACGAGAAAAACCGCGGGGAAGCGGGAGCGCGCAACACCGGTATTCGTGCAGCGAGCGGCGAATACCTTGCGTTCCTTGATTCTGATGATGAATGGATTCCCGAAAAGCTTGAGAAGCAGAAGCGCTTTCTGGATGAGCAGGGGCTTGACGGTGTGTTTTGCGAATATTACCAGGTCACCGATGAAGATTATGATAAGGCGGAACATATATCGTATTCTATTGACCGGATTGCCCCGAAAATATTGATGACGGGGGGATGCGGTTACGGCGTTGGTACGAACCTGATGATTAAACGTTCAGCGACTGGTGATAATTATTTCGATGAGGATTTACGGTTATTTACCGACCTCGACTGGGTGTACAGGGTGGTCCAGCACGCAACGATTGGCATTTTGCACGAGCCGTTAAGTTATTACCACAAGGCACCGATGCGTCCTGGCGATTATATCGCGCAGCGTGTCGATCAATTCTACGGAAAATATGCAGATCACCTTGCGCAGTGGCCTGTGCTGGAGCGGATGAAGGTCAAAAGCCAGATGAACTGGTATATCGCTACGGCGTATAAGGGGAACAATCATAATTTTAAGGCTGCGAAACATTATGCTCTGGGTATTCTGCAATGCCCTGTGCGCCATCCCGGTCATTATATTGAATGTGTTAAATGCCTGATCAACAGTTTCGGGGATGAAAAGAAGCGGGTATGACGCTGATCCTCGGTACAGTCCAGTTTGGCCTTGATTACGGTGTGTCCAACACGTCCGGTCAGCCGTCCGAAGATACGGTTTTTGACACTCTGGATACAGCGTTTGCACGGGGCATAACAACGCTAGACAGTGCGCAGGGATATGGCGAGGCGAACGCACTTGTTGCGGCCTATCATAAAGACAGGGGGCAGCGTTTTCAGGTTATCAATAAGATATTGCGGCATCCCGTTTCACAAGGCGGTGTGACGGATATTGTTTCAGGGTTGCGCCAAGAGCTGGATCTTATGCAGCTGCCTTCTTTTGAATGCCTTATGTTTCATTACGCGCCGTCAGTGGATGGTTCTGTGCCGGATGATTTTTTTGATACGTTGAAAGCGGAAGGTATCGCCAAGGCCTCCGGCTTGTCTATTGAAAGGCCGGATGACTATTACGCCTTATCTGATCGCTTTGATTTTGATGTTGTTCAGTTGCCGCTCAACGTCATGAACCAGAACTTTATGCCGCAGAGCTTTTTAGAGGACTTGAAGGCGCGTGGCGTGACAGTCCATGCGCGGTCAGCGTTTTTGCAGGGCGTGGTTTTGACCCAAGCGAAGGACGTACCTGCCTACTTACATAAGCTTTATGACGGGCTGGCAGCGTTTCAGCATGATATGCAGGCACAGGATTTGAGTTATCTGGAGGGGGCATTGGCGTTTTTAAGACATAACTCTTGTGTTGACAGCGTTGTCTTTGGTGCGCAGGATGCAGCCCAACTTTCCGGCGTTGTCGGCGCATATGATAAGGTCACGACCATGAGTGATGGGGGGGAGATTGACTGGCTGCGCTATGCTTGCGCGGACGAGGATACGGTGAAGCCATCACGCTGGAATGTATTGAAAAAGGCAGGGTAAAAATGCAAACACAGCAAAAGGACAAAGCGGGCGAAGACTATTGGGACCAGAACTGGAA